>NZ_JCAXDW010000012.1:0-147415 GCF_059759235.1 Paeniglutamicibacter sp. GQ140
GGGTGGCGGTGAGGCGGATGTGCAGGGGGTGGAAGTTTTTGGGCGCGCGCCAGCAACCGCGGGCTTGCGTGAAGCGGGTGGACGGGGCGCTAGGGGAAGGGCAGCCCGGCCAGCGTGCCGACGGGATTTCCGCCGCCGAGCACGGGCAGGTTGTCGAATGCGGCCAGCTTGGCCGGATCCAGTCCCAGGGCCAGCAACGCGGGGACGGCGGCGGGCATCCGGGCCCGGTCGCCTCCGTCGGAGATCTTCAGCGCCACGGCCGAGCCGTCGGGCAGGGCGATGAGCTGGATGCCCTCGAACCCGTCCTTGGCCAGCACCCCGGGGAAGGTTTCCATCAGCGCGGTGACGTCGCGTCCGAGGCCGGCAACCATCTCCGGGTGGGTGCGCATGGCGTTCGCGACCTGGTGCTCGGCGGTGCCAGCGGGTGCGGTCACGAGTGTCCCGAAGGCCCGGGCCATGGAAGCCAGGGAGAGGGCGAAGACCTCCGTGCCGCAGCCGTCGGTGCTCACCACGGTGGTCGGTTCTCCAGTGAGCTCGGCGACGACCTCGCGGATGAGGGTGGGCAGCGGGTGGTCGTGCCGCAGGTAGGTCTCGGTGTCCCAGCCGTTGAGCAGGCAGGTGGCCAGCATCGCGGCGTGCTTGCCCGAGCAGTTCTGCGCCAAGTGGGTGGGACCGTTGCCCGCCTCGATCCATTCCCGGCGCTCGGCCACTCCGTAGGGCAGGTCGGTGGAGTTGCGCAGCGCGCCGGGTTCCAGCCCGGCGTCGGCGAGGATCTTCGCGGCCAGGTCGCGGTGGTCGGCGGAGCCCGAATGGCTGGCGGAGGCCAGTGCCAGCTGCTCGGCGGAGAGCTGCAGTCCGGCGCGCACCATGGCCACGGCCATCAGCGGCTTCAGGGCCGAGCGCGGATAGATCGGGGCCGTCGGCTCGCCGCGCGTCAGCACGGTCCGGCCGGCTGCGTCCAGGGCTACCAGCGATCCGTAGTGGACGCTTTCCACCAGCTCGCCGCGGGTTTGCACGGCCAGCGGGGCGTGGGCCGGGAAGGTGGGAGTGCTCATGCGGTTTCCGCTCCAAGGATCGTGGTCAGTGCTTCGTCGACCGCGGCCAGGTGACCGGCCATGGCCTTGCCCGCCGCGGCGCCGTCGCGCGCCTCGATGGCGGCGAGGATCTCGCGGTGTTCGGCGTGCGAGGGGTGCTGGCGTCCGGTGATGAGGTTGATGGTCTCTGACTGGTTGACCATGGCCTCGCGGATGTCGCCCACAACCCGCTCAAAGACCCCGTTGCCGCTGGCCGCGGCGATCGTGGCATGGAAGCTTGCGTCGAGGGCCACCCAGCGCTCGGCGTCGTCCTCGTCCTCCATGGCCTCGATGATGCCGCGCAGCTCCTCGAGCTGGTCGGGGGTGGCGCGGGTGGCGGCGAGTTCCGCCGCGGGGATCTCGATGTGCGGGCGCGCTTCCATGAGGCTGCGCGCGGAGAACTTGCCCAGCACCAGGTCGTCGCTGGCCTTGCCCGCGATGACAAAGGTTCCCTTGCCGGTGTGCGTCTCGGTGAGGCCAAGGGCGGCGCAGGAGCGCAGTGCCTCGCGAACGACCGAACGGCTGACGGCGAATTTTCCGGCGAGCACCGACTCGGAGCTCAGCTTGTGCCCCACGGGCAGCTCCCCGGACTCGATGGCATCGCGGATGGCCGTGAATACGGCCTCGGCCGCGCTGACCCGGACGACGGGCTGCGGTCCGGCCGTCCGGCTGTCTGACAGGTTCATGTGTTGAACTATGTCACTCCTCACAAAGTGCTGTCAAGACGCCGATCGGGCACCCCCACATGGCCCATTCCCGCTCGTCGCCGGGGCTGCCCCAAACGCCCCGGTCAACCCGTGGATTTCATTGCCGTCCCACTTGCAATTGCGGCCACGGCCCCGTTTTTCCGGGCGCACAGGGATGCCCCGGCCGAGGGCCGTCGCGGCGGGACGGCCTGTGCCCCCGCCCCCTCGAGCGGCGCCGCTTCCGGGCCGGGACAACCTCGGCGCCCGGCAACCACTTGCGCACCGGGCACCGAACTGTGCATGAATTCCGCGTCATGACATGGACACCGGATGACCTGCGGCGATACGTTGTTTAACTGGATCCGCAGCCAGGGTATCGGCATCCCGCAGTGCCCGTGCGTGGCCGAAACGGAAAGGCGATCCCCGTGGTTGACCCCGCACTTTTTGACTCCCTGGACGGCCAGCTTGAATGGCAGCGAGAGCTATACAAGCACTTCCACCGCAACCCGGAGCTCGGCCTTCAGGAGCACCAGACCGCCGCACGCCTCGAGACCGAGCTCGCGGCCCTGGGCTACGACGT
Source organism: Paeniglutamicibacter sp. GQ140 (assembly GCF_059759235.1). Classification (NCBI taxonomy): domain Bacteria; kingdom Bacillati; phylum Actinomycetota; class Actinomycetes; order Micrococcales; family Micrococcaceae; genus Paeniglutamicibacter; species Paeniglutamicibacter sp. GQ140. The sequence goes on from NZ_JCAXDW010000012.1 coordinate 2,340, forward strand.
GCAGCGCATCGGCGGGACCGGGGTGGTCGGGGTGCTGGCCAACGGCGAGGGTCCCGTGGTCTTGGCCCGGGCCGACACCGACGCACTTCCGGTCACGGAGGACACGGGACTGGAATACTCCTCCACCGTGGACGGCGTCATGCACGCCTGCGGCCACGACATGCACATGGCCACGCTGCTGGGCGCCGCAAAGGTGCTGGCCGACCACCGCGAGGCCTGGTCAGGCACGCACATCGCCCTCTTCCAGCCCGCCGAGGAAACCGCCGCCGGCGCGAAGGCGATGGTTGCCGACGGCCTGGTGGACAAGGTGCCGCGCCCGGACGTGGCACTGGCCCAGCACGTCATGCCGGTGGAGGCCGGACTCGTCGGCACCACCGCCGGGCCGATCCTCTCCGCCGGCGACAGCCTGAAAATCACCGTCCACGGCCGCGGTGCCCACGGTTCGATGCCGCACAACGCGGTGGACCCCGTGGTGCTGGCCGCCTCGATCGTGCTGAAGCTGCAGACCATCGTGTCGCGCGAAACCATGCCCGGGCAGTTCGCGGTGGTGACCGTCGGATCCTCCAACGCGGGGACAGCGGCCAACATCATTCCGGCCAAGGCCGAGCTGCGCCTGAACATCCGCACCTACGACCTCGCGCTGCGCAAGCACATCATGGCCTCCATCGAGCGGATCGTGCGCGGCGAATGCGCCGCCGCCGGCTCGCCCAAGGAACCCGAGTTCGAGTACTACGACCAGTTCCCGCTAACCGAGAACGACGCGGAGGTGAACGAGCGCGTGACAACGGCCTTCACCGGGCACTTCCCCGACGGGCAGGTCTACCAGGCCACCCCGGCCACCGCCTCGGAGGACTTCAGCACCATCCCCGACGCGTTCGGCGTCCCCTATGCCTACTGGACCGTCGGATACGTCCCGGCCGAGGCGTATCGCAAGGCCGTCGAGAACGGGAGCGTGTCCGCTGACATCCCGGCGAACCACTCCCCCTTCTTTGCCCCCGCCATCGACCCCACGCTGGAAACCGCCACACGCACCCAGGTGCTCGCAGCCCTTGCCTACCTGGGCAAAAACCAACAAAGCAAGGAAGGCTAGGCCATGGGAACCACAGCAAACGCACCCGCCGCCACCACCTGGAAGCCAACCGACAAGTGGCTGCTGGGCATCGTCCTGGCCGTCATCAACTTCTGGCTTTTTGCCCAGACGCTGCTCAACGTCATCCCCGGCATCCGCGGCCAGCTCGGCGTCGAGGAAACCCTGGCGAACCTGGCCGTGTCGGTCACCTCGCTGTTCTCGGGAATCTTCATCGTCGTGGCCGGCGGCCTGGCCGACCGGCTCGGCCGCGTCAAGATCCTCTACGCAGGCATCTGGCTGTCCATCGCCGGATCGCTGCTGATCGCCCTGACCCCGGAAAACCTGGGCGGAATCACCAGCACCATGCTGCTGGGCGGGCGGGTGGTCCAGGGCCTGTCCGCGGCCTGCATCATGCCCTCCTCGATGGCCTTGGTAAAGACCTTCTATGAGGGCAAGGCCCGGCAGCGCGCCCTGTCCTTCTGGTCGATCGGCTCCTGGGGCGGGTCCGGATTCTGTTCGCTCTTCGGCGGGCTGATGGCCACCAGCGCACTGGGCTGGCGCTCGATCTTCTGGATCTCCGTGGTCCTCTCGATCCTGGCCCTGTGGCTGCTGCGCGGCACCCCCGAGTCCAGGGCCGAGCGCGATCCGGCCGCGGCCGAGCAGGGCTTTGACTGGGGCGGGCTGGCGGCCTTCATCGTGCTGCTGGTCTCGATCAACATCTACATCTCGCAGGGTCCGGCGCTGGGCTGGCTGAGCCTGGGCGGACTGGGTCTGATCGCCCTGGCCGCGGTCTCCGGTCTGGTCTTCCTGTACATCGAGACGCACCGCGCGGGCGCGTTCGTGAACCTGAAGCTGTTCTCCAATGGCACCTTCACCGGAGCCACGCTGTCCAACTTCCTGCTCAACGGTGCGGCAGGCACGCTGATCGTGTCCCTGGGACTGGTGCAGATCGCCGCCGGAATGAGCTCCCTGCAGTCGGGCCTGCTCACCCTGGGCTACCTCATCGCAATCCTGGCCACGATCCGGGTGGGCGAAAAGCTGCTGCAGCGCTTCGGGCCGAAAAAGCCGATGCTGTGGGGCTCGATGATCACAGGCGTCGGCATCCTGATGTGCTCGATGACGTTCCTGTACATCGACCAGTACATCGTGCTTTCCGTCATCGGATTCACCCTCTTCGGGGTGGGCCTTGGTTTCTATGCCACCCCGTCCACCGACGCGGCCCTTTCCAATGTCCCCGACGCGCAGGTGGGTGCCGCCTCCGGCATCTACAAGATGGCTTCCTCGCTGGGCAACGCGATCGGCGTCGCGATTTCCGCGGCTCTTTACGTCGCGGGGCAGGCTGTCAATCCGGAACTCATCCAGTCCTGGGGCCTGTTCATCGGCCGGCAGGACAACGTGGCGTTGCGCTTCGGCGGTGCCATCGGCCTGCTGTTCAACGTGCTGATGGTGGTCATCGCCATCGCCGCGATCATCGTCACCGTTCCGGCCGAACCCAAGGACCGGGTGCCGGAGCCCGAACCCAAGGAGCCGCACGACGTCGCCCCCCCGGCGTTCGGCAACTAGGCAGAGCCCCGCGACAGCGGGTTTGAGGGGCCGGGACATGGCCATGTCCCGGCCCCTCGTGCGTTTCGACGAGCCGGACGGGCACTTCGAGCGAGCTTCAGATCACAGCTAAATTGGTTGCTCTTTGGCAACCAATTCAATATAGTTGATATCAATCAACCATATTCCTGCTGTTTTTGGAGCCCCTTTTGTCCCAGACACCCACCCCCACGAAGGCGGAACCGGAGAAGTCCGAATCGGGCATGACCCACCGCCAGGTGATGCAATCACTGACCGGCCTACTCATGGGCATGTTCGTTTCGATCCTCGCCGGAACCGTGGTCTCCACCTCTCTTCCGGTCATCGTTTCGGACCTGGCCGGCGACCAGACCTCCTACACCTGGGTCGTCACCGCGACCCTGCTGGCCACCACGATCTCGACCCCGATCTGGGGCAAGCTGGCGGACCTGGCCAACCGCAAGCTGCTGCTGCAGCTCTCCCTGCTGGTCTTCGTGATCGCCTCGGCCATCGCCGGCTTCTCGCAGGACACCAACATGCTCATCACCATGCGCGTGTTCCAGGGCCTGGGCGCCGGCGGCCTGACCGCGCTGACCCAGATCGTCATGGCCGACATCATCTCCCCGCGCGAACGCGGCAAGTACATGGGCCTCTTCGGTGCCGTCATGGCGCTGGGCACCGTGGGCGGCCCGCTGATCGGCGGCTTCATCACCGACGCCATCAACTGGCGCTGGAACTTCTTCATCGCCCTGCCCTTTGCGGCCATCGCGATCTTCCTGATCCAGAAGACGCTTCACCTCCCTCTCCAGGCCAAGCGCAAGGTCTCCATCGACTACGCGGGCATCGTGCTGCTTTCCGCCGGCGTCTCGTCGCTGCTGATCTGGGTCTCCCTGGCCGGCAAGGACTTCGACTGGGCCTCGGCCACCTCCGCCTGGATGGTCGGCGGCGCCGTCGTCGCCCTGGCCGCCTTCGTGATCGTGGAGTTCAAGGCCTCCGAGCCGATCATCCCGCTGAGCATGTTCAGGAACCGCACCTTCACCCTCTCGGTCATCGCCTCGATCTCCGTGGGCGTGTCGATGTTCGGCACCTCGGTCTTCCTGGCCCAGTACATGCAGCTCGCCCGCGGCGCCAACGCCACCCAATCCGGGCTGATGACCATCCCGATGATGGCCGGCCTGCTGGTCATCTCCACCATTGCCGGCGCGATGATCTCCAAGCACGGCAAGTGGAAGGCCATCATGGTCATCGGCTCGGTGCTGCAGCTGGCGGGCCTCTACCTGCTGGGCACCATCCACTACGACACCAACTTCGTCTTGGTTTCCGCCTACATGTTCCTCCTCGGCGCGGGCCTGGGCATGGTCATGCAGAACCTCGTGCTGATCGTGCAGAACGCCGTCACCCCGGCCGAGATCGGCGTTGCCTCCTCCGGCATCGCGTTCTTCCGCTCCCTGGGCGGCACCATCGGCGTCTCGGTCCTCGGGGCCCTGATGGCCACCAAGGTCGCGGACTTGATGGGCGCCAAGAGCGCCGAACTGGGCGCCGCGATCGCGGCCCTGGGCGAGAAGGGCAAGGACCTGGCCGCGTCACTGGCCTCCGGGAACATCCCTGCCGTCCACTCCCTGCCCGAGTCGGTCCGCACCATCATCGAGTCCTCCTACGGCGACGCCGTGGCCCACGTCTTCATGGTGGCTGCCCCGCTGAGCATCCTGACCATCCTCGCGGTGGCCTTCATGCCCAACCTGGAGCTGGGCAGCCAGACCCGCCACCAGCGCGAGGAAGCCGAGGCCGCGGAGCGGAACCTGGCCGAGGTCAGCGAGGCCGCCATCGCGGCGACCCCGCGACCGGCCGGCGAAGACACCTCGGCCCGCCACTGACATGAACGCCCTGGCCGATCCCCTCGCCGTCGCGGAATCCGCACCGGCCGGCGACCCCGTCATGACTTCACTGATCGACGAGGTCGAGCACCAATTCGCGACGATGTTCGTCAACGCCCGCAACAGCATCCGCTCCCGTGCCGCGGCCATCCACCCGGAACTGCATCCGCTGGGTTTCAAGGTCCTCACGATCCTCTCCCGCTCCGGCCCCCGGCAGCAGGGCGCCCTGGCCGAGGAGACGGAGGCGGACAAGGCGATGATGAGCCGGACCATCAAGCAGCTCGAGGCCCTGGGCCTGGTGGAGAGGAGCATCGACCCGAACGACGGCCGTGCCCTGCTGGTTGCCATGACCACCGAGGCCCTGGCGCGCTTCGACGCAACGCTGGCCAATGCCCGCCGGGTCCTGCACGACCGGCTCGCGGAATGGGAACCGGGCGAGGTCCGCCGCTTTACCGACCTGCTGGCCAAGCTGAACGACTCGAGCCTCTAGCCTCCTCCCCACCCATGTGGTCCCTGGTCCCGAAATGAAGATCTTCCGGGGCCGGGGACCACATGCGTATCGGGTAGCGTTTCAGTCAGCGCCACCGGTCCCCCGCACGGGATCCCGAACCAAGGAATGCCTCCATGGGAATGCTCTTCAGCCACGACACCCTGCCCCAGCGCGTGCTCTTCGGCACCGGCAAGGCCGCCGAACACCTGGCCGCGGAGGTGGCGGGGTTTGGTGCCTCGCGGGTCATGATGATCGCCGGGCGACGCGACGCCGACACGGCTGCAGGCCTTTCGGCCCGACTCCCGGTTGCCCTGCACTATTCCGACATCGTCCAGCACGTGCCGATCGCCAGCGCGGCACGTGCCCGCGCCGCCGCCCGGGAGCACCGCGCCGACCTGCTGGTGTGCCTCGGCGGCGGGTCGGCCGTTGGACTTGCCAAGGCCATCGCCCTGGACACCGGATTGCCCGTCATCGCCATCCCCACCACCTATGCCGGCTCCGAGGCCACCAACGTCTGGGGCCTGACCGAGGACGGCCGCAAGAAGACCGGTGTCGACGCCCGGGTGCTGCCCGCCACCGTCATCTACGATGCGCAGCTCAGTCTCTCGCTGCCCGCGGGGCTCTCGGTCGCCTCGGGGCTGAACGCCATGGCGCACTGCATCGATTCGCTGTGGGGGCCGCGCGCCGACCCGATCAATGCGGCACTCGCCACCGAGGGAATCCGCGCCCTGGCCGCCGGGCTGCCCGCGATCACCGATAACCCGGCGGGAATCGAGGGCCGCGAGCAGGCACTCTACGGCGCCTACCTCTCGGCGGTGGCCTTCGCTTCGGCGGGTTCGGGCCTGCACCACAAGATCTGCCACGTGCTGGGAGGAACCTGGAACATGCCACACGCCCAGACCCACGCCACGGTGCTGCTCTACGTCCTGGCGTTCAATGCACCGGCCGCGCCCGAGGCCGAGTCCCGCATTGCAGCGGCCTTGGGCAGCTCCACGGCACTCGAGGGACTCAATGCCTTGCGCACCCGGCTAAATGCGCCGCGTGCGTTGAAGGACCACGGATTCGACGCGGCTGACATCCCCGAGGCGGTTTCGCTCATTCTTCCGGTCGTCCCGGCCAACAACCCGAGGACCGTCACCGCGGAAAACCTGACGGAACTGCTCACCGCGGCCCTCCACGGCACCGACCCGGCAAACCCGACCGGCTGACGGCTACCGGGGCGATTGCGCGGCGGCGACCGCCGGGGGCGCATGGCCAATCGTCGGCACGGGCTTCACCGGGTCGCGCCTGCCGGTGCGCGTGGCGCCTATTCCGGCAACGATGACCAGCACGATGCCCGCGATCGCCGCCGGGCGCGGGACCTGGTGCAGGAAGATTAGCCCGACAACCATGGCAATGGCCGGCTCCAGGCACATCAATGTCCCGAACGCCGCGGTGGTCAACCTGCGCAGGGCCAGCAGCTCGAGACTGAACGGGATCACCGGCAGCAGCAGCGCGAGCGCCAGCCCGATCGCCAACACCTGCACGTCCATCCGCCCGATCACCTCCGGCCCCACCACCAGCGTGGCGGCCAGTGCCGCGACGGGCATCGAAATGGCCAGCGCGCCGATCCCGTCGACGGCGTCCCCGGCACGCTGGGTGAGCAGGACGTAGAGGGCCCAGCAGCCGGCACCGGCCAGGGCGAAAAGCACCCCGGCCAGGTCCGCCGCACCGTGCCACGGTTCGGTCAGCCCGAGCACGCCGGCGGCCGCGACCAGCGCCCACCAGCGGCCGGCTCCCCGGCCCTGGACGATGGCCACGGCCAGCGGGCCCATGAATTCCAGCGCGCTCGCGGTGCCCAGCGGGATCGTCTCCACCGCCTTCATGAAAGCCAGCGTCATGCCCGCGGTGGCCAGGCCCAGCAGGGCGCAGACCCCCAGCGTGGCCCGGGTGAACCGCATGCGCCACGGGCGGGCAATGGCCACCAGGATGACGGCGGCCCAGGCCAGGCGCAGCCAGGCGACGCCCTCGGATCCCAGGGTTCCGGCGAGCCCGATCGACGCGGCGAGGCCCAGCTGGACGCAGCCCATTGCGGCAAACGCCATCAAGGAGCCGACGGAGGCGGACGTGGCGGCGGGTGCGGGTGTGGGACTCATGGTTTCAAGTAGATCCGAGACGGGCTGTCCATGTCCACGCGAGAATCATCAACATATCGTTCGTTATTACTGCACAATGGTTGTCATGGAAACCCGGCGCCTGCAATACCTCTACGAGCTCTCCCGCATGGGATCGATGCGCGGGGTGGCGGACATCCTGGGCACCACGACCTCGACCGTCTCCCAGCAGATCGCACAACTGTCCCGGGAGACCGGGGCCCGGCTGCTGGAGCCCGATGGACGCGGGGTGCGCCTCACCCCGGCCGGACGCCGACTGGCCGAACACGCGCAAACCATCCTCGCCGCCGTCGACGCCGCCCGGCTCGACCTGGACTCCGGGGCCGAACCCTCCGGAACGCTGCGCGTGGCCGGATTCGCCACCGCGATCCGACGGACGCTGATGCCGGTCATCGAGGAACTGGCCGAGCAGCATCCCCGGGTGCGCATCGTGGTGCTCGAGCACGAGCCGGCGGAGGCGCTGAAGCTGCTGGCCACCGACGACCTCGACCTGGCCCTGACCTACGACTACAACCTCGCCCCGGACGAGGTGGGCGCTGATGTCGAAACCCTGCCGCTGTGGAGCACCGCGTGGGGGCTGGGCGTGCCGACCGCCGAGGCGCAACGGTTCGCAGCCGGTGGCCGGATGCCTGACGCCGCGGCGGTCTTCTCCGCCTTCCGGGAGCGCGACTGGATCGGGAACTCCCGCAACATCGCCGACGAAACCGTGCTGCGGCTCATCTCCTCGATGGCCGGGTTCGAGCCTGCCCTGCGCCACCAGTCCGACAGCCTTGACCTGGTCGAGGACCTGATCCTCGCGGGCCTGGGCGTGGGCCTGCTTCCGGCCGACCGCCCGCAGCGGGAAGGGATCGGTATCCTGCCGCTGCACCACCCGGACCTGCAGCTGCGCGCCTTCGCCCGAACCCGCCGGGGACGCAGCGCCTGGCCGGCCCTGGCGCTGGTTCTCGAGCGGCTGCGCAACAGCTACGCGCCTACCCTCCCCCAAGGTATCCGCGGTTGCCGTGCCTAACGCGTGGCAGGGCCCCCTCCCGGGGACCCTGCCACGCGTGCCGAGGCAACGCCGTGTCAGCGAACCCCGCGGAACTTCACGGCGGAGGCAAGGGCAACGATGCTGACGCCGGCCAGCACCGCCAGGTAGTAGCTCGGTGCCATCGCCTGTCCCGTGGCCTCGATCAGGTAGGCGCAGATCATCGGCGTGAATCCACCGAACACCGCCACCGCGGTGTTGTAGCTGAACGACAGGCCGGTCGCTCGGGTCTTGGCCGGGAAGACATCCGCCATGACCGAGGGCAGGGCGCCGAAGTAGACGGACTTCAACAGGCCGAGAACCACCATGACCAGTGCCAGCACCAGGAACGTGCGGCCCGCAATGAGCCACATGAACAGCGGAATGGTCAGCACCGCGATCGCGATCGCCGCCGGAACCATGATCCGGATCCGCCCGAACCTGTCGGAAAGGTGCCCGACCAGCGGGGTGAGGAAGGTCAGGATGACGCCGGTGAGGATCAGCGAGGTGAAGGAAATCGACGGGCTGATCCCCAGCTGCTTGATGCCGAAGGTCGGCATGTACTGGATGACGAAGTTCAGCGCGGTGGAGATCGCCAGGGCGCCGCCGGCCATGAGGACGCCGGCCTTCTGCGAGACGAAGACATCGCGCACCGGGGTGTGCTTTTCCTCCGGCGCCACCTCGGCCAGCGGCGCCTCGTCCACGTAGCGGCGGATCATCCAGCCGGCCGGTCCCACCAGCAGGCCAATGATGAAGGGGATCCGCCAGGCCCAGGCGTTCATCTCGGCCTCGCTGAACACCGAGGTCAGGATGACCACGGTGATGGCGGCCATCAATGCTCCCAGGCCCTGGCTGGCAAATTGGAAGCTGCCCAGGAATCCACGTCTTCCCTCGCCCTGCGCAATGAGGTACGAGGTGGCAGCCCCGAACTCGCCGCCGGCCGAGAAGCCCTGGATGAGCCGGCCCAGGATCAGGCCGATCGGCGCGAGGATGCCGATGGCGTCATAGCCGGGCATGAAGGCGATCACGGCGGTTCCCAGCACCATCAACCGGATGGTGAGCATCAGGCCCTTTTTCATGCCGTGGCGATCAGCGTACGAACCGAGAATCAATCCGCCCAGCGGGCGGATCAGGTAGGAGACCCCGAAGACCGCGAAGGCCTGGATCACCTCGACCGCGGGGTTGTCCGAGGGGAAGAAGTTGTGGCCGATGTAGATCGCCAACAGGGCGTAGATCGACATGTCGTACCACTCGAGGGCATTGCCGATCGTGGCGGCGGCGATGCCGCGGGCCATGGACTGCTTGCGGGGCGCCGGGGCGCCCGCCGTTTGCGGGACTGCTGCGATCTGGTTCTGACTGCGGTTCATGGGAATTCCCCTCGGGAGGCGGTGTCAGGCGTTGGCGGTGAGGACCCGGGGCGTGAACGGGCTGTTGGCGCGGACCCCCAGGTCGTGGAAGAGACCGCACATGAGCTGCAGTCCCTGGCGGGCGATCGGTTCGAGCATGTGTTCGTTCGGGGCGTGCTGGAGGCAGCCGGGGTACGAATGCGGGATCCAGAGGGTTGGCAGGCCAAGGATCGATTCGAAGACGGCGTTGGGCAGCGAACCGCCGATGTTGGGCAGGATGGTCGTCGGCAGGCCGGTGCTTTCACGCAGGGATTCGGCGGCCCAGGAAACCCACGGGTCATCGGGTTCGATCCTGCTTGCCGGGAAACTGGTCAGCACCTTGGCCCTGACCGTTGGGAAGCCGTGTTCGTCGAGCTCGCGCTGCACCTGGCCCTCGAGGTCCTGCACGTCGGTGCCCACGACGAAACGCAGCTGCAGAATGGCACGCGCGGTGCCGGGGATGGCGTTGACGGGGTTTTGCGGATCCGCCGCGCCCATGGCCAACACCTCGAGGGTGTTCCACCCGTAGACGCGTTCGGCCGGGGTCAAGCCCGGGTCCCCCCAGCCCGCATCCACGCTCGGGTCGTTCGGACCCGTGGCAACCTGGATGCCATCCAGTGCGCTGCGGACCGCGGCGGGCAGGGCGGAAGGAAGCAATGCGGGGAGCCTGATCCTGCCGTGTCCGTCGACCAGCACGCCAATGGCGGCGGCCAGGGTGGTGGCGGGATTGCGGATCAGTCCGCCCCAGTTCCCGGAGTGGTAGCTCTCCTCGCGCAGGTCGGCGGTGAGTTCGAAGGTGACCCCGCCGCGGGCCCCGAGGAAAATGGTCGGGGCCTCGGCCGAGAGCCGGGGTCCGTCCGAGGCGATGAAGACATCGGCGGCAAGCTCCTCGCGGTGGGCATCGGCGAACTCCGCCAGGTCCGGGGAACCGATTTCCTCTCCGGATTCGAAGAGGAACACGGCGTTGAACCCGAGGCTCCCGTGCGCCTCCAGCAGGAATTCCAGGGCCTTGAGGTTGACCAGGTGCTGGCCCTTGTTGTCCGCCGAGCCGCGCCCGTACCAGCGTTCGCCGGCGGCACTGAGGGTGAATGGATCCCTGCCTTCGTCCCATTGGCCTTCGTGTCCGTCGACCACGTCGGCGTGGCCGTAGCAGAGCATGGTCGGAAGATCCGGGTCCTCGATCCGGCGTCCGACAAGGAAGCTGTTGGCCCCGCCGTTCCACTCCGGGTGGATCCGGGTATCAAAGCCCAACTGTTGGAGCCTGGGAGCAATCTTGTCGGCGAGGTATGAATTCAGTTCAAGGCTGTTGGCCGAGTTCGTGCTGACGGTGCGATGCCGGACCAAGGCCGCCAGCTCCGAGAAGAATCCGCCGCCATCGACAAAAGACGCCGCCTTCTTCAAGAGTTCCTTGCGATTGTTCATGGCCGCACATCCTTTGGGTTGTTGTATCGTGAATCACACTAAGAGCTGCAGCGGTCATCCACCAGTAGCATTTTTCGCAACCCCGTTGACTTGAAGTCAAACCGGATGAAATGAGAATCGAATCGTGCAGATGCTGCCCACGTCCCTGGTCTACTTCCATGAGGTGGCCCGCACCGGCTCAATCACCGATGCGGCCGAAGCGCAGCACGTCTCGGCCTCGGCCATCAGCCGGCAAATCACCCAGCTTGAGCACTCCACCGGGGTCGCGCTGTTCCGCCGCCACCCGCGCGGAATGCAGCTGACCGATGCAGGCGTGCTCCTGCTTGCCCACACCCGCCGCAGCGAGGCGGAGGCCGAGGAACTGCTGGGCGAATTGCGCGAACAGGCCTCGGGGAAGCAGCGGACGCTGGAAATCGTCAGCTCGGAGGGCCTGGCCGCCTATCGGGTGCCGTCGGCCATCGCCGCATTCTGCCGCGAACACCAGGACGTGTCGATCCAGCTCACGGTGCTTCCGTCACCGGAGGCAACGCGCCGCATCGTCGATGGCAGTGCAGACGTGGCCATGATCTTCGCCCTGGGCCCGCAGCGCGACGTCACCGTGGAATTCTCCTGCCCGGCACCGGCCTACGCGGTGGTCGCCGCGGGCCATCCCCTGGCCGCGCACGCCAAGGTCTCGCTGGCCGAGCTCTGCCAATACCCGCTCTCGCTTCCCGCCAAGGGCATCAGCCAGCGGGAACTGTTCGACATTGCCGCCCAGATGGAGGGACTGGTCCCGCGGATCGCGATGGTCACCGACCACATCAATCCGGCCATGGAGTTCGCCCGCTCCGGCGTCGGGGCAACGCTGCTGAGCCATTTTGCCCGGCGGGAGGGACTCACCGACGGGCTGTGCTTCATTCCCGTGGACCACCCGGCACTCGGCGAGCGCCGGGCACAGATCCTCACCATGCCCAGGCGCCGGCAATCGGCATTGGCCGCGGCATTCATCCAAACGATGACCCAGGTCCTGCTCGAGGACTAACCAGCGGCCGCGGGCCGTCGGGGCCGCTACTTCAGCAGCGCGACGTCGGACACCAGGTCGATGTGTGCCTGCATGGCGGCGGCCGCGGCCGCCGCATCGCCGTCCTTGATCGCCCGGGCGATGACCTGGTGCGATTCAAGCGAGCGCTCCGGCCGGCCGGGCTGCCCGAGCGACTCCAACCTGGTCTCGAGCACCATTTCGGCAATGAAGGTCATGAGCTGGGCCAGCACGCGCGAATGCGCGGCGGCGGTGACCGCCTCGTGGAAGAGCTCGTCGCCGCGCTCGCCGCGGCCGCCCTCCGCAATCTCCCGCGCCATGACCTTCAGGGCCTCGTCGATGCGGTCGAGGTCCTCGTCGGTGCGCCGCTCGGCGGCCAGGGCGGCAAGCTTCACCTCCAGGGTGCTGCGCGCCTCCACGATCTCGGGAAGCCTGTTTTGGTGTTCCCGCAGGTCGCGCAGGACGGTCGCGATACTCGGCCGGTAGACCAGCACCGCCCCGGTCCCGTGCTGCACGTCAATGACACCCAGGACCTCCAGCGCCACCAGCGCCTGGGCGAGCGTGGCGCGCGAGACTCCCAGTTGCTCGGCCAGATCCCGCTCCGCCGGCAGGTGGTCGCCGGGGCCCAATTGCTCGGACTCGACGTAGCCGAGAATCTGCTTCATCAATTGCTCATAGAGCCGCGGACGCGCAACCTTGCCCAGCGATGCAGGCTTTTCCCGAGCCACGATAGACCTCCCAGCATTCATGTACTAGCTCCAATCTACACCGGACTCCCATTGACAAAGACACCTACTGTCTAGGAGGCTAGTCCAGTGTCATCGTGACTCGACTCACACCATTGGCCTTGAACAAAGGAAGCGCATATGTCCCCCGCCGTTATTTCCATCATCGTCTTGGCGGTGATGTTCTTGATTGCCACGGTGCTCCCGATCAACATGGGGGCACTGGCATTTGTTGGCGCGTTCCTCCTGGGCGCGGTCTTCCTGGGAATGGACTCCAAGGAAATCCTGGCCAGCTTCCCCGGAGGCTTGTTCCTCACCCTGGTGGGAGTCACCTATCTCTTTGCCATAGCCCAGAACAACGGGACCATCGACCTGCTGATCAACAGGGCGGTGAAACTTGTCGACAACCGCATCGCCCTGATCCCGTGGGTCATGTTCATCATCACCGCCGCCATCACCTCGGTGGGCGCCCTGGGCCCGGCGGCCGTGGCCATCATGGCCCCCATCGGCCTCAGCTTCGCCGCCAAGTACAAGATCAATCCGTTGATGATGGGCATGCTCATCGTCCACGGCGCGCAGGCCGGCGGGTTCTCACCGATTGCCGTCTACGGAGTCATCGTCAACGGGCTCATCGCCGAAACCGGCTTTGCCTTCAGCCCCACCGCGCTCTTCCTCTCCAGCTTCATCTTCAACCTCCTCATTGCACTGGTGCTCTTCATCGTCCTGGGCGGCAGGAAGCTCGCAGGCTCCAGGGCCGGGCAGCTGGCCGAACGCGTCGCCGAGGCCCGCTTGCAGGTCTCGGTCGGGGCCCGCACCGCGGACGTGGACTTCAAGGGTTCGGGCAGCGGCACCTACGGCCCCCGCGACCCGGCCGGCGACGGAGCCTCCGCCACCAAGCCGTCCCAGGAACGCTTCCCCCAGGTCATGACGATCCTGGGACTCGTCGCGCTGGCGGTCATCGCCCTGGGCTTCAAGGTCGATGTCGGCTTCGTGTCCATCACCATTGCCGTGATCCTGGCGCTGGTGAATCCCAAGGCACAAAAGGGAGCTGTCAACAAGATCAGCTGGTCCACCGTGCTGCTGATCTGCGGAATGCTCACCTTTGTCGGGGTCCTCGAGGAAGCCGGAACCATCGAGTACGTCTCCGACGGCGTCGCGAACATGGGCATGCCGCTGCTTGCGGCGCTCATGATCTGCTACATCGGCGCGGTGGTCTCGGCCTTCGCCTCGTCCACCGCGATCCTTGCGGCACTCATTCCCCTGGCGGTCCCGTTCCTCGATTCCGGTTCCGTCAGCGCCGTGGGCGTGGTCTGCGCCCTGGCGATCGCCTCCACCATCGTGGATGTCTCGCCGTTCTCCACCAACGGCGCACTTGTGCTGGCCAACGCCCCCGAGGGCACCGACAAGGACCGCTTCTACAAGCAGATCCTTGGCTACGGCGGCATCGTCGTCGCGGTCGGACCGCTGCTGGCCTGGCTCACCCTGGTCGTGCCCGGCTGGCTCTAACCGCCCTTCCCTTCTCCCCCTTCGCCACCAGTTACAAGGAGTCTTCGTGAGCACCACCGCGTACAAGACGCTGCCAACCGTTCCCTCCACAATCACCGGACCGCTGAGCGGCTACACCGTGCTGGACCTGACCCGCGCCCTGGCCGGCCCGCATGCGGGCATGATGATGGGAGACCTCGGCGCCCGCGTCATCAAGGTCGAGACGCCCGGGACCGGGGACGACACCCGTAGCTGGGGTCCCCCGTTCGTGGGACCCGAGGAGGACCCGCAGGCCACCTACTTCCTCTCCTGCAACCGCAACAAGGAATCCATCGCCCTTGACCTCAAGAGCACGGATGGCAGGGACACGCTGTCCCGGCTCATCGAGCGCTCCGACGTGCTGATGGAGAACTTCCGCACCGGCGTCCTGGAACGCCTGGGATTCGGCATCGACGCCCTGCACGAGCTCAACCCCCGGCTGGTCATCCTCTCGATCACCGGGTTCGGCCACGACGGCCCCGAATCGCACCGCAGCGGATACGACCAGATCCTGCAGGGCGAGGCGGGCCTGATGTCCCTGACCGGGTCCGGCCCCGACGACCCGCAGCGCGTGGGCGTTCCCATCGCCGACCTGCTCTCGGGAATGTACGGGGCATACGGCGCCCTCGCGGCCCTGCTGGAGCGCGAAAAGACCGGGAAGGGGCAGGTGGTCCGCACCTCCCTGCTGGCGGCCATCGTCGGGGTCCATGCCTTCCAGGGAACCCGGGCCACCGTGGCGGGTCAGGTCCCCCGCGCCCAGGGCAACCACCACCCGTCCATCGCCCCCTACGGGCTGTTTGGTTGCCGCAACGGCAAGGTCCAGATCAGCGTGGGCAGCCAGAAGCTGTGGCTCACCTTCGCCGCGGCCTTTGGGATCGACGGCACGCGCGCGGAATTCGCCACGAATGCCGACCGCGTCAAAAACCACGCGCTGCTGCTGGCCGAGATCGAGGCGGCCTTCGCCAGCCACGAGCCGGCGGACCTGCTGGCGAACCTGGATGCCGCCGGCATCCCCGCCGGCAAGGTCCGCACGCTGGACGAGGTCTATGCGTGGGACCAGGTCGCCGCGCAGGGCCTGCTGGTGGATGTCGAACACCCGGTGCTGGGCAAGATCACCCTGCCCGGCCCGCCGCTGCGCTTCTTCGACCCGGCCACCGAGGCCGAGACCACCCGGAGGAGCCACACCGCGCCGCCGTTGCTGGACGCCGATGCCCAGTCCATCCTGACCTGGTTGGACGGGGAAGCGCAGGTGGCGCGGTGAACGCCACGGACGTGAAGGAAAAGCGCATGACGGCGGCCGAACTCCTCGACACGGTGCTTGACCCCGGATCGTTCACCTCGTGGGACATCCCGGTCAGGCCCCCGCCCCTCGGCGCCGAATACGCCGCGGACCTCGCCGCCGCCGAGGCCAAGAGCGGCGTGGACGAATCGGTGCTCACCGGCGAGGGCCTGATCCGCGGCCGCAAGGTGGCGGTCATCGTCTCGGAATTCAGGTTCCTGGCCGGCTCCATCGGCCAGGCCGCGACCAAGCGCATCACCTCGGCCATCGAGCGCGCCACCGCCGAGGGATTGCCGCTGCTGGCCGGGCCTGCCTCCGGGGGAACCCGCATGCAGGAGGGTACCCTGGCCTTCCTCGGGATGGTCGCCATCACCGATGCGGTGCGCCGGCACAAGGAAAGCGGGCTGCCCTATCTGGTCTACCTGCGCCACCCCACCACCGGCGGGGTCATGGCCTCCTGGGGGTCCCTCGGGCACGTGACCGTCGCCGAGCCCGGCGCCCTGCTCGGGTTCCTGGGACCGCGGGTGTTCGAGACCCTCAACGGCGTGAAGTTTCCACCCAACGTCCAGGTGGCGGAGAACCTCTACCGCAAGGGGCTCATCGACGCCGTCGTGACCCCGCAGGAGTTGCCGGCGATCATCGACCGCGCCCTGCGGATCCTCCTGCCCGCCCGGGAGCGGGGCACTGCGGTGGCGCCCGAGGTGCATTCGGGCACCCCGGGCGACGCGTCCGCCTGGGAGTCCATCCTGATCAGCCGCAACCCCCGGCGCCCCGACCTGCGCATGCTGCTGGCGGCCGGGGCCGACGACGCGCTGCCGCTCAACGGCACCGGCCAGGGGGAAAATGACCCGGGGCTGGGCCTGGCGCTGGCCAGGTTCGGGCAGCAGTCATGCGTCGTGCTGGGCCACCAGCGCCCGCGGCACGCCGACACCCCTGCCATGGGACCCGCCTCCCTGCGCGAGGCCCGGCGCGGCATGCAGCTTGCCGCGGAACTCCAGCTGCCGCTGCTGACCATCATCGACACCGCCGGGGCAGCGTTGTCCAAGGAAGCGGAGGAGGGCGGACTCGCCGGGGAAATCGCGCGCTCGCTCAACGAGCTCATTGGCCTGAAGGCGCCCTCGGTGTCGGTGCTGCTGGGCCAGGGAACCGGCGGCGGGGCCCTCGCGCTGCTGCCCGCCGACCGGATCATCGCGGCCCGGCATTCCTGGCTCTCTCCCCTGCCCCCCGAAGGCGCCAGCGCCATCATCCACCGCACCGCCGAATTCGCCCCGGGGGTGGCGGCAGCGCAGGGCGTGGAGGTTGCCTCGCTCGCACGCATCGGACTCGTCGACCACGTGGTGGACGAGAAGCCGGATGCCGCGCTGGAGCCGCGGGAGTTCTGCACCCGGATGGGCCTGGCCATCGAGCGGGAATTGGCCAATGCCCGCTCGATCCCGGAAGACGAGCGCCTGGCCAGGCGCCGGGCGAAGTTCCGGACCCTGGGCAGCTGAGGCCGGGGGGCGCACCAGGTCCCCATCCGGGGCCGGGCGCCCGCTTGTGTCCACCCCGCATTCGGGCCAGACTCGAGGTACCGGCGAAGCCCCACGCACGCGCCGGCCGGAAGGAGCCACGACATGTCGCACCACAAGAAGCGCCGCAAGCCCTGCCCGGAGGCCGAGTCCCTGGCCACCGAGCATGCCCGTGTCTTTGAGGCCGCGGTGGAGGCCGGTCGGCGGGCCGGGCGCAAGGCGGCGAAGAGGAAGCTGAAGCGCGCGGCCAGGCATGGAGGGCTACAGCTCTCCAAGCCATTGCGCGAATCCGTGCTTCGCGACGCGGAGAAGGCCGGAGGCCGGGCCGCCTACGCGGCCGCGACCAAGGCACTGCGCCGGGCCGGTTCCCGGATGGCTCTGGCGCCGGCTCCCGGACACGCCGCAGCTGACTTCGGTTCGCCGACCGGTGCGGGGCCCGCCGCCGGAGCGGTGGCTGCTCCGCCGCGGCGCATGCCCGGATCGCAGGTCGTCATGGACGTCCTGCGCGTGGAACGGCCCAGCCGCAGCATGGTGCGCATCGTCGCCGGCGGGGAGGGCTTCGACGACTTCGAATCCAATGGCGCGGCCGACCAGTACGTCAAGCTGTACTTCACGAATCCCTCCCTGGGGCTGCTGCCGCCCTACGACTTGCGTTCGCTGCGCAAGTCGCTGCGTCGCGAGGACTTCCCGGCCTCCCGTTCCTACACGATCCGCCGCCACGACCCGGTGGCCCGGGAACTGGCCATCGAATTCTTCATCCACGAGCCCGCCGGGCCTGCCGCCGCCTGGGCCGCGGCAGCGCAGCCCGGCGACCAGCTGGTGCTCTCCAGGCCCAAGGGCAAGTTCCGTCCCGACCCGAAGGCCGAGCAGCACCTCTACGCGGCAGACGACACCGGGATCCCGGCCATCGCCGCGGCGCTGGAAAGGCTGCCGCGCACGGCATCGGGGCGGGTCTTCCTGGAGGTGGACGGCCCGGAGGACGAACAGGAGTTCGACCTTCCGCTGCACATGGAACTCACCTGGCTCCACCGCAACGGCGAGCCCGCGGCCAGCAGCAACCTGCTGTCCGACGCGCTGCGGGACATCCCGGCCCCGCATGGACGTGTGGAGGTCCTGGCGCTGGGCGGGCGCGACGCGGTGCGCGACATCCGCAAACTGGCCTCGCATTGGGACATCGAACAGCGCCGCATCCACGTTTCCAGCTACTGGACCGCGCGCCGCCCCGGGCGAACGTGGCCCGTGCAAGCCGCCGCGGGGCCCCGGCTCGAGGCCGGGCAGCGAAGGGACGGAACGGACGACTAGGCCGAAGGTAGTCCCCGGGTGATCTGCGACAGGGATCGGTTCACCTGGAAGACCTTCCCGCGGATGCCGGTGATCCCCCATCCTGCCAGCCGCGCGCTGTGCATCGCCAGATAGGCCCGGGCGTCTTCCTCCGTGGTGAACAAGTAGATTCCCCCGGCCTCACCCGTCTCGCTGTTCTCGGTCCACAGCTTCCAGATCAGGCCGGGTTCCTGTGCGATGCTGTGGGCCAGCTCGGCATAGCCTTTGGCCATGTCCTCCCCAAAGGGCCCGTCCGAGGGGAAGTCGACCTGGACCAGCCACAAGTTCTCCCCCGCAGGGAGTGCGTCCATGTTTGTATCAGTCATTGTTTTCTTTGCCTTTCATCGTTGCGGGCACGAGGCGCCGCGGTTGAATTCATGCCGAAATGCCGCCAAGGGATCGGCGGATTCCTCCCGAAACACCATCGCATGAAAGGGCCGGGACAGTCGCAGGGAGGCTGCGGGGTTACGTGGCGTCACCCCGCAGTCCGTCGCGCTAGCCGACCGGTGCGAATGCCGCGCGTCCCTGCACGGCGGAGGAACCCAGGTCGCCCTGGGGCAGTGCGGTGCCGCCCTCGACCGCACGTGCCCAGTCGTCGGTGGTGGCAACGGCGGCGAAGTTGGAGTGCAACAGCACCATGAGGGTTTCGTGCAACTGCCGTGCCTCGACCTGGCCGAGCTCGTTGGCCAGGTGGATGGCGCCGCTGGCGTCGGAGAGCACTTCCACGCCGAAGCCCAGCGGTTCCGCCGCGGCCGCGGTGGCCAGGTCGCAGTTGTTGGTCATGTAGCCGACCACGGTGATGGCCTGGACATCGTTGGCCCGCAGCCAGGCCTCGAAGTCGGTGCCGGCGAAGACGCTGGCGTAGCTCTTGACTAGGCGCTTCCAGGAATCCTTGCGGCGGGAGGCGATCTCGGGGTGCAGCTTCCAGCCCTCGGAGCCCTCGGCGAACACCGGCGCCCCGGCCGGGTACTGGTGCTGCACCACGGCAACCGGCATGCCCTGCGCGTCGGCCAGGTCGATGGCCCGGGTGATGTTGGCCAGGGACTCGTTGCGGTCAGGGTACTGGATGGCCAAGGGTCCTTCCTCGGCAAAGTAGTCGTTTTGCACGTCGACAATGACCAGTGCGCGGCGCAGTTCAGCCATGGTGGGCTCCCATTCGTTGTGGTTGGTTGGTGACTCCAGCTTGGCATCGTGCCCCCGGGTACAGTGAGTGGCGTATATGCACATCTTCGATGGAAACGGGCCAAGATGAAGATCGCCATCCATGCCTTCGACGGCATGACCATGTTCCACCTCGCGACCCCGCTGCTCGTCTTCGGCGAGGTTGCCCGGCTGGGCCTGGCCGATAACTGGAACACGCTGGTCTTCAACGAGCGGGGGCGTCCGGTGCGCAGCGCCGAGGGCCACCTGATTGGCGACGTCTCCGGGGCGGGGGCCGCCGACGATGCCGACCTCGTGGTGTTCCCGTCCTGGCTCTCGGAGCTGCCCGATCCCTCCGGGGACCTGCTTCGGCTGATCCGCAACGCCCATGGGCGCGGGGCCGCGATTGCGGGCCTGTGCCTCGGCGCATACCCGGTCGCGTGCAGCGGCGTGCTGGACGGCCGCACGGCGGTGACTCACTGGGGAGCCGCCCGGGAGGTGGAAGCCAAGCCGCATGCAGTGGAATTCAATGATTCTGCCCTGTATATCGACCACGGCGATGTGCTCACCTCGGCCGGCACCGCTTCGGCCCTGGATGCCTGCCTGCACATCGTGCGCACCCACCTGGGCTCGGCGGCCGCGGCCACCGTGGCGCGCCAGATCGTCGTCGCGCCGCACCGCGACGGGGGCCAGGCCCAGTACATTGCCCGCCCGCTGCCGGATCCCGACCTGGATGGACCGCTGGGCCGGACCATCCAATGGGCGTTGGCGAACCTGGACCAGGACCTCGAGGTCGAGGCCCTGGCGGCCCACGCGACCATGAGCAAGCGCAACTTCACCCGCAGGTTCAAGGAAATCACCGGGCTCTCCCCGGCGCGCTGGGTGCTGGGTCGCCGGCTCGACGACGCCCGCCAACTGCTGGAAACCACCAACTGGAGCATTGCCCGCATCGCCGAGTCGTGCGGCTTCGGCAGTGCGGTGACGTTCCGCCAGAACTTCGTCGCCACCTACTCCACCACTCCGACCTCGTACCGCACCCGTTTCACCAGCCGCTGAGCCACGGGCGATTCAGGCCGAGGCGGCGTCCCTGGCGCGACGGAGGTTGCGCAGCTGCAACGCGAGAATGGCAATGGCATACACCAGCGCGGGAAGCAGCGCCCAGGCCCAGTCGCCCAGCTCCACCTCGAAGGCCTCGGCCGTTGCGCCTCCCATGTTGATCCAGGCGGCCATCGGAGCGGAGCACAACCAGGCCAGCACCACGGCGAGCATGCAGGTGCACCGGGACGTGAGCCCGAGGAACTTCGCCCCCAGCGCGCTGAACACCGCGGCCAGCGCCACGAAGCTGAAGGCCACCAGCAGCAGGGTGTTGATCATCCGGAATTCGTGCAGGCCGCCGTGGCCGTTGCCGGCGAGGACGAAAAGAGTCGCGCCGGTGAGCGCTGCAGTCAGCCCCATCCCGAGGCAGTTGACCCGTTGCCAGCTCGGGGCCGGGGCGACCCCGCCCGGACCGCCCTGCGGGGTCGCGGAGGGGCGCTGCGTCTTGCCTGTCCACGCCATGGTGCTCCCCCTGGCTAGAAGTTCTTCGGCCCCACGTCGATGTGGTGCGATGCGTGGTGCAAACCCGCGCCACACCAGCATATAGTCAAACTCTTGGATAAAGCGATTGGCGGGCCGACCCGGAGTTAAGAATACCGGGCCGCCCTGGCGACCCCCGCACCTTCAACGCGATCACTGACCAAGGAGACGCGTTGAAGATGGCGGGGGAAGCCGAGGCGGCCCGGAAGTTTGTGTCGCTTCGGCGGCCTAGACCTCGCCGCGGCGGATCAGCTTGCCCTGCGGGGTCTTGAAGTCGACCTCGGTGCCGCGCACGAAGGTGCGGCGGACCTTGCCGGCCAGGACCTTGCCCTGGTACGGGGAGATCGGGTTCTTGTGGTGCAGCTTGTTGACGTCGACCAGGAAGCTGTCCTCGGGTGCGAAGAAGGCGAAGTCGGCGTCGTTGCCCAGCGTGATGGCACCCTTGTGGTGCAGTCCGGCGATCTCGGCCGGGCGCTTGGACATCCAGTTCAGCACGGTTTCGAGCTTGATGCCGCGGCGCTGGGCCTCGGTCCAGATCAGCGCGAGCCCCAGCTGCAGCGAGGCAACCCCGCCCCAGGCCACGCCGAAGTCGCCGTTCTCGACGTCCTTGAGGTCGATGGTCGAGGGCGAGTGGTCCGAGACGATGCAGTCGATGATCCCGTCCTCCA
This sequence comes from Paeniglutamicibacter sp. GQ140, assembly GCF_059759235.1. Taxonomy (NCBI): domain Bacteria; kingdom Bacillati; phylum Actinomycetota; class Actinomycetes; order Micrococcales; family Micrococcaceae; genus Paeniglutamicibacter; species Paeniglutamicibacter sp. GQ140. The sequence continues at coordinate 24,056 of NZ_JCAXDW010000012.1, forward strand.
GGCCCTTCCAGAGCAGTTCGCGGTTGGAGGCCTCGCGGATCGGCGGGCAGCACTTGAACGCGGTGGCGCCGTTGGGGATTTCCTCGGCCAGCAGGGTGAGGTAGTGCGGGCAGGTCTCCACGGTCAGCTTCACGCCGTCGCGCTTGGCCGATTCGATCATCGGCAGGGCGTCGGAGGAGGACAGGTGCAGGATGTGGGCGCGGGCGCCGGTCCAGCGGGCGCGCTCGATGACCTCGGCCACCGCCACGTTCTCGGCGCCGCGCGGGCGGGAGGCCAGGAACCTGTCGTAGTGGTCGCCCTCGGCGTTCGGGGCGCGGTCGATGGCGCGCGAATCCTCGGCGTGGACGAGCATCATCGAGTCGAAGGACACGATCTCGGTCATGTCCTCTTCCATCTCGTCGGGTTCGAGGTAGGGGAATTCCTCGACGCCGGAGTGGAGCAGGAAGCACTTGAAGCCGAAGACGCCGGCGTCGTGGAGCTCGCGCAGGTCGGACTTGTTGCCCGGGATGGCGCCTCCCCAGAAGCCCACGTCAACGAAGGCCTTGGGGCGGGCGGCGGCCTGCTTGAGCTCGAGGGCCTCGACGTTGACGGTCGGCGGGATGGAGTTCAGCGGCATGTCCACGATGGTGGTCACGCCGCCCGCGGCGGCGGCCTTGGTGGCGGACTCGAAGCCCTCCCACTCGGTGCGGCCGGGCTCGTTGACGTGCACGTGGGTGTCGACCAGGCCCGGGATCAGCACCTCCTCGGCGGACAGCTCGATGAGTTGCGCGCCGGAGAGGTTGTTGCCCAGGGGCTCGATGGCGACGATCTTGCCGTCGCGGATGCCGATTTCGCGGGCGACGGTTCCGGCGCCCGTGACGATCCGCTCGCCGCGGATCACCAGGTCGAAGTCCGCGCCTGTGTTTTCTTCCGACCGTGGCGTCGTTGCCTCGGTGAGCTCGGTGTTGCCCATGGTCTCGTCCTTACATCTCGTGCGTTGGAAAATGCGGTGGTAAGCGGGGTTACGCGGTGGCCGCGTGGGTGGCCAGGAATTCTTCGGCCAAGAGGGTCGCCGCCCGTTGCACAAGTGGTCCACCCTCACTCATGCAACGGGCAACATCTGGTTCCAGCTCGAGCAGCGACCTGACCGCGGTGAAGCCCGCGTCGGTTGCCTGCTCGGCGGAAAGTTGGTTGCGTCCACAAATTGCGTAGACGGGGATGCCGTGGGCGGCGGCCAGCTGGGCCACGCCCACCGGCGTCTTGCCCTCCAGCGACTGGGTGTCGAGGCTGCCCTCGCCGGTGAACACCGCGACGGCCCCGGACAGCGCCTCTTCCAGGCCGGTCAGCTCCAGCACCACGTCGATGCCGCGGCGCCGGGTGGCTCCCAGCACGGCCATCGCGGCGAAGCCCACGCCGCCGGCGGCCCCGGCACCGGCGGATGCGGCAAGCGCGTTGATCCGATCGGCGCCGAGCCCGCGGCCCAGCACCTGCGCCCAACGGCCCAGTGCCGCATCGAGGTCCGGCACCTGCTCCGGGCTTGCGCCCTTTTGCGGGGCGAAGACGCGGGCGGCCCCGTTGGGTCCGGTCAGCGGGTTCTCCACGTCGGCGGCGAGGGTGAAGGAGGTCGTGGCGATCCGCGGATCCAGGGCACCGAGCTCGACGCGCTCCAGGGCGCCAAGGGCCCCGCCGCCCAGTGGCAGCTCGTTGCCCTGCTCGTCCAGCAGCCTGGCACCGAGTCCCTGGAGCATGCCGGCCCCGCCGTCGGTGCAGGCGCTTCCGCCCACGCCGAGGATGACCTGGGTTGCCCCGGCGTCCAGGGCCGCGGCGATCAGTTCGCCGGTGCCGCGGCTCGTGGCCCCGAGCGCATCCTTCCCGCCGGGCAGCCGGTCCAGGCCGGAGGCCTCGGCCATCTCCACGACGGCCACCTCGCCCCGGATCCCGAAGGCCGCGCGCACCGGCTCCCCGGTGGGCCCGGCGACCGTCGCATGGTGCAGCTCGAAGCCGCATTGGGCGGCGGCGGCGAGGGTTCCCTCGCCGCCGTCGGCGACGGGCACCGCGAGCGTGCGCGCCTCGGGCATTGCCGCGCGCACCCCCGCCTCGATGGCGGCGGCAACCTGCGCGCCGGTGAGCGATCCCTTGAACTTGTCCGGTGCCACTACTACCAACATGGTGTGCCGCCTCCTCTCGTGTGGTTCTTGCCTAGACCGATGCGCCCGCGTGGACGCCGTGCGATGCTTCCAGCGGGGCCAGCGCCGTGGGGGCGTCGGCCGCCGCGGTGGCCAGGTCCTCGAACTCGTTGACTGCATCCAGTTCAGCACCCATGGCGATGTTTGTCACACGCTCCAGGATGACCTCGACCACGACGGGCACCTGGAACTCCGCGGCCAGGCGTCCGGCCTCGGCGAAGCCCTCGGCCAGCTTGGACGGGTCCTCCACGCGCACCGCCTTGCAGCCCAGGCCCTCGGCGACCTTGACGTGGTCAACGCCGTAGCCGTTGGTTTCCGGGGAGTTGATGTTGTCGAAGCCCAGCGAGACGTGGTAATCCATCTCAAAGGGACGCTGGGACTGGCGGATCAGGCCCAGGTAGGAGTTGTTGACCACGACGTGGATGTAGGGCAGCTTGAACTGCGCGCCGACGGCCAGTTCCTCGATCATGAACTGGAAGTCGTAGTCGCCCGAGAGCGCAACGACGGTGGAGTTCGGCTTGCCGCGCACCACGCCCAGGGCCGCGGGACCGGTCCAGCCCAGCGGGCCGGCCTGGCCGGCGTTGATCCACTGGCGCGGGCCGTAGACGTGCAGCATCTGTGCCCCGGCGATCTGCGACAGGCCGATGGTGGAGACGTAGGTGGTGTCGCGGCCGAAGGCCTCGTTCATTTCCTGGTAGACGCGCTGCGGCTTGATCGGCATGTTCTCGAAGTTGGTCTTGCGGTGCAGCGTGCCCTTGCGGGCGGTGCACTGATCGGCCCACGCCGAGTAGTCCGGCAGGGTGCCTGCGGCCTTGCGGTCGCGGGCCGCGGCCAGCAGCTGGTCGATCGCCGCCCCTGCATCGGAGATGATGCCCAGATCCGGGGAGAAGACCCGGCCGATCTGGGTGCCCTCGATGTCGATGTGCACGAACTTGCGGCCCTTGCGGTAGGTGTCCAGGCCGCCGGTGTGGCGGTTGGCCCAGCGGTTGCCCAGGCCCAGCACGAAGTCGGAGGCCAGGAAGGAGACGTTGCCGTAGCGGGTGTGGGTCTGGATGCCGACCATGCCCGACTGCAGGCGGTGGTCATCGGGAATGGTGCCCCAGCCCATCAGGGTCGGGGAGACCGGGATGTTCAGCAGTTCGGCCAGCTCGACGAGCTTCTCCGAGGCGTTGGCGTTGATGACGCCGCCGCCGGCAATGATCATCGGGTGCTTGGAGGCGACCAGCAGGTCCAGGACCTTCTCGGCCTGGCCGCGGGTGGCTGCCGGCTTGTCCGGGACCAGCGGCTCGTAGGCGTCGATGTCGAATTCGATCTCGGCCATCTGCACGTTGATCGGCAGGTCCAGCAGGACCGGGCCCGGGCGTGCCGAGCGCATGATCTGGAAGGCCTTGGCGAAGTAGCCCGGGACCAGGCCCGGCTCCAGGATGGTGGCGGCGAACTTCGTGACCGGCTTGGCGATGGACTCGATGTCCACGGCCTGGAAGTCTTCCTTGTGCAGCTTGTCGGTCGGCGCCTGTCCGGTGATGCAGAGCATCGGGATGGAGTCGGCGATCGCGGCGTAGAGGCCGGTGATCATGTCGGTGCCGGCGGGGCCCGAGGTGCCCAGGCACAACCCGATCTTGCCGGTGGCACGGGAGTAGCCGTCGGCCATGTGGCTGGCGCCCTCGACGTGGCGGGCCAGCGTGTGGCGGATGGTGCCGCGGCGCTGCATGGCCGAGTACAGGGGGTTGATGGCCGCACCGGGCAGCCCGAAGGCCTCGATGGCGCCTTCCTTTTCCAGAATCAGGACAATTGCATCAACGACGCGCAACTTTGCCATGGTGTAGAGCTCCTTGTGTCAATCCCCGGCGCCGGCGCTTGCCTGGCGGGGGGAGGGTGTGGGTTTAGGTGGACCGATGGCGCACAGCGGTTGCTTGCCGCGAAGGATCCCTGGGGCGGATGGAAAGGTGCAGGCTTCCGGGCCTGCACCGCACCGACTGCCCTGCTTGCTAGCTGGCGGCCACGGGTTCGGCCGGCACGTCGGCGGATCCGCTGAGGCGTTGTACGCCGCGGAAGAGCCCGGAGTGGTCAAGTGCGCCGTCGCCGCTGGCCACGGTGGAGGCCACGAGCTGGGCGACAAGGGCGCCGAGCGGAAGCACGACGCCTGCCTCGCGGGCAGCGGAGGTCACGATGCCCATGTCCTTGTGGTGCAGGGCCAGGCGGAAGCCGGGCTCGAAGGACCGGTCAAGGATCTTCTGGCCCTTCTGGTCCAGGACCTTGGATCCGGCGAGCCCGCCACCCAGGACCGTCAGCGCGGCATCGGTGTCCACGCCGTAGGCCTCAAGGAACACCACGGCCTCGGAAAGCGCCTGGATGTTCGCCGCGACGATCAGCTGGTTTGCAGCCTTAACGGTCTGGCCGGAGCCCGAGGGGCCCACCAGCACGATGGTCTTGCCCACGGCATTGAAGACCGCCTCGGCGTCGGCGAAGTCTGCTTCCTCGCCGCCGACCATGATGGAGAGCACGCCGCCGATGGCGCCGGCCTCGCCGCCGGAGACCGGTGCGTCGAGCGGGCGGAGGCCCGCGGCGCGGGCCTCGTCGGAGAGGCGTGCCGCCACGTCGGGACGGATGGAGGAGTTGTCGATCCACAGGGCGCCGGACTTGGCGTGCGCGAAGACCCCGGCCTCGCCGGTGACGACGGCTTCGACGTCGGCGGAGTCCGGGACCATGGTGATGATGACGTCGGCGTGGGCCACTGCCTCGGGGATGGACCCGGAGCCCTTGCCACCGGCGGCCACGAGTTCGGCGGTCTTTTCCGGGCTGCGGTTGTAGCCGGTGACCTCGAAGCCTGCCTTGGCCAGGTTGATGGCCATGGGAAGGCCCATGATGCCCAGGCCGATGAATGCGATCTTGTGCGTGTTCGACATGCCGTGCTCCTGAAAACTTGTGCGTGCTGGTGGCTTGGGCAGCGTGTGCCCGAAAGTGCTTGGGGTGCCGGTTAGGCGGGCTGGCGGATGAGCCAGTTGAAGGCCTCGGCGTGGGCGGCCTTGTACTCCAGGGCGACGCCGCCGGCGTAGCCGAGGTCGCGGGACCGGGTGATCCATTCGCCCAGCGGCAGCGTTCCGGTGCCCGGTGCCCCGCGTCCCGGATCGTCGGCGATCTGGATGTGGCCGAATTCGTGGGCGTGGCCCTCGATCAGCGCGGCGACGTCGTCGCCGTTGACGGCCAGGTGGTAGAAATCGGCCAATAGCTTGACGTTGGCTGCCCCCGCGGCGTGGACCTTCTCGAGGACGAAGAACGCGTCGGCGGAGGTCTTCAGCGGGTAGGCCTCGGAGCCCGAGATCGGTTCGAGCAGCACGGTGCCGCCGATGCGTGCCACCCCGTTGGCCGCGGCGACCAGGTTGGAAACGGCCAGCTTGTCGTGCGCCTGGCCGTCGATCCCGGGCTGCCGGTTTCCATACAGGGCGTTGAAGCCCTTGCAGCCGGTGGCCTCGCCAATGCCTGCCACGACGTCGATGTTGTCGAGGAACTCGGATTCGCGTCCGACCCAGGAAACCAGTCCGCGGTCCCCGGCCGGCATGTCGCCGGCGAAGAAGTTCAGGCCCTCGAGGGTGACGCCTGCGTCCTTGATCGAGGCCACGAAGGCGTCGACCTCGGAGTCGGCGGGTACGGCCGTGGCAAACGGCCACCAGAATTCAACGCTGTCGAAGCCCGCCGCCTTGGCCGCGGCGGCGCGCTCCAGCAGGGGGAGCTCGGTGAGCAGGATTGAACAGTTGACGGTGTAGGCCATCTTCGACTCCTTCATGGTTCCAACTTCCATATTGTGAAATATGTTTATTGCTTGATGAGAACTCTAGCGAGTGGGCTGAGTCACTGTCAAGGGCCCGAGTCACCCGCACCCACCTGCCCGCCATCACGCCCCGGGCGACCGGAGTCGGTGCAAATCGGCCGTGACCAGTCAAATCCAGGCCGAATGATTTCTCCAGGAATTCCACCTGATGAAAATCCTTTTCTTTTACATGGAATCGTGCCATCATCGATCCACGAAGTAATCTCCGTCACACCCCCTGTGGTGAAAGGTACGAGTTCTCATGACCCATCCAGATGTGCGCACAGCGACGTCAGAATCCAGCGTCCCGCCCGTGGTCCAGCACGAACTGAATCCCCATGGGCTCAGCGCGTCGCTATACAACAGCGACCTGGCACCAACCACCAAGGCGGGAAGGACCTGGTCCAGCTACAGCATCTTCACGCTGTGGGCCAACGACGTCCATTCCCTGGGGAACTACGCATTTGCGATTGGGCTCTTTGCACTCGGCCTGGGCGGCTGGCAGATCCTGCTGGCCCTGGGCTTCGGCGCAGTCCTGCTCTTTGGGCTGTTGAATTTTTCCGGCTTCATGGGCGAAAAGACCGGCGTCCCGTTCCCGGTCATGAGCCGCATTGCCTTCGGCATCCGCGGAGCACAGATCCCGGCCCTCCTGCGCGGTGCCGTGGCGATCGCCTGGTTCGGCATCCAGACCTACCTTGCATCCGTGGTGCTCGTGGTGATGATCCTGGCCGTCGCCCCGTCCGCCGCGAGCCTTAACTCCAACAGCTTCCTGGGCCTTTCCACCCTGGGCTGGATCTGCTTCGTCGCCCTGTGGGCACTGCAGCTGGTCATCGTCAGCTACGGCATGGAAATGATCCGCAAGTACGAGGCCTTCGCCGGCCCGGTCATCCTCGTCACCATGGGCGCGCTCGCCATCTGGATGTTCATCCAGGCCGGCGGCTCCATCGCATGGTCAACCGGCGACGCCAAGACCGGCGTCGACATGTGGCTCGGGATCCTCGGCGGCGGTGCCCTGTGGGTCTCCATCTACGCCACCTTCGTGCTGAACTTCTGCGACTTCACCCGCAGCGCCCGTTCCAAGGGCTCGATCGTTCGCGGCAACTTCTGGGGCATCCCGCTGAACATGCTGCTCTTCGGCGTGATCGTCGTGGTCATGACCGGTGCGCAGTTCAAGATCGACGGAACCATCATCGACAGCCCCTCAGACGTCGTTGCCGCCATCCCCAACACCTTCCTGCTGCTGGCAGCATCGGCGGCCCTGCTGATCCTGACCATTGCGGTGAACCTGATGGCCAACTTCGTCGCCCCGATCTATGCGCTGACGAACCTCTTCCCCAAGGTGCTGAACTTCCGCCGTGCCGGCATCATCTCCGGCGTCATCGGCCTGTTGATCCTGCCGTGGAACCTCTACAACTCCCCCGCCGTCATCACCTACTTCCTCGGCGGCCTGGGCGCCCTGCTCGGCCCCCTGTTCGGCATCATCATGGCCGACTACTGGATCCTGCGCCGTGCCCGGATCAACATCCCGGACCTGTACCGCACCAACCCGGAGGGCACGTACTTCTTCACCCGCGGCGTGAACTTCCGCGCCATCATCGCCCTGGGCATCTCCGCCGTTGCGGCACTGATCCTGGCCTTCTCCCCTGCACTGGGCCACGTCTCGGCCTTCGCCTGGTTCATCGGCTCCGGCCTCGGCGCCCTCGTCTACCTGGCCATCGCCAAGCGCGGCCAGGTCCACCAGGACGTCGACGGCGAGACCATCGCCGTCGCTCCCACCCACTAGGGCCCACCGCCCGCTTCAGATCCACCGCCACACAGGAGTTACCCCATGCGCATTCTGGTCCTCAACGTCAACACCACCGCGTCCATGACCCGGTCCATCGGCGACTCCGCCCGCTCGGCGGCGTCCCCGGGCACCGAGATCGTCGAACTGACCCCTGACTTCGGCGCCGATTCCTGCGAGGGAAACTTCGAGAGCTACCTCGCCGCCATCGCCGTGATGGATAAGGTCGTGAACTACACCGAGCCCTACGACGCGGTCATCCAGGCCGGCTACGGAGAACACGGCCGCGAGGGCCTGCAGGAACTGCTTGATGTCCCGGTCGTGGACATCACCGAGGCCGCGGCCTCCACCGCCCAGTTCCTAGGGCACAAGTACTCCGTGGTCACCACGCTGGACAGGACGGTTCCGCTGATCGAGGACCGGCTGAAGTTGGCGGGCCTCACCGACCGCTGCGCCTCGGTCCGCGCCAGCGGGCTGGGCGTGCTCGAGCTCGAATCCGATCCCGAACGCGCCGTGGCCGCCATCGTGGAGCAGTCGCGCCAGGCGGTGGAGAACGACAAGGCCGAGGTCATAGTGCTCGGCTGCGGCGGCATGGCGGAGCTCGAGGCCAAGGTCGCCGAGGCGACCGGCGTGCCGATCGTGGACGGCGTGCGCGCCGCGGTGACCATCGCCGAATCTTTGGTCCGGCTGGGGCTGAGCACCTCCAAGGTGCGCACCTACGCCACCCCGCGACCCAAGGTCGTCACCGGCTGGCCGATCACCAAGGCCGCCGTCAACGCCCGCTAGCACCACGCCCCGGCACCGCGCCGAAACCGCCTGGCTGCCTCCCTCGCCTAGTCGAGGGAGGCAGTCTTTTGCCCGGGTAGCAGGGCGGCAAGCCTCTGCATGCCCTCGGGAATGCGCTCGGCGGGGATCACCCCGAAACCGACCCGGATGAATCCCTGACCATCCTCCGAGTTCGAGAAAAAGTGGTGACCACGGCCGATTCGTGCCCCCACGCCCGGGCTCAGCGCAAGGGGTTCCGCGACGTCCCCGGTTCGCGGATGAACACGGCAACCAGCACGCCGGCGGCGGCCCCAATGGCCGTCTCCACGGCCCGGTCGGCCATGAGGATGCCGGGATCAGTTGGTGCCGCCAGATAGGTCATGACCAGGACCAGCGGCGTAAAGAAGACCAGGGCGAACCCGTAGTGGCGCGCCATAAACAACTCGCTCGGGAACTGCAGCGCAACCACCAGCAGCCCCAGCACCATGACGGATGGCCGGGGTAGGAGAACCAGGGCCGTCAGCCCCACTCCGGCAAGAGTTCCGAACACCCGGTGGATGCCGCGTTGGACGCGCGCCCCAAGAGTCTCTGCGGCCAGCGGAACAGCTCCCGCGGCCATGGCCCAGTAGGGGTGCCCGATACCCATGAGGATTCCTGCGGCACCGGCGGTGCCGACGGCCAGGACATAGCGCAGTGCGTGGACGAGGACAGCGGCCGAAACGGTGGGCACCACCGGCCGGCCGGCCCCCGACGCCCAGGTCTGGGCGCCGAACCAGCCGGCAAACCCGACCATTGCGGCGAAGCCGGCCGAGCCAACGCAGGCGATTGCGGCGCCCCACCACGGCACCGCCAGCGGAACAGAGGCACAGGCGCCGAGGGCAAAGAGGCAAAAGAATGGGCCCGCGGGCTTGAGCCTGTACCTGTCGGCGAAGAGCGAGCCCACACCCGCGATGAAGGCCTCGGTCAGGACGAGCGTCCAAGGCCTCACACCCAGGGCGGACAATCCAATGCCGATCAGGGTTCCTCCCACGAGCAGCACAGCCGCCTGAGCTTGGTGGACGAGCCTCATTTGGTGCGGTTCGTTCCTGCCATACATGCCGATGAAGGCGCCGAAGACGGCATAAATGATCAGGCCCGGCCTGCCAAGGGCCAACAGTCCCAGCGAGGGGACGGCGACGCTCAGCCCGACGCGCCATGCGGACATCCGGTCGCCCTGGGCCGGGCCCAGGGCCAGCAAGGAACGTCGAACGGTTGCACGTCGGGGAGCAGCGCCACCTTGTGGCCCCATTACCCGGACCCCCGTCATCTTTGCCATTTCGCCTCCCACGCAAGGGCACCGTGCCCCGGGGAACCACTTTGCGCCCCTAAGCAATCGGCGTCAAAGAGGCAACCGTGATGGTTAGATAAGCAGTGCCTATCGCTTATGTTCGTCCGGCAGGTGTTCCAGGAATGTGAGATCCGTCGATTCGACCACGGATGCCAGGGCACGCACGAGTATCGGTGTCGGATCCCGGGCGAGGGTGAGCAAGCCGACCGGAACGCATCGCTCCGGGCCCACCAACGGGACGGCGTGCAAATTGGCAGGTACCCCGAAGGCATGCAGCCAAGCCGCGGGCACGACGGTTGCCCATGAACCCGTCGTCACATGGGCAAAGAGCGAGGCCACCGAGTCGGTTTCCAGCCGTGGCTCCGGGCTGATTCCCACCTCGGCGAAGATGTCGTCGAGGCGCCGCCGTCCCTGCATGCTGGGGGCCAGCAGGCAAAGCGGGAGTGCCGCAGCTTGCGTCCACGTGGCAGAGACGGCCGGCGGCGAGCCCGCATCCGTCGCGGTCAGCAGGACGTATCGTTCCCGGTACAGCGGGAACACCCGGAATTCGTCGGGCACAGGGTCCTGGATGTAGGTGATTCCGGCATCGATTTCGTAGGACCTCAACCGCGCCACAACGTCGTCGGATGTCAGGTTGGAAACCACTTGGACGCGCGCCAAGGGGTGCGAATCGCAAAATGGCGCGTTGAGCAGCGACACCGCGATCGAGGCGGTGGGAATGGATCCGAAGCGAAGCTGGCCGCGGACGCCGGTGCGCATCGCACCGATCTCGTCGTTCATCGCGTCCCGGTCTGCAAGGATTTTCCGGGCCCAGAGGACAAGTTCCTGCCCTCGGCGGTCAGGCCCTCGAACTTGTTGCCACGGCGGATCAGCGGAACATCAAGCTCCTTTTCCAGTTTCCGGATTCCCTCCGACAGTGCCGGCTGGGACACCGAACAGGATTGCGCGGCGCGCACGAAGTGTCGCTCTCGAGCGAGGGCGACCATGTACTCGAGTTGCCGGATAAACATATGACCGGTCTACAGCATCGTGAACCGATGTTCCACTTCCCCGCTGCGGAGGCTGCGGTGCGCCCAGTCGCGTCCGACAGAGCGCGGGCAGCGTGGGCGTATACTTTTTCGCATGTCCATTTTGATCTCGACCCAACCGCCCCGCGGGCGTTCGGAGGTAGCCGGCGTCTTTTCCGCCGGCTCGAGATAAGGCTGTCCACTTTCGGTGATTCTTCGCGCCCATTTGGCGCGCCCACATCCGCTGCCGGGTTCTCGGCGACTCGTCGCCCGACCGCGCGCGGATCTTTTGCCCCACCCGAAGCATGCCCCCTCCCTTCGCCGCGGCGACGAGGCGGCACGACAGTCAGGCCCAGAACTTCCATGCATTCACTTTCCGAAAAACAGATCCGTTCATCCTTCATCAATGCCTCGCTGCGCGAGCGCAAGGCCATCACGCTCCCGGAGAACTTCGACTCCCTGGGTTGGGACACCCTCGAGTTCCTGGGGTGGCGGGATCCGAAGCTGCCCTTGGTCGGTTATGTCGTCACCGTCCTTGACGATGCGCCCGTGGGCATCATGTTCCGCAAGACCGAGGGCAAGATCCGCAACCGGCCGCAGTGCTCGTGGTGCGAGGACGTTGACCTGCCCAACGACGTGGTGTTTTTCAACGCCAGGAAGGGTGGCCAGGCCGGCCGCGACGGCGACACCATCGGCATCCTGGTGTGCGCCGAGTTCCAGTGCCCCGCCAACGTCCGCATGATGAAATCGCTGCCCTACCTCGGTTTCGATCGCGAGGCGGAGGTCAATCGGCGCATCGACGTGCTGCGGGAACATGTGCTGAACTTCGCCAGGCGCGTGCGCGACAACGCCTGATCCCGGGGTGGTTGCCGGGCCCGCCCGCCCGGGCGGTGCCCGCAACCACCTTTTCACCTGGCCCGGATTCAGGGGTCCGGACTAAACCGGGCTCTTCACTGCGCTCGGCGCGTAGCGGCGCAGTTCAACCGAGTCCCGCACCAGCGCGCGCATCCGGCCCATCGTCCATGGCTCGCCCGAGCGCGTACGCAATTGCACCAGCACGTTGCCCAACGCGGTGCATTCGACAGGTCCCGCGAAGACCGGGACGCCCGCCCGGTCGGCCGTGAGCTGGCACAAGAGTCCACTCTGGGATCCGCCGCCCAGCATGTGGATGGCATCGGGTACGAAACCGCCCTGCCCGGCCGCCGCGAAGGCCTCGGTGGCGAAGCTGGCCGCAAGGCTCTCCAGGATGATGCGCAGGATCTGCTCGCGCGATTCCGGCAAGTCGCCACCGGCCTCAAGGACGGCGGCAACGATCCGTTCGGGCAGGTTCCCCGGCGCCATGAAGCGCTCCTGGGCAGGGTCGATCAAGACGGCCGGGGCCTCCAGGGCCTCGACGGCCGGCAACAGGGACTCAAGGGTGACCCCTCCGGTGGTGCCGGCGGCGGCGGATTCGTTCCAGTACCTGATCGACTCGCTCAGCAGCCAGGTGCCCGTCACGTTCTTGAGAAGGCGGACCGTCCCGTCCAGGCCAAGCTCGTTGGTGAAGCCGGCCTGCCTGGCCTCCTCGGTGAGGGCCGGGCGCGGCAGTTCCACGCCCACCAGGCCCCAGGTGCCGCAGGAGACGTAGGCCGAGCGCGGCGAACCCAGGGGTGCGGCCGCCACGGCGCTGGCGGTGTCGTGCGAGGCAACGGCCGTGACCGACACTTCCCCGGTGGCGCCAAGCTCGTGTGCCAACTCGGGGCGCAGCATCCCGACCGTGTCCCCTGGTTCCACCAGGTCCGGCAGGAGCCCGGCCACGCCCAGGTGCCCGGCCAGTTCGGCATCCCAGGTGCCGGTGGAAATGTGGAGCAGCCCGGTGGTCGAGGCATTGGTGCGCTCGGCACGCACCGCCCCGGTCAGCAGCCAGTTCAGGTAGTCGGGCACCAACAGCAGCGTGTCGGCCGCGGCCAGGCGGCCTTCGCCGCGCTCGGCCTCGAGCTGGTAGACGGTGTTGAACGGCAGGAACTGCAGTCCGTTGCGCTCAAACAGCGCGGCGCGCGAAAACGATTGTTCCAGCTGCGCCACCGCCCGCTCGTTGCGCGGGTCGCGGTAGTGCCGCACCTGCCCCAGACGCTCGCCGTCGCGCAGCAGCGCATAGTCAACGGCCCAGGAATCAACGCCGATGGAGGCGATGTCGGGGCGTTGGGCGAAGGCCAGGGCCAGGCCGCGGCGGACTTCGGCCCACAACCCGTCCAGGTCCCAGGCCAGGGCGCCGGGCGCCGCCGCGTCCTCGAAGTCCGAGAGCGGGTGCGCCCCGTTGGCGAAGCGGTGCACCTGGGTGAGCACCACCTTCCCGCCAACCAGCTCCCCGAGCATCACCCGGCCGCTGGTCGCCCCCAGGTCGATGGCGGCCACCGGCGCAAGGGAACCGGAGGGGCGTGGTGCGTGCCGACTCATCGCAGGAATGCCGCCGCGACGCCGGAGTCAACCGGGATGTGCAGGCCGGTGGTGCGGGTGAGCTCCGGTCCGGTGAGCACGTACACGGCGTCGGCCACGTTCTCCGGGACGACCTCGCGCTTGAGGATGGTGCGGTTGGCGTAGAACTGCCCCAGGTCCTGCTCCTCGACCCCGTAGGTGGCCGCGCGGTTCGCGCCCCAGCCGGAGGCAAAGATCCCGGACCCGCGGACCACCCCGTCGGGGTTGATCCCGTTCACGCGCACCCCGTGCTCGCCGAGTTCCACGGCCAGCAGGCGCACCTGGTGCGCCTGGTCGGCCTTGGTGGCGGAGTAGGCGATGTTGTTCGGGCCGGCGAAGACGGAGTTCTTGGAGGAGATGTAGATGACGTCCCCGCCCATGCCCTGTTCCACCAGTGCCTTCGCGGCGGCCTTGGAGACCAGGAAGGAACCCTTGGCCATCACGTCGTGCTGCAGATCCCAGTCGGCCTCGGTGGTTTCCAGCAGCGGCTTGGACAGCGAGAGCCCGGCGTTGTTGACCACCAGGTCGATGCCGCCGAAGGCCAGCACCGTCGCGTCGATGGCCGCCTGCACGCCCGCGGCGTCGGCGACGTTTGCTGCCACGCCGATGGCCACATCTTCATTGCCCAGCTCGGCCGCCGCCGCCTGGGCCTTGGCCAGGTCCAGGTCGGCGACCACCACGCAGGCGCCCTCGGCGGCCAGCCGGGTGGCGATGGCCTTGCCGATGCCCGAGGCCGCGCCGGTGACGAAGGCGATCCGCCCCTGGTGGGTCTTGGGCCTGGGCAGGCGGGCCAGCTTGGCTTCCTCCAGCGCCCAGTACTCGATGCGGAACTTCTCCGCATCGGAAATCGGGGTGTAGGTGGACAGCGCCTCGGCCCCGCGCATCACGTTGATGGCGTTGAGGTAGAACTCCCCGGCCACCCGGGCGGTCTGCTTGTTCGCCCCGTAGGAGAACATGCCCACCCCGGGCACCAGCACGATCAGCGGGTCGGCCCCGCGCATCGCAGGGCTGGAGGCATCGGCATGCGCCTCGTAGTAGGCCCGGTAGTCGGCCCGGTATTCGGTGTGCAGTTCGCGCAGGCGCTCGAGCTGTGCTTCGAGCGTGGCGGTGGCCGGCAGGTCAAGGACCATCGGCTTGATCTTGGTGCGCAGGAAGTGGTCCGGGCAGGAGGTGCCCAGGGCCGCCAGGGCGGTGAGCTTTTCGCGGGACAGGAAGTCGAGCACGCGCGCATCGTCGCTGAAGTGCCCGACCATGGGCTTGTCGGCGCCGGCCAGCCCGCGGATCGTGGGGGCCAGGGCGGCCGCGCGGGCCCGGCGCTCGGACTCGCCCAAGGCCTCGAAGCCCGGCACCACGGTGCCGAAGGGCTCGGGGGCGCCGTTGGCCTCGATGTAGGCGGCGGCGGTGTCGATGATCCACAGCGAGTTCGCCTCGCATTCTTCGCTGGTCTCGGCCCAGGCGGTGATGCCGTGGCCGCCCAGGATGCAGCCGATGGCCTCCGGGTTGGCCTCCTTGATCTTCGCGATGTCCAGGCCCAGCTGGAAGCCGGGGCGGCGCCAGGGCACCCACACGACTTTGGAACCGAAGATCTTGTCGGTCAGCGCCTCTCCGTCCGCGGCGGTGGCGATGGCGATGCCCGAATCCGGGTGCAGGTGGTCCACGTGTGCCGCGTCAACCAGCCCGTGCATGGCGGTGTCGATCGACGGGGCCGCCCCGCCCTTGCCGTGCAGGCAGTAGTCGAAGGCAGCGACCATCTCGTCCTCGCGCTCCAGCCCGGGATAGACGCCGGCCAGGGCGCGCATGCGGTCCAGGCGCAGCGTGGAGAGCCCGGATTCCCTCAGCGTTCCCAGGTCCCCGCCGGAGCCCTTGACCCAGAGCAGCTCGATGGCCTCGCCGGTGACCGGGTCGCAGTCGGTGCCCTTGGCCGACGTGTTGCCCCCGGCGTAGTTGGTGTTCTTCTTGTCCGCGCCCAGTCGGTTGGAGCGGGTGATCAGCTCTTGTGCAGTCGTCGATGTCATTGTTTTCTCCAGCTTGGTGAATGTTTAGGCGTTGGCCCGGGCACGCTCGGTGCCGTAGCGCTCGGCTTCGATCTCTTCCAGGGACTTGCCCCGGGTTTCCGGTGCCCAGATGGTGCCGATGAGCAGGGCGAGCAGCAGCAGGCCGAGGATGATGAGCCCGACCTTCTCCAGGCCGATGGTGTTCAGCAGCACCGGGAAGACCAGGGACAGCAAGCCGACCATGACGCGGGCGAGCATGAACAGCACGCCCTGGGCGCTGGCGCGGTACTGGGTGGCGAAGAGCTCCGCGGCCCACAGGCCGTAGAACGCCTGCGCCCCCAGGCCCGCCGAGATGCCCCAGCCGATGGCGAAGAAGAAGAGCGAGAAGGCGCCGGGAGGCGCGAAGATCAGCACGGCCCAGGCGGCGACGCCCAGCAGCGCGCCGGCGAAGTACAGCCAGCGGCGGCTGACCCGGTCCCCGTAGCGCATGAAGCCGAAGTAGGTGGCCAGGGCCGTGAGGGTCCAGACCAGGACCTGCAGCAGGTTTTGGTGGGTGGCGCTTTCCACGCCCGCGGCGGCGTAGACGCGCGGCTGGAAGATGCCGGACTGGCCTGCGACGGTGTTCCACAGTCCGTAGACGCCGAGCAGGAACGCCAGGGCGCCGAAGTTCTTGCGGTTGCCCAGCAGCCCGCGGATGCCGGAGAAGAAGGAGACCTTCACGCCCAGGCGCACGTCTTCCTTGCGCTGGTTCTTCCAGGACCTGGATTCGGGCAGCCCGCGGCGTACCCACCAGGTGATGCCGGCGATGATGAACAGGTGGAAGAAGATCAGCCGGCTTCCGGTGACCCCCAGCGGTCCGACCAGGATGGCCAGCGCGAATCCGATGGCCGGGCCGATCGACCAGGCCAGCTGCGCGGCGCCCACGTGGGCCGCGCGGTGTTCGCTCGGTGCCTCCTCGGCAATGTAGGTCCAGGATGCGGGCACCCCGGCGCCGACGGCGATGCCCATGAGGACCACGCCGATCATCAGCGGCACGACGCCGGTGGCGAAGGTGAGCATCAGGGCGCCGAGCATGAAGACCAGCAGGTCGTAGGTGTAGATGAACTTGCGGCCCAGGCGGTCGCAGAGCGGGCCGCCGATCGCCGCCCCCAGTGCCGAGCCGAAGGCGTTGGCGGACACCGCGGCGATGACGCCGACTAGTGCGTCGTCAAAGCCGAAGGCGCCCTGCCAGAGCGTGAGGCTGGTGGCCAGCGCGATGATCGCCCCGGCCTCCATGTAGTTGGACATGGCAACGGCCGCGGTGGCCTTCCAGCCGCTGATGGAGCGCGGGGCCTTGCGTGGGGCCAATGTGCCGGTGCCCATCTCAGGCACCCCATCCGGCCTGGACGCCGCCGACGCGGGCGGCCTCGATTCGCGATTGGTAGTCCGAGGCGCGGAATGCGGCCTCCGGATCCGCCGGCAGTCCGCGGGATTCGCGCCACTGCGCGAGCTCGGCGCGCACGTCGGTGTAGAACGCGTCCATGAACACCGCGTTGGCGGCCAGTACGTCGCCTGAACGCTGCGCGGCGGCCAGGGCGTCGAGGTCCACCAGCAGGGCGCGGGCCGTCATTTCCTGCACGTTGAGCACCGAGCGGATCTGGCCTTGGATCTTGTTTTCGACGTTGTGGCACTGGTCGAGCATGAACGCGATCTCGGTGTCGGCGTCAAGGCCCCCGCCGCGGATGACCTCGAACATGATCCGGAAGAGCTGGAACGGGTCGGCGGCACCCACGATCAAGTCGTCGTCCGCGTAGAAGCGCGAGTTGAAGTCGAAGGAGCCGAGCTTGCCCAGGCGCTGGAGCTGCATCACGATGAATTCGATGTTGGTGCCCGGCGCGTGGTGGCCGGTGTCCAGGCAGACCTTGGCTCGGTCCCCGAGTGCGGCGACCTGGGCGTAGGAGGTTCCCCAGTCGGGCACGTCGGTGTGGTAGAACGACGGCTCGAAGAACTTGTACTCGAGCATCAACCGCTGGTCGCCGCCCAGGCGGGCGTAGATCTGCTGCAGGGACTCGGCCAGGCGGTCCTGACGGCCGCGCATGTCTGCCTGGCCGGGGTAGTTCGAGCCCTCGGCGAGCCAGATCTTCAGGTCGCGCGAGCCGGTGGCGTCCATGACGTCGACGCATTCGAGGTGGTGGTCAACGGCCTTGCGGCGGACGGCCGGATCCTCGTGGGTCAGGGCACCGAACTTGTAGACGTCGTCCTGGAAGGTGTTTGAGTTGATGGTCCCCAGCTCGATGCCCAGGTCGTTCGCGTAGACGCGCAGGGCGCCGTAGTCATCCACCCTGTCCCACGGGATGTGCAGTGCCACGGACGGGGCCAGGCCGGTGAGCCGGTTGACCTCGGCCGCGTCGGCGATCTTTTCAAACGGATCGCGCGGGGTGCCGTCGGTGCCGTAGACCTTGAAGCGGGTTCCCGAGTTTCCGTAGGCCCAGGAGGGAACTTCAATGGCCTGGCGTTCAAGGGTGGCGAGGATCTCGGGGCTCAACGTCGTGCCCATGAGGTCTCCTTTTCGTTGGTGGGGTGGGGGGTGTCGGTGCGCTCAGGAGTTGAGCGTCGCCAGCTGGTCTTCGAGGTGGAAAACCTCGGTCAGTCGTTCGGCGCCCTGGTCGGGGCGCCCGTCCAGGGACACAAAGAACCCGGACATCTGCGCTTCCCAGGCCGCGGTGCGCGGGTCGGCATCCAGCGCACGCTGGGCCGCCTGGTCGTCGTCGGTCTCGTAGTAGCCGACCAGGAAACCGTCGCCGCGCACGAAGAGCGAGTAGTTGCGGCGGCCCGCCTGCTCGATGGCCTGGAGCATCTGGGGCCATACCGCGGCGTGGCGTTCGATGTACTCGGTGAGCCGCTCGGGCTTCACCTGCAACTGGAAACAGACCCTCGTCATGCCGCTTCCCCCTTCGTGTGCTTGCGTGCCGATGTCACATTCGGGGCTCCGGCACCAGATTATGAATCGTTTCAATTCAATGGAACGTCCCGATACTAGACCAAGATCACAATGAATTTCAAGTGCTTTGGGCCGCCGGAACCAAATAAATTGAATCCTTTCAATAGGTGTCGTCCGGGCCCGGGCGGCGGCCCCGGGCGATATACTCGCAATGACGCATACACGGCAGGCGGAAGGGGCCCACTTTGGCAATCAGTGTCCGGGACGTGGCCCGCGAGGCCGGCGTCTCCGTGGGAACCGTCTCCAATGTGCTCAATCGCCCGGCCATGGTCTCGCCCTCCACTGTCACCCGCGTCACCGAAGTCATCGAACGCCTGGGCTTCGTGCGCAACGATGCGGCCCGGCAACTTCGCGCGGGCCGAAGCCGCAGCTTCGGCCTGGTCGTCCTCGATGCCCGCAACCCCTTTTTCATGGACGTAACCCATGGCGCGCAGCAGCGGGCCCTGGACAACGGCTACAGTGTGCTGATGGGCGCCAGCGACGACTCGGTGTCCAATGAAGGGCGACTGCTGGATCTTTTCGAGGAACAACGCGTGGCGGGGTTGCTCATTTCCCCGGTGCGCACGGACCTGAGCAGGCTGTGGCGGATTCGCGAGGCCGGGACCCCCGTGGTGCTGGTCGACCGCGGCAGCGGCGACCAGTCCTTCTCCTCGGTCTCGGTCAACGACGTCGAAGGCGGGCGCATTGCTGCCCAGCACCTGATTGATGCCTCACGGCGACGCATCGGGTTTGTCGGCGGCCCGATGGAAATCGAACAGGTGCGCCACCGCCTGGAGGGCGCCCAATCGGTGGTTGCAGCGGTGCCGGGTGCCAGCCTTGAAATCTTCGGCACGAAAGCGCTGAGCGTGTTCGAGGGCCGCGCCGCCGGGGAACGGATCGCTGCGCTGCCCGCCGCCCGCCGGCCCGAGGCCATCTTCGCCGCCAACGACCTCCTGGCCATGGGCGTGCTACAGGCACTGGTCATGAGCGGAAAGGTCAGGGTCCCGGAGGACATCGCGCTGGTCGGCTACGACGATATCGCCTTCGCGGAATCGGCGGTGGTGCCCATTACCTCGGTGCGCCAGCCGGCCGTCGAAATCGGGCGGACCGCTGTTGACGTCCTGCTGCGCGAGGCCGAAGCCGGGCCCGACGCGGTGCGCGAGCAGTTCGTGTTCACCCCCAAATTGGTGCAGCGCGCATCAACCGGCGCGGGCCTGCCGGCCCGCCCCTAGCCACGCGCCGCGGTTCCGCAGGCGCCGGGTTTGTTCCTGCGGCTTCCTAGCCGCGGGAGACCAGCCATGCCAGCACGTCGCCATCCAGCTCACGGTCCGCAAGGATGAGCCGGGAAACCGACCCGTCACCGACTGCTGCAGCGGTCTTCGGCGACGGAGGTCCTTCCCAACGGAGTTGGAGCCCGGCCTTCTGCGCCACCTTGACCGATGCGGGGTTGGTGGAAAGCACCCGGGCGATCACCGGCACCGATTCCCTGGCGGCGTGGGCGCGTTCCACCGCGTACCGGGCAAGTTCGGTGGCGAATCCGTGTCCCCAGCAGGCAGGGTCCAGCCGGTAGCCAAGGTTCCAGACGTGTTTGCCGGCGACCGCCGCAAACAGGTGCACTCCCCCGGTGCCCAGTACCCGGCCGGGCTCCAGGGGCGGGTACGCGCCGGCCTCCCCCAGCCGCACGACCCAGTGCGAGAGGCCGTGCTCCCGCCAGCCGGCGCCAAACGTTTCCAGCGAGGCCTCGGTCTGCCGCGGATCCGTGACCCGTTCCCCGGGGATGTGCGCCCAGGTCCGCGGATCGCCGGAGATCGCGTAGACCTCCTCCAGGTCCCCGGGCACCGGTGGATCGAGCCGTAGTCGTTGCGTCATCTGCCGGTCCGGGATCATCCCACCAAACTACCGCCCGGGCGGCAAAAAGCCGGGAATGGCGACTCCGGGCCCCGGCGGGTCCGGCACCGCGCCACGCGCCTGCATATGAGTCAATACCGGTTCGATATGTATTGGATTCCGGGCCCATCCCCGGCCCGCACATTGGTAGGGTGTCTGCATGATCAACACTGCCCGCCTGCACTCGGACCTTTCCCGACTCGGCCGCGAAACCAACATGATGCTGGCCACGATCGACACCCTGTCCGCCGACGAAATGTCCGCGCCGTCCCTGTGCGAGGGGTGGAGCCGGGCCGATGTCATCGCCCACCTGGCCTCCAACGGCCGCTCGCTGGTCAAGCTCATCGACTGGGCCGCCACCGGGGAAGAGCAGCAGCTCTATGCCTCGCCCGAGGCCCGCAACGAGGAGATCGCCGCGCTGGCGGCCCTGCCGCGCGAGGAACTGGTCGGGAAATTCCGCAGCGCCGCGGAGTACTTCGCCGAGCAGGCCGAGCACCTGGCCGGGGAGCTCGCGGTCCAGGAAGTGGACCTGCACGGCAAGGTCATCCCCGCCACCTCCATCGTGGCCCTGCGCATCGCCGAGGTCGTCGTGCACCACCACGACCTGGACACCGCCTGGACCATCGAGGAGGCCGACCCGGACTCGCAGCTCAACGCCGTGGAGGCGGCGGTGCGCACCATGCGGGCCAAGGACGCCCCGGGCATGACCCTGGTGACCGAGGAAGGCGACGAGTGGGTCATCGGCGACGGCGCCCTGCAGGTCAAGTCGGACCGCGAGGGCCTGATCGAGTGGCTCGCGCGCGGCCAGGCACGCTACATTGAAGCCAGCGGACCCCTGCCGGTGCTCCCGGCCTGGTAGGAAACGCATCTCTCCGGCACCACCCCTTTCCCAACGGGCGCCGGCCGAGACGGGGGCAGGGTTTCCCCCTCCCCCAAACACCGTCGGGCCCCTCGAACGCATCGCGTTCGAGGGGCCCGACGGTGTTAAGCGGCGTGCCGCGTTACAAGGCGATCTGGCGGTTCTGGTCCTTGTAGAGCAGGTAGCGGAAGTTCGACGGTCCGCCGGCGTAGCAAGCCTGCGGGCAGAAGGCGCGCAGCGACATGTAGTCCCCCGCCTCGACCTCGACCCAGTCCGCGTTCAGCCGGTAGACGGCCTTGCCCTCCAGCACGTACAGGCCGTGCTCCATCACGTGGGTCTCGGCGAACGGGATCGAGGCGCCGGGCTCGAAGGTCACGATGTTCACGCCGAAGTCGAACGCCACGTCCTGCGGGTCAAGCATGCGCGTGGTGCGCCACTTGCCCTCGGTCTCCGGCATCGCGCCAGGCTCGATGTCGCGCTCGTTGCCGACGACCGGACCCGGGGCGGCGACGCCCGCCAGGACCTCGTAGCGCTTGCGGATCCAGTGGAAGGTTGCCACCTCGACGCCGTTGTTGTGCGCCTGCCACTGTGTGCCGGCCGGGACGTAGGCGAAGCCGCCCTCCTCCAGGGTGTGCGCGGCGCCGTCGATGGTCACGGTCAGCCGGCCGGAGACCACGAAGACGAAGGACTGGACCTCGGCCTGCGGCTCCGGGTGATCCGAGCCGCCGCCCGGGGAGACCTCCACGATGGACTGGGCGAAGGTGGTCGAGCCGCCGGCGACCGGGCGGTTCAGCACCCAGGCGCGGGTGCCGGTCCACTCCGGGAAGACGGAGGTGACGATGTCGCGCAGCACCCCGCGCGGGATGACCGTGTAGGCCTCGGTGACGATGGCGCGGTCGGTCAACAGGTCGGTCTGCGGCGGGTGCCCTCCGTAGTTCGTGTAGTAGCTTGCATCCGCACGAGTCTGGATCTTAGACATTCGAGTCCTCCGTCTGTGTTGCTCGCGCCAGGGCGATTGATTCAAGGGTGGATAGGGAAATCTCGGCCTCCGCGGCGATCTCCTCGGCCGTCAGTGCGCCGCAGACCAGGCCGCGGCGGATGAAGTTGGCCAGCGCCTTGGCGGTTGCCGGTTCGTCCATGATGGCCGATTCGATGCGGTGCACGTAGTTGCGCAGGCGTGCCGCCGCGGCGGCAAAGCCCTCGCGGTAGAACGCGTAGGTCGCCAGGTAGCGGGTGGGCAGCTGGTTTTCGTGCAGGTCCCAGCCCTGGTAGATCCCGCGCTCCAGGTGGCGGCGCACCAGGCGGGCATGCAGTGCCCAGGCGGCCTGGACCTGTTCCGGGTCGCCCAGGGGCAGGATGTTGGTCGAGCCGTCGGACATGTGCACGCCGGTGCCGGCGATGGCCACCTGCATGACGTTCTTGGCGTAGTCGGCGGCCGGGTGCTCCATGGACTGGTAGGCAGCCGCGATGCCCAGCGAGGCCGAGTAGTCGTAGGTGCCGTAGTGCAGCGAGGAAATCCGCCCCTGGCCCGCGTGCAGCAGCGTAGCCGACGGGACGGTGCCCTCGTGCGAGAGGATCAGCTGCGGGGTTTCCATCTGGACCTCGAAGCGCAGGCGCCCGGCGGGCAGCGAGTGCGCCGCCTCCAGCTGCTCGCAGACGAAGACCATGGCGCGGACCTGGGCGACGGTGGTGACCTTCGGAAGGGTCAGCACCAGCCCTTCGGGCAATTCGCCGGCGCGTGCCAGCGTGGAGACGAACAAATCCAGCGTGCGCAGTCCGCGGGCCCGGGTGGGTGCCTCGAGGCACTTGAAGCGGATGCCGATGAACGGCGGGGCGAGACCTGCGGCCACGGTCTTGGCGACCTGTTCCGCCGCCGCAACCGCAGCGGCGTCCTCGGCCTCGTCGCCGCGGTTGCCGTATCCGTCCTCGAAGTCCAGGCGCAGGTCCTCGATGGGCTCGCGGCCAAGCTTCGCTGCGACCAGCGCGGCAAGTTCCTCCGGCTGTGCCAGTCCCAGCTTTTCGGCCAGGGCAGCCAGGCCCGCCACGCCGCCGGCGGCCTCAAGGGCAGCGGCGCCCCAGGCCGCGGGCAGCCCGGGGGTGAAGCGGTCGGCCGGGACATAGGCGGTGTGGATCGGCTGGCGCCGTCCGTCGTCGCCCGGGTAGTTCTGCTCCAGCAACTCGTCGGTGGCGGCCAGATCGCTTTCGATGCGTGCCAGTGCGGCTGCGCCCAGCGCGCCTTCCCGGCTCATTTTGCCACCAGCTCGGTGCTTAGCAGGCGGTAGGCAGGCAGCGTGAGGAAGTCCTCGAAGTCCTCGTCGCGCCCGGAGACCAGGCGGCCGATGAGGTCTGCCGCGGGGGCGTAGTACGCGGCGAAGGTTTCCTCGTCGTTGACCTCGCCGCGCAGCTTCTCGACCTGGACCTCGAGTGCCTTGGCGACGAGCTCGGCGGTGATGGTGTTGCCGGTGTCGGCGGCGACGACCTTATTGCGGATCTGCTGCCAGATCTGCGAACGGGAGATCTCGGCCGTTGCCGCGTCCTCCATGAGGTTGTGGATGGCCACGGCCCCGTTGCCCGAGAGCCAGACCGCGGTGTAGGCGACGGCCACGTAGAGGTTGGTGTTGACCCCGGCCTCGGTGACCGAGCCCGGTGCCGAGGCGACGTCGAGCAGCTGGCCGGCGGTGACGGCGACCTCGGGGCGCTGGCGGTCGATCTGGTTGGGCTTCGCGCCGAGCACGGAGTCGAAGACCTCCACGCAGATCGGGACCAGGTCCGGGTGCGCCACCCAGGAGCCGTCGAAGCCGTCGTTGGCCTCGCGGGTCTTGTCGGCCCGGACCTTCTCGAACGCGGCGGCGGTGACCTCCGGTTCGCGGCGGTTCGGGATGACGGCGGCCATGCCGCCCATCGCGAAGGCGCCGCGCTTGTGGCAGGTCTGCACCAGCAGTTCTGTGTAGGCGCGCATCATCGGCGCCGTCATGGCCACGTCGGCGCGGTCGGGCATGACGAACTTTTCGCCGGCCTCGCGGAAGTACTTGATGATGGAGAAGAGGTAGTCCCAGCGACCGGCATTCAGGCCCGAGGCGTAGTCGCGCAGCTCGTAGAGCATCTCGTCCATCTGGAACGCGGCCGGGATGGTTTCGATGAGCATGGTGGCGCGGATGGTGCCGTGTTCGATGCCCAGTTCCGCCTCGGCGAAGGCGAACACCTCGTTCCACAGTCGGGACTCGAGGTAGGACTCCATCTTGGGCAGGTAGTAGAACGGGCCCTGGCCCGACTCTGCCAACACCTTGGCGTTGTGGAAGAAATGCAGGCCGAAGTCGACCAGCGCGCCGATTGCCGGTGCACCGTTGATGAGCACGTTGGCCTCCGGCAAGTGCCAGCCGCGCGGGCGGACCACGACGGTGGCCAGCGGTGCGTCGGTGCGCAGCGCGTAGGACTTGCCGTTGCCCGCGTCCTCGAAGGACAGCGTGCCGGCGGCCGCCTCGGTGAGGTTCACCAGCGCGTCGATGACGTTGTGCCAGGTCGGGGTCGAGGCATCCTCGAGGTCAGCAAGCCAGACCTTGGCACCGGAGTTCAGCGCGTTGATGGCCATCTTGGCCGGGGAAGCCGGGCCGGTGATTTCCACGCGGCGGTCCTGCAGGGCGGCCGGCGCCGGGGCGACCTTCCAGTCGCCGGCGCGGACCTGCGCGGTGGCCGGATCGAAGTCCATGGTGCCGGTCTTGGCGACCTCGGCGCGGGCCCTGGTGCGTGCCTCAAGCAGCTCCTCGCGGGTTCCGGTGAACTTCTCGTGCAACTTCAAGACGAAGGCCAGCGCCTCGGCGGAGAGGATCTCATCGGCCTTGGCAACGGACGGGGTGTGGGTCAGTGTGATGCTCATCGTGGTGGACCAGACTTTCTTGCTACTTGTTCTTCGCTGCCGCGGAGGAGACGGCCTCGGCAACGTCTGCGGCCACGTGCGGGTCGAAGACGGAGGGAATGATGAAACCTGGGTTGAGTTCATCTTGGCTTACCCGGGCGGAAATGGCATCGGCTGCAGCCAACAACATTTCGTCGGTGATGTCTGAAACGCGTGCGTCGAGCAGTCCGCGGAAGAAGCCCGGGAAGGCCAACACGTTGTTGATCTGGTTCGGGAAGTCGGAACGGCCCGTGGCGACCACGGCGGCGTGGCGGCCGGCGGCGGCCGGGTCGACCTCCGGGTCGGGGTTGGCCATGGCGAAGACGATGGCGTTCTCGTTCATGGCCTCGATGTCCGCCTCGTCCAGGACGTTGGGGGCGGAGACGCCGATGAAGACGTCGGCGCCAACCATGGCTTCCTTGAGCGTTCCGGTGAACTGCTCCGGGTTGGTGTTGTCGGCCAGCCACTGGCGGTGCGGGTCGGCGGAGACATCGGTGCGGCTAATGGCGCCGTTGCGGCCGGCGGCGATGATGTTCTTGGCGCCGCGGGCGGCCAGGAGCTGGATGATGGCGTTGCCCGCTGCGCCGACGCCGGAGACGACGATGCGGACCTTGTCGATCTGCTTGCCGACCACCAGCAGCGCGTTGGTCAACGCGGCGAGGGTGACGATGGCGGTGCCGTGCTGGTCGTCGTGGAAGACCGGGATGTCGAGTTCCTCGCGCAGGCGGGCCTCGATTTCGAAGCAGCGCGGTGCGGCGATGTCCTCGAGGTTCACGCCGCCGTAGACCGGGGCGAGCGCCTTGACGATCATGATGATCTCCTCGGTGTCCTGGGTGTCCAGGCAGACCGGCCAGGCATCGACGTTGGCGAACTGCTTGAACAGCGCGGCCTTGCCCTCCATGACCGGAAGCGCGGCGGCCGGGCCGATGTTGCCCAGGCCCAGGACGGCGGAGCCGTCGGTGACCACGGCAATGGTGTTGCGCTTGATGGTGAGGTTGCGGGCGTCCTCGGGGTTCTCGGCGATGGCTATGCACACGCGGGCCACCCCGGGGGTGTAGGCGCGGGAGAGGTCGTCGCGGTTGCGCAGGGCCACCTTCGGGACGACCTCGAGCTTGCCGCCCAGGTGCATGAGGAAGGTGCGATCCGAGACGTTGCGCACGTTCACGCCGTCCAGCGCATCGAGGGCATCGCGGACGGACTGGCCGTGTGCGGCGTCGGTGGTGTTGCAGCTGACGTCGACGACCATGTGGTCATGGCCGGATTCGGCCACGTCAAGTGCCGTGATCGAGCCTCCGGCGCGGCCCACGGCCGCGGCCAGTTCGCTGGTTGCAGTGATCGAGACGGGCGTTTGGACACGCAGCGTCAGTGAATATCCCGGGCTAGGTACAGCCATATCGTCCTCCTGAAAAAAGTTTCCGTATAGTGGATACTATTATCTGCGGAGTGAAATTACAAGCACTTATGTGGAGTGGGTCACGGGAATTTTGCACCAAAGTTTCGGATCGTGGAAGAACAGGCCAGGGTTCCGGTAGTGTTGCATCACAAGACTTGACCGTTTGCGGGACCTTTTGACGGTTCCCGCCCGCGCACCAGCAGACCCAGGAGCATCGCCATGGCCGAAGTAAAGACGACATCGGGCGTCCAATCCGTCGAGCGCGCCTTCGAGCTCCTTGAACTCATTGGCCGGGCCGGCGGAGAGGCGGCCCTGAGTGAACTTGCCATGGACACCCCGCTTCCGCTTCCCACCATCCACAGGCTGCTGCGCACCCTGGTCGGCATTGGATACGTCCGCCAGCTGAACAACCGCCGCTACGCGCTGGGCCCGCGACTGATCCGCTTGGGCGAGGTCGCCAACCGCCAGCTGGGGGCCCTGTCCACGCCCATCCTGCAGAACCTGGTGAACGACCTGGGCGAATCCGCCAGCATCGCGGTGCTCGACGGCGACATGGTCACCTACATTTCCCAGGCCCAGTCGCCGCACGCGATGCGCATGATCACCGAGGTCGGACGCCGCTCCTCGCTGCACGGCACGAGCGTGGGCAAGGCCATCCTGGCGGTGCTGGATAACGACCGGGTCCAGCGGCTGGTCAACCAGGCCGGCATGCCCGCCCACACGCCCAAGACCATCACAACCATGCACCAGCTCTTCGACGAACTCGAACAGGTGCGCTCCCGCGGCTATGCCATCGACGAGGAAGAGCAGGAACTGGGCGTTCGTTGCCTGGGCATGTCGGTCCCGGGCGCACCGACGCCGATGGCCATTTCCGTCTCCGGGCCCGTCACCCGCGTGACTGACGAGTTCACCTCCCGGGCGATACCGCACCTTCGTGCGGCCACGGCCCAGCTTTCCGCGGCACTGGCCGTCACTACGGGCTAGGTGTATTGACCACGGTCGTTGGGGACTTGCTGCGTGGCTGAATGACAAAAAGAAGACCTCCAAGTGAAGTGGTGTTTGCGACAACATTCACGACATCCCGGAGGTCTTCTTCATGTCCCATAATAATGCCATCCTCGCGCCCAAGGGCCGCCTGAAGCTGGCCCGGTGCATCGTGGAGGACCGCTGGCCCCTGCGCCGTGCCGCCGAGCGGTTCCAGGTCTCCGTGTCCACCGACGCCCGCTGGGCCTCCCGCTACCGGGATCACGGCGAGGCCGGGATGCGGGACCGCTCCAGCAGACCCGCCCGGTCCCCGCGGCGCACCCGCGTGCGCACCGAGCGGCGGATCATCGGGCTGCGGGTGAACCGGCGCTGGGGCTACCACCTGCAAATGGGGACGCCGCGTGGACCCGAAACACTCCCCGTGGAGGACTGCCAGAGGGCAGCTTCTATGTAGCCCACTCCTGCCAGTGAGGTCTGGCTAGTCATGATGGAGTGTTCTTTGGCATCACCCGCCAAGGCCTCCGGAACCAAGATCGTCGTTCTGCTGCCGACCGCGGGCTCCACGAAACGGTGCATTGCACACCTCACAACGATGGGGCGTCCGTTCCCGTGGACCAAGTCATCCAAGATCCCGCCAGGGAGGTCGGCCCCTTGGGCCCCAAGGAACGTCGAGAAGGCAGCGACGATCGCCGTCGGGCCGGGATCCATGGGCGGATCCTCCGGGGAAAGTGGGGCGCTGGAAGTCCGCGATCGGTGGAATGGTCCTTGCGGCCCCGCCAGTTCCGACCCGGAAAGTGGGCCCAGCAACTGATGATCCCTTTGGTTTCATCCCTTGAACCTGCCCCCGGCATCGAGCCGCAGGCGGCCGGTTGTCGCCCGCGCTACCGCACCGGGGCACCGGGACCGAGCGGAATGCCCAGCGCCCACCAGGCGAGGAACAAACCGAGCCACACCACGAACATGATCAACGCACAGGGCAACGTGAAGGAGATCAGCGTGCCAATGCCCGCCTTCTTGTTCAGCGTTTGGAGGTAGCCCACACAGAGAACGAAGCTGGTGCTCATCGGGGTGATGGAATTGGTGCACGAATCGGCGATGCGGTAGAGCGCCATAGTGGTGGCAGGATTCGTCCCGAGCAGCATCATCATCGGGACGATGACCGGTGCAACGAGCGCCCACAGGGCCTGACCGGAAGTGATCATCAGGTTAAGGACCGCGATGCAGACCACAACAATCAAGAAGAGGCCAACGCTGTTGATCCCCAGGCCTTGAATGGCATCGGAACCGACCACGGCCACTACGGTGCTGATTTTCGTGAACTTGAACAACGCCAAAAACTGGGAGACGGCAAAGAACAGGACGATCAGCGGCGCAATCGAACGAACGCCGTCGGCCATGAAGCGAGGGATGTCTGAGGCGGAGTCCAGTTGCCGGGAACCAGAGGCGAAAGCCGTGCCCAGAACCAGAAAGAACATCGACAGGAAGAATGCTATGCCGTCCAGAAACGGCGATTCCAGGAACTCCCCGCCCGCTCCACGCAGCGGTGATCCCGGAGGAATGATGGCCGCGGCCAGCAGCGCGAGGAAGGCCACCGCGGAGAGTCCCGTGACGCGCAGTCCACGGCGTTCCTGCTCGTCGGAGAGCAGAGCACTGGGGGCCATGGCGGACATTGCCGCCGTGTCGGCCTGCTCGGTGTCGACCACCAGGGTGTGCTCACGCTTCTTCAGGATCAGCTCGGTGACCAGGGTGACCGTAATCGCCAACACTATGGCTGAGACCGTCGTGAAGTACATGTTGTCCGTGGCTCGAACGGTGACACTCGGATCGATGAGGTGGGCGGCCTCGGTGGCTACCTTTGCAAAGACCACATCGCCGGGGGCGATCAGTGGATTGGCATCTCCGGCTGCATTGATCGAGACGAAGGCTACGATCATGCCCAGCATCGGAGAGCGGCCTACGGCTTTAAAAGCCACCGCGCCCAGCGGAATCAACACAACGTAGGCGGAGTCGGAGAGGAACTTGGAAAGCGCGCCGCCCAGAGCAACGGCAAATACGACGGAACGCGGCGACACATTGCTTAGCGCACGTCGGGCAATTACTTCAAAGAGTCCGGACCTGTCCGCCACTGCAACGCCCAGCATGACGATCAGCACCGTCCCCAGCGGCCCAAACGTGACGAAGGATTCCTCCGCGCCGGTCAGCAGGGAGCGAATGGCCCCGACGCTCAACGCATTGTTGACCCCGACCGTCTCTCCGGTCGCGGGATCCGTGACGCGCACCCCTGCGCTCGATAATATCCAGCTGGCTACGGCAAGCACTCCGAAGAGAATCCAGAACAGCCAGAACGGATGCGGCAGTGCATTGCCTGCCCGTTCCACGCTGGCGAGCAAACGGAGCCCCAGCGATTCGCTTCGGCCTCCGATTTTGGTGATGGTCATGGATCCTCCAGTAGTGCGGTAACCCTGAGCCGCGGATTGCCCAGTAGCGTGGGAGTCGAAAACCCCACCCGTGATTTGTATTACAAGCACCGCGGTTCTGGGAGATGATTATCCAATTTTCGACAATCGTTCCGGAAGTTGCGACGAGGATTTGGAAACTGTCCTGCGAGATGCATATGGACGGGTCAATGAATGCACACCAATGATGCACACCATTCGCCGACTTCGGGAAGGCGCCGCCCGGTAGGCGGAACTCATCTGGTCAGTGTGGCCAGCAAGTCCGGACCGATCCTGAGCACCGTTGCCGTGTCGATGCGGTGGTAAACCAGCTTCCCGTGGCGGTCCGAGACTACGAGTCCGGCTTCGCGCAGCACCCGCAAGGATCGGGATATCTGTGCCGCAGGCTGGCCAAGCCGGACGGCAAGTTCGGAGGTCGTCATGGGTTCGGCCGAAATGTGCCGGAACAGTTCCATCCGGGAATCGGCACTGAGCGCGCTGAGCCTGTCACGCACCTGATGGATCTGTAGGAGGTCCTCCTGCCGTGTCTGCGCCGGAAAATGGACAATGACCGGGTATCCGGCATTGTCCTTAACCGTGAGATGGTTGCCGATCCAACTTGAAGGGACGAGCAGCAGCTCGCGTTCGGCCATCTTGACCCGGCGCTGTTGGAGCTTGTCGAAGCGAACCTCGGACGCTCCGCGAAAGGCCTTGGCGGTGACACTGAGCGACGCGATCGTCGCAATGGGGTCGGTTTGATTCAGCTTGCCCGCGAGTTGGGCCGCGGCGCGGCCGATGGTGGGGGCGAGCTCTTCCCACTCCACCTTGAAGAACGAATTCCAACAATCCAGGCAGAATTCGATGATCCTTTGCCTGAACTGCTCCGGGTCATTCAGAAGTTGTTCGGCCAGCTCGAATCGTCCCAAAGAACGAGATCGGCACGTATCCAGGAACTCGCGACGGACTTTTTCATCCTGCAGCAGCTCCCGGGCTGCGGGGAGGTCCTTGCTGAAACCGCGAATGGCTTCGGCCGCCATGGAGACGAAAGCCTCAAGCGGCAGGGCGGCCATGCCATCGAGTTCTCGGTCAAGATTCTGTTTTGGTTCGGTGGACACTGGAAAGAAGAATCGTGCACGGAACCGTGCCCACAGGGGCGAGAGAGCGTTGAACTCGGCGATCAGCCGATCGTCCAGATTTCGCGCGATCGCCTGAACTTTTGCGGACGATTCGAAGTGATGGTCAGGTTCCGCCAATACGTGGAGAACCGCCATCAGTTCGGACAGGGGTGAGACCGATACGCGCAGGTTGTTGATGTCGAATCCTGCAAATTGAAGTGCAATGGCCATGAGACCTCCTCTGCCATGCCTGCCTTGTTACGAACAGTTGGCTCAATTTCGCCAATTGTCGCGCGGATCGCCGGTTCACTGGCTAACTTCATGATGTAAGGCTCCGCCGGCGCAACCTAAAAGTAACACCGGGAAGTGAAAATCAAGGAATGAGATCACAGTTGACTAGCTATATCGACGACAGATCCTTGCTGTCTGAGGACGCCGGCCATCCGCAGGAATTCATGGTTGAGATGGGTGATGGATGCCGGCTTGCCACCGATGTATATCTAGGTGACGCCAGCGAAAAACCCCGGCCCGTGCTGTTGGAGCGCACACCCTATGGGAAGCGTTCAACGCGGGATTCAGATCAGTCCATGCATGGCCAACCAATACCGCTGCCGGCGGAAATAGCTGCCTTTTTCGTCAACCGCGGCTATATCGTGATTCGCCAGGACTGCCGCGGACGAGGCGGCTCCGAAGGTGAGTTCGTCAAATACCTCAACGAGGGACAGGACGGGGCGGATACGATCTCCTGGATCACGGCGCAGCCTTGGTGCGACGGGCGTGTTCTGATGAATGGGGTTTCCTACTCGGCCCATGTGCAAACGGCCGCAGCGGCTTTGGCACCCTCCGGACTGGCTGCCATGTTCATGGACTCGGGCGGATTCTCCTCGGCCTATGAAGTGGGCATGCGCATGGGCGGGGCCTTCGAACTCAAGCAGGCCACTTGGGCCTTTCGCCATGCGGCGCGAAGTCCGGAAGCGATGGTCGATCCCGTAATCGCTTCGGGACTGACCGCGCTGAACGTGGCGGACTGGTTCCACCAGACACCATGGCGGCGGGGCAGTTCACCGCTGAGCCTGGCCCCCGCTTACGAGGGCTATTTGCTGGAGCAGTGGGCCCATGAGAACTTTGACGACTACTGGGCACAGCCTGCAATCTATGCCCGCGGTTCCTACGACAAGTTCCCCGATGTGCCAAGTTTCCACATCTCCAGCTGGTACGACCCTTACATTTCTTCAGCCATTGAGAATTTTCAGCAGCTTGGAGACCGCAAGTCCAGTCCGGCCTACCTGCTCCTGGGACCCTGGACCCACGGGAAACGTTGCCAGAGCTACGCAGGCGATGTCGACTTTGGCCCTGCCTCATATTTTGACGGCAATCTCGCGCCGTCTTACCTGGATTTTAGGGCTGATTGGATGGATGAGGTCCTGGGACGCAGCACCACTGCCGTGCAACGGACCGCCGTCACCTATTTCCTGATGGGTGGCGGCAGCGGAAAAGCCACCCCACAGGGCCGGCTTGATCATGGCGGCCGATGGGAACGCGCGGCCTCATGGCCTCCGGAAAACGCGCATAGGGTCACCCTGTACTGCTCGCCGGACGGGGGACTGATTCCCGAACCGGTTTCACAAGATGCCTCAATCACCTACGCCTTTGACCCGAGCCACCCGGTTCCGACCATCGGAGGGCAAGTCACCAGCGGCGAACCAGTCATGCGCGGCGGGGCTTACGACCAGGTGCCCAGCGACGAAATCTTCGGAGCCAGCCGGCCGCACTTGCCACTGAGCGCCAGACCCGATGTGTTGGTGTTCCGCACCGATCCTCTCCGGGAACAAGTGAGCATCGCGGGTGGGGTGACTGCCGAGATCTTCCTGTCGTCCTCGGCCAGGGACACGGACCTGACCATCAAGTTGATCGACGAGTACCCGCCGAGTCATGACTTCCCTCAGGGTTTTGCCATGAATCTCACCGAGGGAATCATGCGCGTGCGTTACCGCGAGTCCTTCACCGAACCTGAACTGCTGGAGCCCGACCAGATTTACCGCATTACGGTCGAGGCGCCGGCGACGGCAAATCTCTTTGCCGTCGGGCACCGGATCCGGCTTGATGTTTCGTCGAGCAACTTTCCGCGCTTTGATGTGAACTCAAATACCGGTGGGTTGGTTGCCGCCGACAGGATCAAGATCGTGGCCGAAAACACCGTGCACATGTCGGATGCCCATCCGACGTCGCTTTCACTGGACGTGTTATCCGACTAGGCCCATTGCCTCGCGGGTGGGCAGAACCGGCAGTGGAATCGATGTGGACAACCCGATAATGCGCGTCCGCACGGACCCAGGGAACCGGGTCGACTGTGATTCCTGGATCCGTGCCCAGTGGCCGCAGGGGCCAGAGTCGCTCAGTGAAGCTGCGGGGGCTTCCCGGATCGCACGAACTCGGACTCGTCCGGGCACCGGACGCCGGCCGCCTCGCATTTCTTGCGGTACTCCTCGACGATGCCCTTGAATTCGTCGTCGTCCACGACGGGGATTTCCTCGCCGTCGGCGGCGATGAGCTTGCCGGACTTGAACCGGTCCCCGTCCAGCAGCCCGCGGACTTCCTCCGCCTTGACGATGCGCGGGACTTGGTCGGCAATGAGCATGCGCGGCGGGGCCGCCGCATAGGCCGAACCGTGACGCTTCGGGGTGCCGGTCTTCAGCTCGTTGAACAACAGGTTCAGTGCCACGGCCATGACCGCGGCCGAGCTGATGCCCGAGTGGAAGATGGTCGCGAACCAGGTCGGGAACGCATCGTAGAAATCGGTCTTGACGATCGGCAGCGCACCGAAGGCGATGGAAGTGGCGACGATGATCATGTTCAGGTTGTTGTCGTATTTCACGCTCGCCAGGGTGCGAATTCCCGAGGCCGCAACGGTGCCGAAGAGCACGATGCCGGCCCCGCCCAGGACCGGGGTGGGGATCGCGGCGACCACGCGGCCGAGCACCGGGAGCAGGCCGAGGACTACCAGGATGCCGCCGCCGGCCGTGACCACGAAGCGGGACTTCACCCCGGTGATGGCCACCAGCCCGACGTTCTGCGCAAACGCGCTCTGGGTGAAGGTGTTGAAGACCGGAGCCAGGATGCTGGAAGCCATGTCGGCGCGCAGGCCGTCGGCGATGCGCCGCGAATCGACGCGGGTCTTGGCGATCTCCCCCACCGCGAGGATGTCGGCGGTGGTTTCGGTGAGGATCACGATGACGACAATCGTCATCGAGACGATGGCGCCGATCTCGAACACCGGCCACCCGAAGGCGAAGGGTTGCGGGAAGGCGAAGATGGCGCCGTGGCCCACGGCCGAGAAGTCCGCCACACCGAGGAACACCGCGATGATGGTGCCGATGACCATGGCCAGCAGGATCGACAGGCGCGAAATCGCCGCCTTTCCGACCTTGGAGAGCAGCAGCACGATGACCATCGTCATTCCGGCCAGCCCGATGTTTGCCAGCGAGCCATAGTCGTCGGCCTTGGCGTTTCCGCCCATGGCCCAGTTGGCCGCCACCGGGATGAGCGAGAGCCCGATCATGGTGATGACCACGCCGGTCACCACCGGCGGAAAGAACCTCACGATCTTCGCGAAGAACGGGGCCACCAGGAAGCCGATCAGGGAGGCCGCGAGGACCGCGCCGAAGACCGACTGGATTCCGCCGTCGCCGTTGACGATGGCCACCATCGTTGACACCGAGGCGAAGGAGGTGCCCTGGACCAGGGGAAGCTGGGCGCCGAAGAACGGGACGCCGACGGTTTGCAGGATCGTGGCCAGGCCGCCGACAAAGAGGCAGCTGGCGACCAGCACGCCGATTTGTTCCGGGGTGAGCCCGGCGGCACCGCCGATGATCAGTGGCGGGGCGATGATTCCGCCGTACATGGTCAGTACGTGCTGGAGCCCGTAGGCGATCGTCCTGCCCAGGGGCAGCCGTTCGTCCTCCGGACGGTGTGTAGTACTTTTGACTTGCGCGGCCTTCATGTCTGACTCCTTGATGGGTTGCGACGCATCGGGGGTGCCCGCGTTGCAGCGCAGGCACCCCCGAGACCTCTTCGGCTAGCAGAATCCGGGCGTGTTTTCCCAGATCGGATGGGCTGCGGAGGCACCCTCGCGGGTGATGGCGGCCTCGATCAAGCCGTACGGGCGATCCGCGGCAAAGAAGATCTCATTCGGGTTCTCCTGGCCGAACGGGGACAGGTCGACCAGGAAGTGGTGCTTGTTGGGAAGCGAGAACCTGATTTCCTCGATTTCCGGATGCGCCTCCAGGACCGCCTGGCCCATGTCGAACATTGTCTGCTGCAAGGCGAAGGAATGCTTGGCGGCGAATCCCGCCAGCAGCAGTTCCCGCACCGAGGCGTAGACGGCGTTGAAGTCCAGTTCCCCGTTGGCAACCGCGGCCGAGTTGTAGCGCCAGCGGCTGCTGACGTCGGTGGCCAGGATCCGGTCGCCGGTTTCCTGCAACGTGGTGTATCGGTCGACGGGGAAATTGCGGAATTCGCTGGCGGTGGATTTGAGGACCGTGAGGTCCTTGATCCCGGCGAGCACCGAGGCCTCGCCGTCCTTGATTTCCAGCACCGCGGTGCGGACCTCGGATTTGTTCCGGGAGAATGCGTGGTCGTGGTCCTGGATGCGGTCCCAGAAGTACTGTTCGGCCGCCCAGCGTCCGCCGGTGACCCAGTCGAATTCCGTGGTGAAGTGCGTGCCGAGCCGCAGCAGGAAGGCCTCCGGCGAGCCAACGCCGTCGCGGGCAAGGCCGTAAACGGTGTTTTTCTGCGTATCGGTGGGGACGACGTGCCGGTTGTCGCCGTCGACGTGCGCGGCGAGGAAGTCTCCGTGAAGCTGCGAGGTTACGTTCAGGTCCTCGATCTCGTGACGGTCGGTGTCCCGGGTGATCTTCACCAGCCGGACTTCCGCCTTGCCGTATTGGTTGGCTCCAAGCACGATCTTGGTGCCGGTCCGGCTCTCGGCTGCAAAGGTGTTCATGTTCTCTAGCTCCCTCGGTACGTGGAATATGCAAACGGGCTGATAAGAAGTGGTACGTGGTAGTGAGCAGAGGTGTCGGTGACGACGAAATCAATGCTGACCGCGGGAAAGAAGGTTTCCGTGCCCGTCTTTCCGAAGTAGTCACCTGTGCCGAATTCGATTCGGTGGCGACCGGCTTCAACCTTTGTCGGACCAAGCGACTCGATGCGGCCGTCGGCATCGGTGACTCCTGATCCAATTTCTTGCCAGCCGGCTGCCGTCTTGGCTTCCAGCGTGGCCCTGACACCGGAGGCAGGCCTCCCGGTCCCGGTGTCGAGTACATGGGTGGTGATGTGGCTTCTCGCAGCCTGGGTGGCGCTCATCGAGGACTCCTTTGGATTCGTTGAGGGGGTAGGAAAAAGCTGTATATCCCGGTGGACGCGGTCTAGCTCGAGGGCACGCGGCTGAAGACCGCGGCGAGGCGCAGGAGGGCGATGGCACGCAGCTGTTCGCCGGCTTCCGCCAGTTCGATGTCGGGGTCGTTGTCCAGTCGGCGGCGCAATTCGGCGAGAATTTCTTCGCTGCTTCGGCCGGCGGCGCGTATAAGGAATACACGGGCGAACCGATCTTCGTAGGCGCGGTTGGCGGCGAGAAGCTCGGCGGCAATCCCTTCGTCGAGATTCAGCGTTGATTGTTCGCCGCGGCTGAGCGTTGCTTCCGCGGACGAACCGGTGGCGCGTTCCCCGATGCGGGGATGGTGGGCAAGTGCCGCGTCGATCTCTGCTTCGGTGAACGGATCCGCGGCGTTTTGGGCGCAGGCCAGGAGTTCTTCGAGGGAACCAAAGGGGCGGGCGCCGAGAACCGCCTCAATCCAGCGAGCAATGTCTGCGCATGGCCGAAGCACTGCGGCCGCGTCACTCAAGCCGAGGGTGTTGAAACGGGAAATATCCATGGGGTGATCAGCTCTTTCAATCCTGCGTGGTTTTCCTGCACCATCCAGGGCTGAACACCCTTACCACCGGCTTGGAACCGGCTTCGACTCGATGTTTCTGGATGGTGGAACTTTGCTTTCACACCATGTAACTCGGATCACACCCCTCCCGTCAAGGGCTTGGCCGAATCTTTTCCCGCAGCCCGCCGACTCCTCCCCCGGGGGGCAGGTGTGAAGCAAATTACGTTAAACCCTTGCCTTTGCCGCACTCCGCGTACATACTTAATTTCACCAACCAATATTTAGATTTCATATCTTGGAATCTTCGCCGTTTCGAGGAGGACCGCATGAACACCACCCAGCCCATTGCTGAAGCATCCAGCGAGAAAACAGCGCGCGCACTTCCGGAAACCTCGACGGCACTCAGCATGGGAATGTTCCACCCAATCGGCGGATTGGACCCGGACATGAGCCGCGGCCCGCGGAGGCCCAAGCCACGCGTCGGGCTTTGGTCGCGCTTGCGCACCGCACGCAGCTAGCCACCGAACGTCCAGCCCGAGGAGTCCCGGGCTCCACTGCTGTGGGATTCCCGGCACGGCACGGGCGTCCCCCCGCTTACGTGTCCCCGCCGGGCAACCGCCACGCCACCAGGCCAAGGTCTCCTTGCTGTGCCAATGGCCTCAGTAGGCTGGGAGCCGAATGCCGTGCGCGAACACTTCGCCAGCAGGCACCGCCGATCAATTTCAGCCTCACTCCCAAAGGATGATTCCACTTGAATCCCGTCCCCAATCAGACCGCGCCCGCGCGGCGAACCATGCTGGTCACCGGGGCCGGTTCCGGAATCGGACGAGCAGTCACGCGACGAATGCTCGGGGCCGGATGGAACGTGGTCCTTGCCGGTCGGCGTACGGCGCAGCTGGAGCAGAGTGCCGGTGCGCACCCCAACGCGCTCGTGGTGCCCACCGACATCACCGACCCACCAGCGGTGGAGCGGCTTTTCGCCGCCGGGATCGACCGCTTCGGCAGGATCGACGTGCTCTTCAACAACGCCGGGGTTTTTGGCCCCGCCGCAACCATTGGCGAACTCACGGCGCAGCAATGGCAGGATGTCTGCGCCGTCAACCTCGGCGGCGCCATCCATTGCGCCGGTGCCGCGTTCAGGCACATGCAGGCGTCCGGCGGCGGTCGCATCATCAACAACGGTTCGATCAGCGCGCAGGTGCCGCGCCCCGCGTCCGTTGCCTACGCGGTCACCAAGCATGCGATCACGGGCCTGACCAAGTCCATCGAGCTCGACGGCCGCCCCTACGGCATTGCCTGCTCGCAGGTCGACATCGGCAACGCCGCCTCGGAGATGATGAAGGATGTCGGCGCGACCTCGGGTGCGCTGCAGGCCGACGGAAGCCGGAAGGTCGAGCCCACCTTCGACATGGAACAGGCGGCGGCAACCATTGAGTTCATTGCCGCCGCCCCGTCCGAGGTGTCAGTCAACCACATCACCATCACCGCCGCCGGAATGCCATTCATCGGCCGCGGCTAGGCCAGGCCGGACGCGGCAGCCTATAGGTGCGCGGCGAACAAGCGGTCGAGCTTGGTGAACGATGACTCCCAGCCGGCACGCGCCGGTTCCAGGACCTCGGACGGCAGCGGACCCTGGACGATCCTCAGGGCGGTGCCCGCCGGGCAATCGGAAAACTCCACGCGCAACTCGATGACCAGGTTCAGCGTCATTTCATGCGGCCCGTCTTCCCCGACCAGCAACTCGTGTTCCCTGACCTCGGTGAACGTCGCATGCACCGGCGAGGTCTGGGTGGGGTCCTCGACCAGGTGCATCACGAACTTCTGCACGCCGCCGACCCGGGGCTCGATGTCCACCGTATCCACATGTACGCCCCAGCCCTCCGGGCCAAACCATTCGGCCAAAATTTCGGGTTCGGTAAATGCTGCCCACACTGCGATTCGGGGTGCGGAGAATTCGCGTTCAATAACCAGTTTGCCCATATCCATGCGCACGAGATTACCCCGGTTCGAGCCGCGGACCGAATAATCCGTCGCTTCTGTGGGGGCAAACACGCGCCACCCTTTGATGAAAGGATTGGGGTCATGACCGTGATGAAATCAATCCTGCTCTTCGGCGTGGCCGCCCTCCTCGAAATCGGCGGCGCCTGGCTGGTCTGGCAGGGAATCCGCGAGCACCGGGGCTGGCTGTGGATCGGGGCCGGCGCAGTGGCACTGGGGTTGTACGGCATCGTGGCCACGCTCCAGCCCGACGCCAACTTCGGCCGCATCCTGGCAGCCTACGGAGGCGTCTTCATCGCCGGATCCCTGCTGTGGGCGGTGTTCCTGGACGGGTTCCGTCCGGACCGCTGGGACATCGCCGGGGCCATTGTTGCCCTGGCCGGGGTCGGATTGATCATGTACGGCCCGCGCGGGGCCTAGGAACCGTGGATCCCCCGGCCGGGATCGGCCGTCCCCTCGGACAGGGGATCCCCTCCGGGAAGAACCGTGGGTGCCGGCCATGCCCTCGGGGACAACCGCCGGATAGCCCTGCACACCACCAGCACCCAGCCGAGCACTCCGGCGAGACAGACCCGCTCGGCGAGCCCCAGCAGATCCGACCCAAGGCCGGCCGCAAGACCCAGGGATGCGAGTCCGACGGCAGTAATTGCCGCGAGAATGAACGCCGCCGGGTAGGCCTTTGCCAGCTCCGGGGCGGCGCGCATCCAGCGGGTCAGCACGAGAATGCCGGCAAGCGCGGCCAAGAATCCCCCGCCGGCCACGTAGAGATGCACGGTGCCCGCCGTAGTCGCCGCATGCAGGCCGGACCCGGCATCAACGTCGGTCGGGAAAAAGGCCAGGACCGCCGAACACAGGCCCCCGGCGGCCATCAAGAGCACCCCGGTCCGACGGAGGCCGGAGACCTGACCGGTCCGGTTGATGGCAACGATGGCACACAACGTGGTGACGGCGCGGCCCAGGAAATTCAGGTTCATGATCCACCCGAACGGACCCACCGCCAGGTTGCTTTCGGCGTCACTGACCACACTGTAGTGCGGTGGCAGGAACTGGAGCACCACGTCGACCAGGACGTAGACGGCGACGCCGGCCATGGCTGCGGCGGCAAACCGCCGTCGGGCATTGTCCGGGTTCTGGGCCATCATTGATCCAGCCTTCCACATCGGCACACCCTTCCGCCGCACGGTCCCATGCCGACGACGAATCAGTGCAAACACCGAAAACACTGACCGTGGATACGATGGTTCCACTTTGGGGCAACCCCAACCCTTGAAACCGGGCCGCCGCGATGCTGGACTACATGTCATGGACAACGACGCACGCACCATCCTTGCCATCGGGACTAAGAAGGGCCTTTGGCTCGCCGAAAGCACCGACCGCGAAACCTGGACGCTGACCGGACCCCACTTCGCCAACCTCGAGGTCCCTTCCGTGGCCATCGACACCCGGGAGGGCAGGACCCGCATCCTGGCCGGGATCAACGACTGGCACTGGGGACCCACCGTCGTCTACAGCGACGACGCGGGCACCACCTGGTCCGAACCCGAGCAGGGCGCCATCAAGTTCCCTGCCGACACCGACACCGCGCTGGAGCGCATCTGGCACCTGCGCCCCGACACGGCTGAACGCCCCGGTGTCGTGTGGGCCGGATGCGAACCGATCTCGGTCTTCAAATCCACCGACTCAGGGGAAAACTTCGAACTGAACCGCGGGCTCTGGGACCATCCCCACCGCAGCAAATGGGGCGCGGGTGCCGGCGGGGCCGCGGTGCACAGCATCGTGCCCAACGCCCTGGACGAAAACGTCGTCCATGCCGCCATGAGCACCGGCGGGGTGTACCGAAGCACCGACGGCGGCACCTCCTGGGAACCTCGGAACAAGGGCATCCACGTCGACTTCGACCCCGAGCCGTACCCGGAGTTTGGCCAATGCGTCCACCACATCACCGCAGATGCCGAAGACCCGAACCGGCTTTATGCGCAAAACCACGGCGGGGTCTACCGCAGCGACGACGCCGGGGACCAATGGAACAGCATCGCCGACGGGCTGCCTGCCGAATTCGGATTCGTGTTCCTGTCACACCCCCGCACGGGCGGCAGCGTATGGACCATCCCGCTGAAGGGCGCCGAGGAACGCAATCCGGTGGGCGGAAGGCTTTCCGTCTTCCACTCCAGGGACGCCGGGGACACCTGGAGCGAGCAACATGCCGGGTTGCCCGATGCCGACTGGAACGCGGTGTTACGCGACGCGGCGGCGGTGGACGATCACCCCGAAACCGTGGGCGTCTACTTCGGCACCCGCGGCGGTGAGGTCTTCGCCAGCAACGACGAGGGCGCCCACTTTGTCACGGTGGCCCAGCGCCTGCCGGATGTACTCAGTGTCCGGGCGGCCCAAGCCAACGGTGCGGGGCAATGACGGACATTACCGTTGAGGTGCCCTCGGTGTTGTCTTCCACGCTGGGCGGCCAACGCAGCCTGCAGGTCCCGCTGCCCGAGGACGGGACGGTGGGCGGGCTTCTGGATGCGCTCGGCGTCCAGTACCCGCTCTTCGCCCGGCGGGTCCGCGACGAGCGCGGGCAGGTGCGCCGCTTCGTGAACGTCTTCGTCGGGCAGGACAACATCCGCACCCTTCAGGGGCTGGGCTCCGCGGTGCGGGAGGGGCAAAACGTGCTGATCATGCAGTCGGTGGCCGGCGGCTAGCGGCGCTTCACCCGGTGCCCGCCGGCGCAATGACAGCGTCGCGCGTGTTCGTGCGCGGGGCGCGGTGGGCACGCACCCAGGGCAACGGGGCGGGCGCGTCGCAGGGGTGCCGAAACGCGCCGCCGGCACTACGCTGATGACATGAGTAACCTCGAGGCTGCCCCTGACGAGTTGGTTTGCGGATCGGATGCGACGCACGCCGGAATCGAGCTGCTGGTCCCGCGCAATGTCCCGCTCGGCGGGCCCCGGGCCATGGATGTGCGCCGCACGCTGCCGCAAAAGCAGCGCAGCCTCATAGGCGCCTGGTGCTTCCTCGACCACTATGGCCCCGACCCGGTCGGCGAATCCGGCGGGATGAAGGTCCCGCGCCACCCCCACACCGGGTTGCAGACCGTGTCCTGGCTCTTCACCGGGGAAATCGAGCATCGGGATTCCGCCGGTTTCCACGCCATGGTGCGCCCCGGCGAGGTCAACCTGATGACAGCGGGCCGCGGGATCAGCCATTCCGAGTTTTCCACCCCCGAGACCACGATGCTGCACGGCGCCCAGCTGTGGGTCGCGCTGCCCGATTCCGCCCGGCACATGCCCCCGACCTTCGACCACTACCGCCCCGAGCCACTGGCCGGGGACGGGTGGTATGTCAGCGTGTTCCTGGGCGAGCTGACCGTGGCGAACCACAGCGGTGCCGACCAGCACTCCGAATCCCCGGTTGCCACCCACACCGAATTGCTCGGGGCGGAGATCCGCTTGGAGCCGGGCACGAGCATTCGGCTGGCGGTGAAGGCCCACCACGAGCACGGGGTGCTGCTCGATTCGGGATCCCTTTCCGTCGGTGTCGACGAACTGCCCGAAGACCACCTGGCCTACCTGCCGACGGGGACCCAGGAGATCACCCTCACCGCGGGCCAGGCACCCGTGCGCGCCCTGCTCATTGGCGGGGAGCCGCTGAACGAGCAGATCCTGATGTGGTGGAACTTCGTGGGGCGCACCCACGAGGAGGTCGTCGAATACCGCCGGCAGTGGCAGGCGGAGATCGGCGCAGAGCCCGGGGACGGGTCCACCCAGCGCTTCGGGGACTTCCCGGCCGGGCAGCCCGCCGCGCTGCCCGCCCCGGTGCTGCCCTCGGTGCGGCTGCGCCCACGCGAATGACGGATGCGCCAACATGCACCGGGCCGGGGGCGCAAGCGCCGGCCCCAGGAACCAGACAAGGAGCCGGTGGGGATCGTGTCACTTCAAGAGGAACTGGGCAAGCTGCGCCGGGCCTTGGCCGAACGCGCGGCGCTGGGCGACCAGCTGGAGGCCAAGCGCGAGATGGAGCACTTCGTCTCCTTTCGCGCACTGCGCGAGATGAACGAGGCCGCCGCCCACTTTGAACGGGCAGGCTGGCAGATCGACCGGACCGAGGGCCAGGACGCCAACTCCCGCTACCTGCTGCGGGTCTACCGCGAGCAGGCCATCGACGTGGAACACGCGGAACACGCCCTGCGCAATGTGCACGCCATCACCGAAAAGCATGGCGGGAGCTATGACGGGTTCGGTGCCATGTTCATCGACGCCGCCGACAGCGAACCCCGGGGGTTCTTCGGTCGGCTGTTCGGAAACCAATGACAACCGGGAAGAAGGAGCAACACGTGAGCGAAATCCAGGTCGAAATCCAGGTGGAACACAGGCCCGAACGCAGGCGCTACGCACTGCTGGACGGGGAGAAGTCAATCGGCGCGGCACATTACCGCGAGTTGGCAACCACCGGCGGCATCGAGCGGGTCTTCTTCCACACGGTGGTCGATGAGGCATATGCCGGGCAGGGGCTGGCAGGAAAGCTCGCCGCCGCGGCGCTGTCCGACACAGTGGAGCAGGGCCACAAGATCGTGCCGGTCTGCCCCTACATCAAGGCCTACCTGACCAGGCACCACGAGTACGACGCCGACCTGGTGAAGCCCACGCCCGAGCACTTGGCGATCCTGCCCCAGGGATGAGCGGCCGGGGTCAATCCGCCAGTTCGAGGCCCAACTCGGCCAGAGCCGCGCGCAGGATCACGATGCCCTTGGGTCCGAAACCGTGCAGCCCCAGCAACGCGGCTTCCCCAAACGCGGAAGCCTGCTCGAGCGTCGTGATTCCCGCCCCTTCCAGGGCGCGGGCGGCGGGTGCGGAGATCCTGGGCAACGGATGGCTGGTCATGGCCCCAGCGTAGCAACGTCCGGTTGCTGAACGCCTGCGCGCGCGGTGCCGCCGAACCCGCCGAAGACCGGCCCGGTGCCGCAGCCACGTGTGGTGGCCGGACTGCTCCGGCGGGCCCGGGCACCATTCGACCTGGTCGAGCGCATCAAGCTAGGCGCTGTAGTGCAGCACCAGTGCCGCGAGGAATCCCAGTGCGGCAATGAATCCGGTGAGCATGTGCTGCTCCTCGAAGGCCTCGGGGATCATGGTGTCGGCGAGC
Organism: Paeniglutamicibacter sp. GQ140; assembly: GCF_059759235.1. NCBI lineage: Bacteria > Bacillati > Actinomycetota > Actinomycetes > Micrococcales > Micrococcaceae > Paeniglutamicibacter > Paeniglutamicibacter sp. GQ140. The sequence goes on from NZ_JCAXDW010000012.1 coordinate 67,947, forward strand.
ATGGCCAGGATGCCGCCCGCGGCGATCGCGGTGACCACCGCGATGACCTCTCCCGGGGCGTTGTCGAGGGCCAGGTAGCCGATCATCGCGGCGAGCCCCGAAAGCACGGCGATGCTCCCCCAGATCGCGAAGATCTCCTTCGGTCCCTTTCCGGCGCGCTTCATGTCGGCGGTGCTGGCCAGTCCCTCGGGGACGTTGGAAATGAAAATTGCCGCCAGCATGGTCGGGTTGACTGCGGCGCCGGAGAGCAGTCCCACGCCCAGCACGATGGACTCGGGGATGCCATCCAGCAGTGCGCCGACCGCGATGGCCGCTCCCCCGTTGGGAGTTCCGCCGGCGCCGGCGCCGGCGCCTGCCCGGGCTGGAGGCTTTCCGCGGCGTCGGTGCTCGGCACCGAGGCGCACCAGCAGGGCGTTCGCGCCGACATAGATGACGGCCCCCGCCAGGAATCCGGCCACGGTGGGCCACAGCCCGCCGGCCTCCTCGGCCTCCTGGACCAGTTCAAAGGTGAGGGCGGAAATCAGCACGCCGGCGCCGAATGCCATGACGCTGGAGACAACCTTCCGCGGAATGTTTAACCACCAGGCCGCGGCGGCACCGAGCAGCAACGCCGACCCGGCGATGGTGCCCCACATGAGCGCTTGCAAGGACATCAACATGGCGCCACGCTATCGCACCATGACTATTCACGCAGCGTTTTCATGGGACGCGCGGGCTCGCCCGGCGCAGCTAAACGGCTGCGGGCGGTTGCCCTGCCCCGCAAGGGCCAGGGCAACCGCCCGTTTTCCCGGATGTTCCGGGGAGTTACCCGAGGCCGTCCTGGGCCATGTTGTTGAAGCGCGAGTAGTGGCCCTGGAAGGCGACGGTGATGGTCTTGGTCGGGCCGTTACGGTGCTTGGCCACGATCACGTCGGCCTCGCCGGCGCGGGCCGATTCCTTGTCGTAGATATCCTCACGGTGCAGCAGGATGACCATGTCGGCATCCTGCTCGATCGATCCGGATTCGCGAAGGTCGGAAATCATCGGTTTCTTGTCGGTGCGCTGCTCCGAACCACGGTTCAGCTGGGAGAGGGCGATGACCGGTACGTCGAGTTCCTTGGCCAACAGCTTGAGCGCTCGGGAGAACTCGGAGACTTCCTGCTGGCGCGACTCGACCTTTTTGCCCGAGCTCATCAGCTGCAGGTAGTCAAGGACCACGAGCTTCAGGTCATGCTTCTGCTTGAGCCGCCGGCACTTGGCGCGGATTTCCATCAGCGACATGTTCGGCGAATCGTCAATGAACAGCGGGGCGTCGTTGAGCCGTCCCATCGTGGTGGCGATCTTCGACCACTGTTCGTCCTGGATCGTCCCCTTGCGCAAATCCTGCAGGGCGATGCTTGCCTCTGCCGACAGCAGGCGCATCGCGATCTCGTTGCGGCCCATTTCCAGCGAAAAGAAGACGGACGTCATGTTGTGCTTGATCGATGCCGACCTGGCAAAGTCCAGTGCGAACGTCGACTTGCCCACGGCGGGACGGGCGGCAATGACGATCATCTGACCGCCGTGCAGCCCCTGGGTCAACTCGTCGAGTTCGAAGATCCCGGTGGGAACGCCAATCACGCCCTCGCCGCGGCTGCCGGCGGATTCGATTTCATCGACGGTGCCCTCGATGATGTCGCGCAGCGGGACGTAGTCCTCAGCCGTGCGGCGCTCGGCGACCTTGTAGACCTCGGCCTGGGCCTCGTTCACGATGGCGTCGACCTCGCCGTCCTGCGAGTAGCCGAGCTGCACGATCTTGGTGCCCGCATCAACCAGTCGGCGCAGGACCGCGCGTTCACGCACGATCTCGGCGTAGAAGCCTGCGTTGGCGGCGGTGGGCACGGACTGGATGAGCGTATGCAGGTACGCCGGGCCGCCAATGCGGGTGATCTCGCCGCGCTTGGTCAACAGGTCAGAGACGGTCACGGCATCGGCGGGCTCGCCGCGGCCGTAGAGGTCGATGATGGCCTCGTAGATCGCCTCGTGTGCCGGGCGGTAGAAGTCCAGCCCTCGCAGCACCTCCACGCAGTCTGCGATGGCGTCCTTGGACAGCATCATGCCGCCCAGGACGCTTTGCTCGGCTACGAGGTCTTGCGGTGGAGTGCGGCCATAGTCCGATCCATGTGAATCGGAGCTGGTTTCGGTGCTGGCTAGCGACACGGGTTTTTCCCTTCAAGCTTCGCGGGTTCCCAATTTTCCGCTTCATTACCCAGTCAGTGTCTCAAGGAGCACGGACGATTCGTTAGGTTCAATCTCACACGTGCGCAAGGGCACCGCGAACCTGTGGAAATAGGTGGGGAACACTGTCACCCTAGACCTGTTTTCCACCAAACCCAACACGGTTATCCACAGGCCATGTGGATAACCTGTGAACCTCGCGGCGTGTTGTGTGCACAGTCTGGGGAGAAGGTTGTGGATTACACCATTTTTTTGAGCAAAAAACGCGCGTGACTAGGCATTACCTGAATCCACGCCTGTGGATACAAACTATTTATCCACATCCACCACGGGCGTAATCGTCGGTTATACACACAAAAACCCCGAGATTCCGGGGTTAAACCGGTCGCGTTTTCACAGTTACCCACAACCTATCCACAGACACGCCGGAAGTTGCCGGGGTTCTGGGGATAGCGGGCATTGATAGAGATCACCGTCGCCTGACATACTGGGCCGCATGAGCGCCAACAAGACCGTCCCAACAGCCGATGACCCGGAGGAATTCGTTTCGGCGGTGGCACATCCGACGAGGCGCGCGGACGCCGAGGTCCTGCTGGGGATGATGGAAGAGGCCAGCGGACAGCCACCGACCATGTGGGGGCCAACCATCATCGGGTATGGCAGCTACCACTATAAATACGATTCCGGCCGCGAAGGTGATGCCTGCGCGATCGGCTTCTCTCCACGGGCGTCGAACCTGGCTCTTTACGGATTGACCATCGCCCCGACCGCCGGGAAGTTGCTGGCGAAACTGGGCAAGCACAAAGTCGGGGCATCATGCCTCTACGTGAACAAGCTTGCCGACGTCGACCTGGAGGTCCTGGCCCAGCTGGCCCGCGACGGCTACCGATACATGATGGGCGTGGTGCACAGAGGTTCATAGGCAAACCGCCGCGCAACGACAGGGGCTCCCGGCCCGCGGCGGCGAATCCAGGATTCGCTGCGGCGGACCGGGAGCCCCCACGTGTCAGGTGCCCTAGGAGACCAGCTGTTCGGCATCCAGGCGACGGAATGCCGAGCCGTGGAACACCAGCGGCGAGTTGGCGTTGTCGTGCGTCTGGTGGCCGTGCACGCGCAGCAGCACCACATGGTGGTCCCCCGCGGGGACCTCCTGCTCGATGGAGCAGTCGAGCCACAGGGTGGCGTCATGCAGGAAGAGCGCACCCTCGTCGGTCGAATCAAGGCGAAGCCCGGCAAAACGGTCCCCCGACTTCGAGGCGATCTGTCGGCACACGCCCTCGTTCTTTTCACTCAGCACCGAGACGCCAATGCGCCCGCTGGTGCGCACCAACGGCCACGTCTTCGAGGTGTTCTGGACCGCGAACATCACCAGCGGCGGATCCATGGACACGCCAACCGTAAAGGACGAAGCCACAATCCCTTGCGGCTGCCCGTCCACGATGGCGCAGAGTGCGGCAATGCCCGAGGGGTGCTGGGCAAAGACGTTGCGCAGGGTATCGGGGGTGAGGTCAGAGGTGAGTGTCATAATGCTCAATCCTTCGGCTTCGGCCCACCTTCGCGGGTGCGCGCAATCCACGCGCCAACCAGCAAGGTGTGCGGTACTTGCCTCCCGGGTCCCGGTAGGCCGAATCATCACCTGGAGCACCCCACCACCGTGAGAGGGTTGCCGGTCAACGGGCCAGGGCCTTGCGTTGACACTCTTGATTCATCACTAACGTTAGAAGAAATAATTACGTCTCGTCAAAGTTTGTTTCGACACACTAAGTCACGAAGCGTAAGAATCGAAGATTGTGCGACCATATGCCCCGATCCCGCCCATGAGGGTCAAGAGGCCCTTGTCCGCACGTGAACGCCGGGACCCCTCGGGACGGCCGAAGAAGACGCCTGCACCGCACGGGCTGCGGATCCGCAACCAAGCCGCCATTGCGACGCCGCGACATTCCCGGCCTAGGCGACGTCCGAGACCCCCGTGTACGTCGCATAGGCGGCCTCGCCGGCACGTTGGTAGACCAGGATGGCAAGCCCGCCCGGGGTGGTCTTGCTGCTCGAAAGACGCAGCCCGGCCGGCGCGCAGCCCTCGGGGAAGAGGCGTCGCCCGCGGCCAAGGACAACCGGAGCCACGACAAGCCGGAGTTCGTCAATCAGCCCCTCGGCAAGCAATGAGCCGGCGAGGCGGGCACTGCCGTGGATCTGCAGCTCCCTGCCGGGCCGGGCCTTGAGCTCCGCAACCCTGGCGGCAATGTCGCCGGAGAGAACCGTGGTCGGGTCCCAGCTTCCCTCGGCCAGTGTCTGCGATGCAACGTACTTGGGCAGCGAATTCATGAGCACCGTGAACGGGTCGTCCGGGTCGGTGATCTGCGGCCAATCCCGGGCGAAGGCCTCATAGGTGCGACGGCCAAGCAGCAGCCCGTCGGCTTCCCCGAGCCATTGCGCTGCCTGCTCAATGAATGCCTCGTCCATGTGCGGGACCAGCCACCCGCCTTGGGTAAACCCGTCGGTCGGGTCTTCCTCGGGAGACCCGGGGCCCTGCGACACCCCGTCGAGACTTACGAACTCCGTCAATGTCAGCTTCATGAACGTGCCTTCCTGGTAGTTGCGCTGCCCGTTCCCCGGGAATCGCCGGGCGGGCGACGCCGGGAGGGCGCTGCTCCCCTGGGCAAAACTACTTGACGTGGAGCCCCGGCGCCAGAGTCCGGCCTTTTGCCCGCCGCAGCCCCGGGAGCGGAACCTTGCCTTAACCCACTGTGGACCCCGCCATTGGCGGGGTCCACAGTGGGTTGCCGTCAATCAAGACGGCGGGTGCGCAAGGAATTACTTCTTTGCGGCAACAACCTGCAGTGCAACCTTTGCGGAGACATCGGTGTGCAGACGCACGGTCGCCGAGTAGTTACCCGTCGACTTGATGTGGTCGTTGATCTCGATGTTGCGCTTGTCGATCGCGCCCAGGCCAGCGGCTGCAACAGCCTTGGCGATGTCGTCGGTCTTCACGGTGCCGAAGAGGCGACCGGTAGCGCCGGCCTTGACGGTCAGCTTGACCGGCTTGGCGGAAATCGAAGCAGCAAGTGCCTGCGCATCTTCCAGGTTCGCAACGGCGCGAGCAGCACGGGCGGCCTTGATCGACTCAACCTGCTTCTCACCGCCCTTGGTCCAGGTGATGGCGAAGGCGCGCGGGAGAAGGTAGTTACGTGCGTAACCATCCTTCACCTCGACGATGTCGCCTGCGGCGCCGAGGCCGGTAACTTCGTGGGTCAGAATGAGCTTTGCCATGTTGGTATACCTTCCTTAGCCGCGGCCAGCGCCGGAGTAAGGCAGCAATGCCACTTCGCGCGCGTTCTTGATGGCCTGTGCGATCTTGCGCTGTTCCTGTACGGAAACACCGGTAACGCGACGGGCACGGATCTTTCCGCGATCGGAAATGAACTTGCGCAGCAATGCTACGTCCTTGTAGTCGATGACAGTGATGTCAGCGGCCTTCAAGGGGTTGGACTTTGGTTTGGGCTTACGGAGTTCAGCCTTAGCCATCGTGGAGCTCCTTTATCAGGTGGAGCCCGCAGAATTTTCTGCGGGATGGTGAATAAATTTGTTTAGAAAGGTGGTTCGTCGGAACCCGGGTTGCCCCATCCGCCGTTGTTTCCTCCGGCAGGAGCACCCCATGGATCGTTGGCCGGTGCATTCCAGCCGCCGCCGGAGTTTCCGCCGGCGTTGCCGCCACCGAATCCACCGCCGCCGCCTTGGTTGCCGCCGGCAAACCCGCCGGCATTTGCGCCCGCGTTCTGCTGGCCACCAAAGCCACCACCACTGCCACCGCCGGAGCGCTGGGTGCGGGTGACCTTTGCGGAGGCGTAACGCAGCGACGGGCCGATTTCATCGACCTCAAGCTCGGTGACGTTACGCTTTTCGCCTTCCTTGGTTTCGTAGGAACGCGACTTGAGACGACCCTGGGCGATGACGCGCATGCCCTTGGTCAACGTCTCGGCGACGTTTTCGGCCGCCTCTCGCCACACCGACGCACGGAGGAACAGCGTGTCGCCGTCCTTCCATTCATTGGTCTGGCGGTCGAAGGTTCGCGGGGTCGAAGCAATGGTGAAGTTCGCCACTGCCGATCCTGACGGGGTGAAACGCAGTTCCGGGTCAGCGGTCAAATTACCAATAACCGTAATGACTGTCTCGCCTGCCATTGGAGCCTCCTAAAGTGTTGTTCTACGAAGATCGGACAGCAGAATTACTCTGCTACGACCTTTGCCTCTTCCGGGCGGGTGATCTTGGTGCGCATGATGGTCTCATTGAGGCCCAGCTGGCGATCAAGCTCTGCGGAAGTAGCGGGGGTAGCGGTGAAGTTAACTACCGCGTAAATGGCCTCATTCTTCTTCTGAATGTCGTAGGCCAGGCGGCGACGGCCCCAGATGTCAACGTTCTCGATGGTTCCACCATCGTTACGGACAACATCGAGGAACTTACCGAGGGTCGGTTCAACGGTTCGCTCGTCGACCTCGGGGTCGATCAGCACCATCAATTCATAAGCACGCATGTGAACCCACCTCCTTTGGGCTAAACGGTCACGGCATTTCCGCAACAGGAGGTTCTTTGCATTTGCTGTCGCCACAACCCGATTGCCGGGCGCGGCAGAAACAGCCTCAACCATTCTAGCGGAAAATCACCGCCGCACCCGACTGGGCCGGGTGCGGTGTATCACGGGGCTCACCGCGCGGCTTCCATGAGCCCGTCGGCGCGCAGCCGATCCACGAGCCTGTCGCCGAAGACCGGGGCGAGCGTGCGGATATAGGTGTCCGAGACGTGGTGCTTGTCCCGGTACACCAGGACGTTCCCGATGACTGCGGGGCAGAAGCCGTCGGCGCAGAACTGGTCGGAGAAATCCAGCACCTCCGTGCGCGGCTCGCGCTTGGCAGCGGCCAGCGTGTAGTCGTTGGCCTCGAAGGCCCGTGACTCCGGGGCCCCGCAGGTTTCGAGTTCCTCGGGATTTTTTGCCACGCAGTCCCGCGCGTAGGCCTTGGTCCCAGGGCGCGGGGTGTCGATGATCGGATAGACCTGGATGCCGGCGTCCTCCAGCTGGCCCCAATAGTCCGCGAATCCCTCGGCGGCGCCCTTCTCGAAGGCGGCTCCGGCCCAATGGCTGGTCACCACCGCATCCACGTCCCCACGGGCCAGGATCCGCTTGAGCGTGTCCTTGTTGGCCTGGTGGCAGGAAATGCTGCCGTCGGCCTCGGCGATGCGCTTGGTGGCGCTGAAGGGGCAGGAGTTCTTCAGGTAGGTCAGCAGCGTCCAGTCGTTTTTCTTGGCGGTGGCCTCCATCGCCTCGTACCAGTGCGTGGCGTGCGAGTCCCCCACCAAGGCAATCGTCAGTTTCCCGTCCTTCACGCCCTTGGCGCATTCGACGGTGACTGGCGATTTGGGTTTCTGCACGCAATCGCCAAGGTCAGGCAAGTCGGCCCCGGCCTCGGCGGGCAGCGGGACGATCTGTCGCACGCCCTCCAGGTAGGCCGGTGCCCCGGCGGGGACCGAGGCGGCGCCGAAACCGGGCGGCGGGGAGGCCAGCAGGGTCGCGGCGGCGCGCTCCTGGGCCGCGATGCCGCGCTCGGCCAGGGTTCCGGGGGCCACCGCCAGCGCGGCGACCAGCACCAGGGCGGCGGCCCCTGCACCCAGGGCCCGCCAATTCGAGGCGGCCAGCGGGGCCAGGGTGCGCACCGGGGTCTCGATCCAGCGGTAGCTGGCCCAGGCCAGGAGCAGCGAGAGCACCAGCAGCCCGATGCTCTGGGCGGGACCCGGCTCGCGGCCGGCGAGGACCAGGAAGAACGTGAGTGCGGGCCAGTGCCACAGGTACAGCGAATAGGACACGTTGCCCACCCATTGCACAGCGGGCAGTTCCAGGAGTTTCTGCGGGGCTAGGGCGCCGCGGGTCTCCCCGGCCAGGATCACCGCCAGGGTTCCGGCCACCGGCAGTGCCGCCGACAGGCCGGGGAAGGGGGTCTTTGGATCAAAGCCGAAGGCGGCGGCAGCGATTGCGGCGAAGCCGCCCCAGGCCAGCGCGGTCCGCACGCCGGGCAGCGCGAGCCAGCGGCCGCGGGGCTCGCTGCCGGTTTCCGGCTCGGCGAGCAGCAGCGCCAGCAGGCCGCCGGCGGCCATTTCCCAGACGCGGGCGGGGGTGATGAAGTAGGCGGCGGGGTTCCCGGCGGCAACCAGCACCATCGAGTAGGCCAGGGAGGCGAGGACAACCGTACCGAAGACCAGCAGGAGCGTGGTGCGTGGAAGCCCGCCGCCCGATTCGCGCCGGCCCACGCGCCCGCGGGTCCCGGCCCGCCTGCGGGCCAGCCACACGGCCAGCAGCACCAGCAGCGGCCAGAAGAGATAGAACTGTTCCTCGACGCCGAGGGACCAGAAATGCTGCAGCGCGGTGGGCTCTTCCTCGGCGGCAAGGTAGTCGACCGCGTTGGCCGCCAGAACCCAGTTTTCCACCGAGAATGCGGAGGCCAGGGCCGCGGTGCCCACGGTTTTCCACTGCGTGGCGGGCAGGAAGGCCAGCGTCGCGGCCAGCACCGCGAGGATCACGGCAAACGCGGCGGGCAGGATCCGGCGCACCCGCGCGGCCCAGAAGCCGGGAAGGTCGATGCGCCCGGTCCTGCGCACCTCGCGCAGCAGGTGCCCGGTGATCAGGAACCCGGAGATCGCGAAGAACACGTCGACCCCGACGAAGCCGCCCGGGACCATGCGGGGCTCCAGGTGGTAGGCGACCACCAGCAGCACCGCGACGGCACGCAGCGACTGGACCTCGGGCAGGAAACGGCGTGGTGGCTTCGGGTCGGCAATCATGTCCGCGAGCAAAGCACGTACCGGTTAACGGCGGGTAACCGCCCGGTGTTAACCGCGCGATTCCCGGGGAATTCTCAGGCGGCGAAGAACGCCTCGGAGATCCTGGCCAGGCGCAGCGGATCCGCAACGCCGCACATTTCGCGTGCCGAGTGCATCGACAGCAGCGGGATGCCCACATCCACGGTGCGGATGCCCAGCCGGGTGGCGGTCAGCGGGCCGATGGTCGACCCGCAGGGCATCTGGTTGTTGGACACGAACTCCTGGTACGGGACATCGGCGGTGGCGCAGAGCCGGGCAAAGAGCGCCGCGCCCACCGCGTCTGTGGCATAGCGCTGGTTCGCGTTGATCTTCAGCAGCGGCCCGGCACCCAGCAGCGGGCGGTTGGCCGGGTCGTGGCGCCCGGGATAGTTCGGGTGCACCGAGTGCCCTGCGTCGGCCGACAGGCAGACCGAGTCGGCGTAGGCGCGGTTGCGGTCCTGCAGCGTGGCGCCCAGCCCGTGCCCGATGCGCTCGAGGACGTCCTGGAGGAACGGGCCGGAGGCACCGGAGCGGGAGGCCGAGCCGATTTCCTCGTGGTCGAAGGCCGCCAGCACCGCAATGTGCTCGCCACTTCCCAGGGCCGCGTGGTGCACCAGGGCGGTGAGCGAGGCGTGCACCGAGGAGAGGTTGTCCAGGCGTCCGGAGGCGAAGAACTCGCCCGAGCCGCCGAACACCTCACCGCGCTGCGCATCGGCAACGACCACGTCGTAGCCGCCGATCTCCGCGGCGTCCACGCCGGCCGCCTCGGCCAGCACCGCCAGCACGTCCCCCTGGCCCGGGTCCCCGATCCCCCACACCGGGTTCATGTGTTGCTGCTTGTCCAGCGCGAGCCCGTCGTTCACGGCGCGGTCCAGGTGGATGGCCAGCTGCGGGAAGCGCAGCATCGGTGCGGTGCGCGCCAGCACCTCGGTGCCGTCGAGCAGCACCAGGCGCCCGGCGAGCAGCAGCTCGCGGTCAAGCCAGGAGTTCAGCAGCGGGCCACCGTAGACCTCCACGCCGGCCTGCAGCCAGCCGTGCGCGCCGGTGGTGGGCTTGGGCTTGAGCTTGAAGGAGGGCGAGTCGGTGTGCGAGCCCACGATGTGGAAACCCGTCGTGGCGGTCGCGTCCTCGGGCTGCACCCAGGCAATGATCGCGCCGTCGCGGATCACGAAGTGCCCGCCCGCCGCCGGCTCCCAGGCCTCGGTCTCGAGCAGCTCGGTGAAGCCCGCGGCGGCCAGTCGGCGGGCCGCCTCCGCGGCGGCGTGGAAGGAGGAGGGGGACGCCGCGACGAAGGCGGAAAGGTCGTTGATGTGCTCGAGTGCTGCGCTGGACATGCGTGTTTCCTTGGCTCGTGGACTGACGGGCGTGGATGCGGGCGGGGGCGCCTAGGCGTGGGTGCGGACCAGGGCCACCACGAGCGCCCCGACCCCCAGCACGATGCTAGCCCACCCGGGGACGGGCAGGGCGAAGAGCGTGAGCAGGAAGGCGCCGAGGACCCCCAGCACCACCGCCAGCAGCAGCCAGGGGCTGCGCAGGAATTCGGAATTCATGGGCATGCCTCCCTAGTAGTCCAGCCCCTGGCTGGGAATGACCAGCCCGGTTTCGTACGCGTAGACCACTGCCTGCACGCGGTCGCGCAGGTGCAGCTTGGTCAGGATCCGGCGCACGTGGGTCTTCACCGTGGCCTCGGAGAGGAAGAAACGGTGCGCGATCTCGGCATTGGACAGGCCCTCGGCCATGGCGCCGAGCACCTCCAGCTCACGCGGGGTCAGGTCCCCCAGCAGCGGGTCGCGTTCCGGGACCGGGGCCGTGGAGCGGTTCGGGGCGCCGTCGCGAACATAGGTTTCCAGCAGCCGGGCCGTGACCCGGGGGGCGACCACGGCGTCGCCGGAGGCCACCAGGCGCACCGCGTTCACCAGCTCCTCGGGCGCGACGTCCTTGAGCAGGAAGGCGCTGGCCCCGGCCTGCAGCCCGGAGAACGCGTATTCGTCCAGGTCGAAGGTGGTCAGGATGATGATCCTGGCCTCGGGCAGCTCCCGGACGATGCGGGCGGTGGCCTCGATGCCGTCCATGGTGGGCATCCGCACGTCCATGAGCACCACGTCGGGCTTCAGCTTGAGGGCCTGCCGCACGCCCTCGGCCCCGTCGGAGGCTTCCCCGAGGATTTCCAGGTCGTCCTCGCCCTCAAGGATGAGCCGGAATCCCATGCGCAGCAGCGGCTGGTCGTCGACCAGCAGCACCCCGATGCGGGCCGCGGAGGTGGAGGTGGTTTCGGTCATGCTGGTGTTCACGATCCTTGGTGTTGGTCCTTGGGTGCCGGATGCGTGCCCGCCGGCGGCGCAGTGTCCTGCGGGCAGCGGGTCGTTTGCGGCAACTTGAGTTTAGCCACGACGGTCCAGCCGCCGCGGGAGGCGGGTCCGGCGCGCAGCGTGCCGTCGAAGAGCGCGGCCCGCTCCTTCATTCCGCGGATGCCCTGGGCCGAGCCGATGAGCTCGCGACGGGCTCCCTGGTCCGTGCCGTCGTCGTGGATCCGCACGGTGACGTCGTCGCGCACCCGGTGCACCGCCACCTCCACGGAACCGACGTTGCGCCCGTAGCGCAGCACATTGGTCAGGGATTCCTGGATGATGCGGTGGACGGTGAGCTGGAAGGTGGCGTCCTCCGGCAGCGCGGGACCGGACTGGGTGTAGCGCAGCGGCAGGCCGGCAACCCGGAATCCCGCCAGCATCTCCTCGAGGGACCCGCCGGCCGGCTGCGGTTCCAGCGACGCCCCGTCGCCGGTGCGCAGCACGCCGATGACCCGCCGCATGTCCCCCAGGGCGCGGCGCCCGGTGGTGGACAGCTCGCCGAGGACCTCCCCGGCCCGCACGGGGTCGCGCTTGAGCACCACCGCCGCGCCGTCGGACAGCGCGATCATCACCGAAAGCGAATGCGCCACCACGTCGTGCATTTCCCGGGCAATGCGGTTGCGTTCGCGCAGCTGCGCCAGCGTTTGGACCCGCTTGGCCCAGTTGTCCAGCTCGGCCTCGTGAAGCCGGTTGTTGCGCACCGCCGCGCCGATGGCCACCGCGGCCGCATTGGTTCCCAGCAGGAAGGTCAGCGACAGCGTGATGGTGAGGGTCAGGCCGCCGATTTCCGCCAGGGCGGCCTGGTCCTCGGGCGAGTCGGTGAACATCGACGGCAGCCCCATGGTCACGAAGACCAGGCCCTGGAGCGCGGTGATCAGGGCGGTCAGGGCGAACATGCGCCGCGCGGCATACTTGGTTGACGCCGCATACAGGGCGATCCACAGCCCGATGTTTCCGCCGAAGTACTCGGAATCCAACAGGATCGCGCCGGAGTCGAAGAGCATCACCACGATCAGCACGAACATGGGGCGGCTGCGCCGGAAAAACAGCGAGGCGCCGGTGGCCGTGAGCAGGCCCAGGGTGGCCCAGTGCCCCGAAATCGCCGCCTCGACGATGCTCGGGGCGGACATCAGGAAGTAGAGCGCCACCACGGAGGTGTCGACGAGCGCCGGGCGGCGGCGCATGAATGCGCGCAGCGGTCCGATGCGTTGTGCCGAGATCTCGGCAAAGCTCGCCTCCGGGTTCCCGGGGGCGGGCGCCGTGTTTTCACTCATGTCCCTGAGCCTACCGAGCCGGGCGTGTTCTAGATATCGCGGCGCTGCAGCAACATTGCGGCGGCGGCCAGCGGGAGGACGATCCAGGCCCCGACCACAAGGCCCAAGGCCCAGGGCTCCAGTGCGCCCGCGGCGCCGGGCACCTGCATCAGCGCGGTTCCGGCCTTGTCGGGCAGGAACCGGGCGGCGTCGGCCAACCAGGAAACCGCCATCGACAATCCGTCCACGGCCAGCGGAAGCACGAAGAACAGCGCCGCGAGCACCACGATGCCGCCGGCCGAGTTCCTCAGCAGCGTTCCCAGCGCCAGGCCGATCAACGCCACCATGACCACGTAAAGCACCCCGAACCAGAGGTTGCGCTGGGACATCTCTGAAGCAAAGTCCAGCGGCAGGTCGTAGTTCTCGGCAATCGGCCTGGCCACGAAGAACGCCGCAAGGAGCGAGGCCAGGGCAACGAGCGCCGAAACGACGGCGACCATCAGCGCCTTGGCCCAGAACACCGGCTGCCTGGTGGGCGTCGCCACGAAGGTGGAGCGGGCCGAGCCGGTCGCGAACTCGGAGCTCATCACCATCACGGCCATGGCGCCGATGACCAGCTGGGCAAAGATCAGCCCGCTGGACGGAAGCGAGGCCGTGAGCTCGTTGAGGTCGCCCATCTGGGCAGCCATTTCCGGGTCGGACCCCATGGCCTTGAGGGAGGCGCCGACGCCCCACACGCTGAGGGCGGCGATTCCCACCATCACCACGAGGGTGGACAGGATCAGGATCAGCGTGGAAGGCAGCGAGAAGAACTTGATGAATTCGCTGCGCAGCACGCCGGCGAAGGTGAGCCTTCCGCCTCCCGCGGCACCGGGCGCGGCCGAACGCGGTCGTTTCATGGTTGCGGTGCTCATGACTGGCCCTGCTTTCGGGTGGAGGTGGCGGCAAGCTCGTTGCCGAGGTGGGAGTGGTATTCGACCTCGTCCTGGGTCAGGGCCATGTAGGCCTCTTCGAGGGACTGCCGGACGGGAGTGAGCTCGTGGACGAGGATCTGCAGTTCCAGCGCACGGGTTGCAATTGCCCGGCCGTCGAGGCCGGTGACCTGGATGGTTTGGGCGTCGACCCGGGTCAACTGGACGTCGTGGGCGGCCAGCCCGTTCATGAGTTGCTCGGCGGAATCGGTCTTGACCTTGCAGGTGGGCACATTTGCCCCGCCAATGATGTGCTCGATCGGCGCATCGGCGATGATGCGGCCGCGGCCGATGACGATGAGGTGGTCGGCGGTCAATGCCATTTCGCTCATCAGGTGGGAGGAGATGAACACGGTCTTGCCCTGCGCCGCCTGGTGGCGGGCGAGGTTGCGGACCCACAGCACGCCCTCCGGATCCAGGCCGTTGACAGGTTCGTCGAGGATCAGGGTCTGCGGATCGCCCAGCAGCGCCACGGCAATGCCCAGGCGCTGGCCCATGCCCAGGGAGAAGCCGCCGACCTTCTTGGTCGCGACGGCACCGAGCCCGGTGAGTTCGATGACCTCGTCGACGCGCGTGTTGGGGATCGAGTGGGTCGCGGCCAGGGCGCGCAGGTGGGTGCGCGCGCTGCGCGACCGGTGGACGGACTTGGCTTCGAGCAGGGCGCCGACCTCACGCAGCGGCGCACGGTGTTCCGCATACCTGCGGCCGTTCACCTTGACGCTGCCGAAGGAGGGCCGGTCGAGTCCGACGACCATGCGCATGGTGGTGGATTTTCCCGCGCCGTTCGGGCCGAGGAATCCCGTGACCTTGCCCGGCTGGACGGTGAAGGAAATGCCGTCGACCGCACGCTTGGTGCCGTAGTTCTTGGTCAATGCCTCTGCTGTGATCATGCCTTCAACGTTACGGAGGAACGTCGGTGCGGTCGCCGCCCAAGCGGATGATCTTCGCGGATTTCCCAGTCACTCTTCCGGCGTACGGGAATCCCCCCAGGGAACCGGCAACCCCCGGCGCTGGCGCCGCCCGACGCGGGTCCGGGGTCAGCTGGCCTGGGCCCGTTCCAGCTTGCGGGCGTAGGCCCGGGCCGCGCGCACGCGGTCGCCGCAGCGGGTGGAGCACCAGCATCGACGGGCGTGCGTCCGCAGCAGGAAACGGTCGCAGGACGTGGCCTCGCATTGTGCGATCAGCTCGGCCTGGCCGCCGGTCAGCAAGGCGGCAGCGTCCTCCGCGATCTGGGCCATGGCGTGTTCGACCAGCCGGGTCACCGGGTGCTGTGGGACCCGGCGGAGTCCGCTGCCGGCGTCATACTGCAGCAGCGGTGCACTCGGCACCTTCACCAACGCCCGGTTCACGCTCTCCACGGCCTCCGGCGCGGGAGCGCCGCCCGCCACCCGGGCCGTGAAGAGGGTGCGCAAATTTCCGCGCAGGGTCGTGAGCTGGTCCTGGCAATAGGCGAGCAGTGCGGTTTCGGCCGGAACCAGGCGTTGCCCCACGAGCCACGCGGTGGCTTCGGCCGGGCTCCCCAGGTCGTCCGCCACGTGTCCGCCGGGAAGGCTCACGGCGCTGTTGACCAGGGCGAGGCTCGGGTGGTCGTCGGCGCCGGGAACAGTGGGAAGTGGGATCCTTGACATAGATCTCATGGTATCAGTTGTATTTTTCCGTGATAAGACGCTAGCCTGATAATCACGCTTAATTTGCATATTTTCCATGAGAAGTGAGAGAGAACCCATGATCCAGTCACGCCCCTTGGGCCACGCGCCCTTCGTCCTTTCGGTGCTCGACAATGCCATCACCGGGGTGGGGCACACGGCACAGGAGACCTTCGGGGAAATCATCGCGCTCGCGCAGTTGGCCGAGAAGCGCGGTTTCGAGCGCTTCTGGATGTCCGAACACCACGCCATGCCCGGTGCCGTGACCTCCTCGCCCCAGTTGATGGTCGCTCGCCTGACCGGCGAGACGCAGCGGATCCGCCTCGGTGCCGGCGGCGTGATGCTGCCCAACCACGCGCCCTTGGTGATCGCCGAACAGTTCGGCATGCTCGAGTCGCTCGCCCCGGGACGCATCGACCTCGGCCTGGGCCGCGCGCCGGGAACCGACGGGCAGACGGCGGCGGCGCTGCGACGGCGCCACAACGCCAATGACGACTTTCCCCAGCAGGTGCTGGAACTGCTCGGCTTCATCGACGACGACTTCCCGCAGGGACACCCGTACCAAGATGTCCACGCCGTGCCGGGTCCCTGGCCCGCGGAACAGAACCGGGTGCCGCGGCCCGAGACGAATCCCGAGGTCTGGATCCTGGGCTCGTCCCCGTACTCGGCGCAGCTGGCGGGCCAGCTGGGCCGCCCCTACGCCTTCGCCCTGCAGTTCGGCAGCGCCGACGTCGTCACGGCCATGCGGCTCTACCGCGAGAATTTCCAGCCCTCGGAGCTGCTGGGCGAGCCGTACAGCCTGGTCAGCGTGGGCGCGATCGCCGACAACGACCCGGCCGAGGCGCGCCGCCAGGCGACGTCCACGGCGATGGCGATGATGCGCATGTTCCAGCGCAAGCCCTTTGCCCTGCTGCCGCCGGACGAGGTCGAGGCCTACCCGGCCAACGAGCACGAGCGCGCGATCCTCGAGGAATGGACCGACCGCACGCTGCACGGCACCGCCGCGGACGTGGCCCAGGGCCTGGAGCTGCTCCACCGGCAGACGGGTGTCGACGAAGTGATGCTCGTGGTCGGCGGCCACTCGCGCCAGGCCCAGACCCGGACCGTGGAGCTGATCGCCGACCACTACGCCCTTCCCGTGCTTTAGCCGGGGGACGCTAGCGGGCCTCCGACTCGAAGACGCAGAGCGCCACCTGCACGCGGTTGTCCGCGTCGAGCTTTTCCAGCACCCTCCCGATGTGGGTTTTCACGGTTGCCAGGGAGATGAACAGCTCCTCGGCGATTTCCTGGTTGGAGCTGCCGCGCGCCATCGCCGCGGCGATCTCGCGTTCCCGCTCGGTGAGCACGGCGAGCCGTTCGAGTGCGGCGTTGCGCCGCGTGGATTCCGGCCGCGAGCCGGCGACGGCAATGAGCTGCCTGGTCACCGTTTCCGAGAGCATGGTGCGCCCGGCGGCGACCTGGTTGATGGCCTCCATGAGCTCGGCCGGCGGCGTGTCCTTGAGCAGGAACCCGCTGGCTCCCATCCTGAGCGCCGAAAGCACCATGTCATCGGTGTTGAAGGTGGTCAGGACCAGGATCTTTTGCCCCGGGTCGGCCTGCAGGATCTCCTCGCTGGCGGCCAGCCCGTCCATGACCGGCATGCGGATGTCCATGAGCACCAGGTCCGGCGCCAGTTTCCCGACCAGGGACACCGCCGAACGGCCGTCGGCGCATTCGCCCACGACCTCGATGCGCGGGTCGGATTCGAGGATCATGCGCAAGCCGGCGCGGACCAGGTTCTCGTCATCGACCAGCACGATGCGAACCGATTCGCCTATCGTCCCCATGGCAGCCACACCTTCAGCACAAATTCTCCCTTGCTTCCCGGATCAATCTGCAGTTCCCCGCCGGCCAGCCGCACCCTCTCGGCCAGGCCGGTCAATCCCAGCCCGGAGCCGGGCAGGGCCCCTGCACCCGGGGCCGGTGGCGGCACCTCGGCCAGCCTGTTGGAGGCGCGCAGGGAAAGCCGCTCCTCCGCGTGGCCCCCGATCTCCAGCCTGACATCTTGCCCGGGCGCGTGCCGGCGGGCGTTGGTCAGCGCCTCCTGGACGATCCGGTACAGGTGGCGCCCGGTGGCCTCGGACAGGGCGTCCAGGCGATCCCGCGCCTGCGGTTCCATGACCAGCTGGACCGCGGTGCCCACCGCCCGGCTCGCCTCCAGGATTTCCTGCAGCTGCCCGAGGTTCGGCTGCGGCCTGGCCAGCTCGCCGTCAAAGAGCGTGTTGGGGTCGCGCAGCATGCCCAGCACCTCGCGCAGCTCGCCCAGGGCCAGGTGGGAGTTTTCGCGAATGACTCCGGCCGTCTGCCTCGTTTGCTCCGGCGTCAGGTCGCTGCGGAATTCCAGCGCCCCGGAGTGCAGGGCGACCAGCGAGAGCCGGTGGGCCAGGACGTCGTGCATTTCGCGCGCAATGCGGGTGCGCTCGTCGGCCTTGGCCGCGTGGAGCTGTGCCTCCCGTTCACGCTCGGCACTGTGCAACTGCCGGCGCAGGGAAACGGCGAGCTGCCGCCGTCCCCCGATGTACATCCCCAAAAGCACCATCAACCCGACCATGACCAGTGCCACGATGCCCACTTGCCACCAAGTGGTCGTGTCGTCTTCGGTCACCAGCTCGGCACCCACCAGGTAATCCCCCAGTGGCACGGCGGCCAGGAACAACGCCGAAATGCCGGCGATCTCCCAGGGCCTGCGCCGAGTGGCCAGGGAAACCACGCCCAGCATGGTGAACCCCGCGCCGATGGAGGACGGAATCGAGAGCAGCACCAGGGCCGCCGCGATGGGCACCGGGAAGCGGTGGCGGAAGGGATAGAGCAGAAGGGCTGCCAGTCCGCACAGCATGTCCAGCCCCACCAGCAGGCCCACCGCGTCCATGTCCGCCTCGGAGTCCGGCGAATAGGATTCGTAGACGAAGGCAAAGAAGACGAATCCGAGCACGAGGCCCAGACCGACGCGCCAGGCCTCGGACAGGAACCGGCGCAGTCGGGTGCGCGGGGCGGCCGGTTCGTGTGCGGTGGTCATGGGCTTAACGTTACCGGCGGGGCCCGAGGGCCGGTATCGACCGAAAGGACCACGTGGGACCGCCTTCCCGGCCACGGAAAGATCCTCCCAATTGGCGAGGCGCCCTGGACCCCCGGTGAGACAGAATGGTGGCATGAACACGATTCCGCCGCCGCACCAGCCCCCGGCTCCCGGCCAGTACCCGGCCGCGTGGGTTCCGGTGCCCCCGCCCCCGGCCGAGCCCTTGCCCTTCCACCGCATGGCACGCACCTACTCCGCCTACCGCTGGTGGAAGCCGGTGATGGTGGGGCTCATCGCCCTGGGGCTGTACCTGGCCCTGATTTTCCTGGCCGCGATCGTTTTCCTGGCCGCGACCCTGGCCAATCCGGAGCTGGAAAGCGCAGTCGACGAGTCCATGATCTCCATTGATTCGGTCGACATGTCCGACCCGTTCGTGTTTGTCATCTCCATGGTCTCGCTGATCCTGATGCTGCCGGTGATCCTCCTGGCCACCCGGATGATGAACGTCCAAAAGGTCGGTTCCCTGACCTCGGTGGCCGGGCGCATGCGCTGGCGCTGGCTGGGAGAGTGTGCAGCGGTGGCCCTCGGGGTCCTGGCGCTCAGTTTCGGCATCGGCTTTCTCATCGAGACCCTTTCCGGCCATCCCTTCGCGCCCGATCTCGGCGCCCCGGACATGTGGCTCCTGCTAGGGCTGACCCTCCTGCTGGTGCCGTTCCAGGCCACCGCGGAGGAATACGTGTTCCGCGGGTACCTGATGCAGTTGGTGGGCGGCTGGCTGCGCCACCCGGCCTTCGCCATCCTGCTGCCCATCCCGCTCTTTGTCCTGGGCCACGCCTATGACATCTACGGGCAGTTGGATGTGGGCTTCTTTGCCCTGGCCGCCGGCTGGCTCACGTGGCGCACCGGCGGGCTGGAGGCCGCCATCGCCCTGCACGTGGTCAACAACTCCGTCATCTTCGCACTCGGCGCCGTCGGCCTGGTCGATGTCAGCGTCACCGAAAGCGACCTGCCCAGCCTGCTCGCGTCGATGGCCACCACCATCGTGTTCGTCCTGGTCATCGTGCGGTTGGCCAACAAGCGCAAGATCCAGCGACTCAGCGTCCCGCCCGCGCCGGCGCCGGCGCTCGCAGCACCGGGACACTGGGTACAGCCCGGGGACGGGAACGCACCACCGGCGCGCTGAGGATCCTTGCGGGGTTCGAGCGCAACCACGATATAGGTTGGGGCCAAAGAGCAACATCAGGGGGAATATCGGTGAAGGCAACTGTTTGCGGCACGGCAAGGCGTGCCCTGGGCGTTTCAACGATGGCGGCAACGGCCCTGCTGCTTGCCGGGTGTGTCCCGCTGGATTCGCCCGAACCTGTGCCGATCCAGAACCCCCCGGTCCCCGCACCCAGGCAATCGGCCTCCGCGACTACCCTCGGTTGGGAGAACTGCCAGGATCCCGTCGCCACGGCCGGTGAGGTTCTCATCGAGGGCTGGAAGATTTTCGCTGCCATGGCGGTGGACACGGAACCCGGAGGCATCTCCGACACCTCGCTCCTGGACGGAAACCACACCCCGGTCGTCACCTTCGATGACGGAGGCCCGCAAAACATTGCACGCTTCACCGAGCGGATCAGCGAGGACACCGGCTTTCCCGCAGACGGGTTCCTGGCTGGGGTTGATTCGCTGACAACGACCTTCCAAGACGTCGAAGGACCGGGAAGGATCGTGACCTACCGTGCCGTCGAGGAGGCAAGCCTGCCGTTCACCTTGACATGCGGGAGCCAAGAGGCGCTCGGAAGGCTCCGCACTTGGACCAACCTCGAGTCCGGCATCCTCGACTGCTCCCTGGCTCCCGAGGAGCCGGTTGGTTCCCCCACGGCCTTGGCCCGGGAAGAATATTGCCAGGAGGACTGAAGTGACTCATCGCGGGCGCGGAGCCGGGGACTCCACCAGCCGAGGAAAGGAAAAGTTCATGGCCCGGCGAAAGAACAGGCACGGCACGGCGGCTCGCGGCCTGCTGGTGCTGTGCGCGGCACTGGTCCTCACCGGCTGCCAGGCAGTCGGGCCCGACAGACCGTCCGCGGAAAGCCCTTCGGCGTCCCCGAACGCGGTGCGCCAGCAGGTAGTGGTCATTGGGGATTCGCTGAGCACCGGATTTGGCACCGGGCCGCAGCACGGGTGGCCGAACCTCATCGCCACCTCGCCCCGGGACGATGCCCCGCCGCTGGAGATCCGCAACAGCGCACAAAACGGGAGCGGATACCTGAACGTCGGCCTCACCGGCACCACCTTCGCGTGGCAGGTGGAGCAGGCGGTGACACCGGAGGCCGAGCTCGTGATGTTCTTCGGCTCGGTCAACGACCTGCACCACGACCCCGCGGCGCTGGAGCCGGCCGTCGCGGAAATCTATGCGGCGGCCAGGCAGCGGGCCCCGCAGGCCACCCTGCTGGTGGTCGGGCCGCCGGCCTACAGCGCCCTGCCCGAGGCCAGGCGCCTGGCCGTCAGGGACCTGGTCAAGCGCCAGGCGCTGGCCGCCGGGGCACGCTTCGTCGACCCCATAGCCGAGGGCTGGCTCGTCGAGGACCTCGACCGGTTCGTGGGGCCCGACGGCCTGCACCCCACGGTGGAGGGAAACCACCACCTGCGCGACAAGATGGAGCCGCTCATGCTGGAGGCGCTGCGCGCGGGGTCCGCCGCGGCCGGCTAGCGGATGAGCCTGATGCCCCGCGCCCTGTCGATCGCCGCGGTGCGGTTGTCCACCCCGAGCTTGTCGTAGATGTGGATCAGGTGCGTCTTGACCGTGGACTGGGAAATGAACAGTTCCGCGGCGATTTCCTTGTTGCTCCGCCCGCGGGCCAGCAGCTGCAGCAACTCGAGCTCGCGCGGGCTCAAGTCCGTGGAGTTGGCGCGTGCCTCGGGGGTCACCCGCGCGGCGATGTCCGCCGAGAGCACCTGTTCCCCGGCCGCCGCCGCCTCGACGGCCGCCAGCACCTCGGGCAGCGGGGCGTCCTTGAGCAGGTAGCCGGCGGCCCCCGCGTCCAGTGCCGCCCGGATGTCCGCATCCGAGTCGTAGGTGGTCAGGATCAACACCGGCGGGCCGCCGATCGCGCGGATGCGTGCCGTCGCGGCGACCCCGTCCATGCCGTCCATCTGCAGGTCCATCAGCACCACGTCAACCCGCTGGCCCAGGGTCTTCAGCCGCTCCAGCTGCGCCAGGGCGGCGGCCCCGTCCGCCGCCTCGGCCAGCACCGAGAGCCCGCCCTGTTCGGTGAGCACCGCGCGCAGGCCGGCGCGCACCACCGGATGGTCATCGACCAGCATGATCTTCAGGGTGGGCATCAGGGCCTGCTTTCTGCGGTGGTGAGCGGGATGCGCACGGCCAGGACGGTGCCCTCGCCCGGCGCGGATTCGATTTCCAGGGATCCGCCGAGCAGTCCCAGGCGTTCGCGCAGGCCGGCCAGCCCGTAGCCGGTGCCGTCGGGCCGCGGCCCGGCCGGGAGGTCGCCGGTGTCCATGCCGTCGCCGTCGTCGAAGATATCCAGGGTGACGGCATCGGGCAGGTACCCGAGGCTGAGGACCGCGCGCCTGGCATGCGCGTGGGCCGCGACGTTCGCCAGCCCGGACTGCGCGGCCCTGGTCAGCGCTGCGGACACCTGGGCCGGCAGGGCGGTGGCGGTGCCGTCCTGCCGGAAGGCGACGTCGAACCCGTGGCCGGCAGCGGCGGCGGTGCGCTGGGTGGAGGCACAGAGCCGGCGCAGCTTGCCGGCCAGGGACTGGGCGCCGTCGCCGGCCGTGGACAAATCCGCCACGAAGTCGCGGGCCTCGGCGAGGTTCTCGGACGCGGTGGTTCCGATGGTTTCGAGCCGTTCTGCCGCGGCCGCGGTGTCCCCCGCCGCCAGGGCCGCGGAGGCGGAGCGGGAGACCAGCACGATGCTGGAGAGTCCCTGGGCCAGGGTGTCGTGGATTTCACGGGCCAGCCGGGTGCGTTCGGCCAGGGTCCCGGCACGGTGCTGCTCCTCGGCGAGCGCCGCCCGGGTGGCCCGCAATTCGTCCAGCGCCAGGCGCTGGTTCACGCCCTCGGTGTACAGCGCCCGGTAGGCCATGCCCATGACGACGGCGAAGATCGCGCCGACCACCGGTCCCAGGATCTGGGGCAGGGCGAGGGAGCCGGAGTGGTACCAGCCGGCGGCCACGACCGCGGCGGTCAGCAACGCGACAGCGACGAGCGAATGGCGCTGGCCCAGGATGTGCAGGTGCAGGAAGAAGAGCGGGAACGCCAGCCAGGAGTAGTCGGCGTGCAGGTAGAGCAGCACGAGCCACAGCAGCACGACCCCCGCAAGCCACCAGGGTGCCCAGCGCACCGTGCTTGGCGCCCGTCCGGCGGCATGCCGCTTCTCCGCGATGGTCCCGGCCAGGTACAGCGCGGCCAGCAAGGCGGTGAGGGCGACGGCGGTGATCCGCCGGGGCATCGTCGTTTCGGAAAGCAGCACGCGCACCAGCCCGACACCCAGCAGTGCGGCGAAGCCTACGTGCAACCCCACCCGCAGGACGCGCAACACCATCTCGCCGGCCGAGGCCGTTGGGGCGTCTGCAAGGCCCGGCTTGGCACCGGGGCTTGGTTGCTGGGCAGGATCTGTCACATCACCCAGCGTAGCGCCGCACCTTCACCGACCGGTTCCACCAAATGGTTGAGTCCAAGCGTCGTCTCCCTCAGGAAACGGCCGGAGCTCTCCCTGTTCATAGCGGAAACTAGTGAAGTCTATGGATTTATACGGGAGTATAGGTTTTTTCTTATACTCTCTCCCCGCAGATTCTCGCTGCCTACATTTGGATCCCAAACTCGTGGCGCAGGGCGCTAAGGGCGGCCAGGTGGCCGCTCATTCCGTGCACCGAGGGACCCGGCGGGGTTGAACTGGAAGCCAGGTAGATCCCCTGCGCCGGTGTCCTCCATGGATCGGTGGACAGCGTGGGGCGGATCAGCATGCCGCGCATGTCGGTTGCCCCGCCCGAGAGGTCCCCGCCGACCAGGTTGGGGTTCTGCGCGGCCAGTCCCGGCGCGGTGACAGCTTCGCTGTATTCGATGGTGTCGGTGAAGCCCGGGGCCACTGCCTCCAGCTGGCGGTTCATCACGGCGGTGAGGTCCGCGGGGCTGCCGTTGGGCACGTGGCAATAGGCCCAGAGCACGTGCTTGCCCGCCGGTGCCCGGCCTGCATCGAAGCGGCTGGGCTGGGACACGATGGCGTAGGGCGCGGCCGAGACGTCGGTGCGCACCCGGCGTTCCTCCCGCCCGATCTGCGCGGCGGTGCCGCCCAGGTGGATGGTCCCGGCATCGGCGAGCTGCCGGTTGCGCCACGGCACCGGGGCGTTGAGCACGTAGTGGATGAGGCAGGAGCCCGGCGCCCGGCGCGTGCCGGTGAGGATGTCCTTGTACTTCTGCGGCAGGGCCTTCTCCGCGATGGAGGCCAGGGCCTCCGGCGAGGTGTCGAACAGGACTGTCTTTTCGGGGATCTGGGCCAGGTCGGTGACCTCGGTGTCCAGCT
This sequence comes from Paeniglutamicibacter sp. GQ140, assembly GCF_059759235.1. NCBI lineage: Bacteria > Bacillati > Actinomycetota > Actinomycetes > Micrococcales > Micrococcaceae > Paeniglutamicibacter > Paeniglutamicibacter sp. GQ140. Next base: position 91,787 of record NZ_JCAXDW010000012.1, read on the forward strand.
CGATGCTCCCCCCGGCCTCAACGAACATTTCCGCCAGCGCATCGGAGATCGCCTGCGAGCCGCCGATGGGGATCGGCCACCCCCCGGAGTGCGCCGCGGCTGCGAGGAAGAGGCCTGCACCCGTGGCCGCCGGTCCGCGCCCTCCCCCGGCGGTGTGGGCGCCGCAGCCGGCGACCATCGCCGCGGCGATCTCCCCGGTTCCCAGTCCCGGGACCATGAGCTGCGCTGCGCGCAGCCCGAAGACGGACAGGGCGCCGAGCTGCCGGGGCACGCGCAGCAGCGGGTGGAGCAGCAGCTCCGCGGTCCCCTCCATGCGCTCGACGACGGGTCCCAGGATCCTTTGGTACCCGGGGCCGTCGGCCCCCAGCTCCCGGACGGTCCGCTCCAGCTCGCGCCAGGCGATGCCGGCCCGGCCGTCGGGAAGCGGGTGGGCGAAGGAGATTTCCGGGACCACGAAGTCCACACGGTCCCGCAGGCCGATCTGCCCGAAGAACGGGGAGAGCAGCGCCATCGGGTGGACCGCGGAGCCCAGGTCGTGGATGGCGCCGGGGTACCCGAGCTCCCGGGTGCGCGCGGCACCTCCCACGGTGTCGTTGCGCTCAAGGAGCCGCACCGAAAGCCCCGCCCGGGCCATCGTGAGGGCTGCGGCCAGCCCGTTGGGTCCGGCCCCGATCACTGCGGCGTCATGCGCCATGCTTTGCTCCCAAAACGAACTTGTCTTCCGCCCCGGCAAAGGCGCCGGCCTGCGGGTCGAACTGCCCCACCCGGCGCACCGGGTCCAGTTCGGGGTCGTACATCGACTGGACCACCCGGTACATCAGGTACCCGGTGGCGATCATGTGCCCCAGCACGGCAAACACGTAGAAGGAAGTGGGGAACGTGTTGGAGGCCTGGATGTCGGCGGTGGTGGCATAGAGGTACATCCAGATCGCCCAGAAGTGCAGCACCTCGAAGAGCTGCCAGAGCAGGAAGTCCTTCCACTTCGGCCAGGCCAACGCCGCCAACGGGATCAGCCACACCACGAACTGCGGGGAGTAGACCTTGTTGAACATGATGAAGGAGGCGACGATGAGGAACACCAGCTGGCCCAGCCGCGGGGCCACCGGGGCGTTCAGGCCCAGGTAGGCGATGAAGGCGCAGCTGGCCACGAAGAGCCCCAGGGCCAGGGCGTTGATGGCGGAGGCATCCAGCTCCTGCATCTGCGGCACGACGCCGGCGGTGACGTTGAAGATATGCCAGAAGGAAGACAGTCCCGCCCCGCGGTCCTCGGTGAAGGTGAAGAAGTGCTTCCACGCCTCGAAGTTCGCCAGGGCCAACGGCAGGTTCACCACCAGCCAGGACAGTGCGGCCCCGGCCAGGGAGACCAGAAGCGGCCTGTACCTGCCGGTGCGGATGGCCAGCACGATCACGGCGCCGAAGAAGAGCAGCGGAAAGACCTTCATCGCCGTGCCCAGGCCGATGAGCACCCCGGCCAGGAAGGTGTTCTGCCGCGAGAAGGCGAGCATGGCCAGGGCCAGGAACGCCACGGCCCACATGTCCCAGTTGATGGAGGAGGCCAGGATCATCCCCGGGGCCAGCGCCACCATTGCGGCGTCCCAGGGCCGGCGCCCGGCGGTGCGCGCGGTGGCCACGACCACCACCAGCCACAGTCCCGCCACCAGGAAGAAGTTCAGGTCGAAGAAGGCAAGCGACCTGTTGTACTCGCCGGCCGGGACCAGCGCTGCGGTCAGCGAGGCGATGACCGACATCAGCACCGGGTACTCGAACTCGGCGCCGGAGGCGAAGGGCGCGAAGGCGTTATCGGCGAAGCCGCGGGCGTGGAAGAGCGCCGTCCAGTCCGAGTAGCAGGCCCACGCGTAGGGGTTGGTGCCACCCCAGCCGTTGATCCGGCAGGCGTTCTTCGCCAGGACCGCCAGCAGGGCCGCGATGACGGTGAAGATGACCAGAACGCGCTCGACGGTGAAGAACCCTGGGGTGATCCGCCCCGGGCTGGAGTGCCTGCCCAGCGGCCCGCCGATGACCTCGGTGAACTTGCGCAGGAAGGCGTCGCTGCGGCTCGGCACGGTGATGCGCATCGGGGCGAGCCGCGGCTTCGGGGGGCCCGGGGCGGGTGGTTGCCTCATGGCTTTCAGCCTAGTGCCCGGCACTCGGCGGTGCGTGATGCGCGGTGGCGCACGGTGTTTTGCCCTCCGGAATGCCTACCACTCGCGGCCGGGGAACTGCGCGGCGAGCCGCTCGAGGGTCTTTTCCATGTTCGGGCCGGTGGTCCGGGTGAAGCCCAGGAGCCGAAGCATCCATTTATGCCGCAGCCGGCTGGCGTCCCAGGTTTCGCTGACCATTGTCCCGGAATCCTGGGGCTCAAGTTCGTAGCGCCAGCGGTGTCCGCTGAAATGCCTCCACGCAATCGACCGGTCCTGCTCGAATTCGACCACGGTGTTGCTGATGCGGTAGGGAACGCCCAGGCGCATCTGCATGCCGAATTCGCTGCCCAGGGCGAGCCGCTGCTGCCGGCCGCTGGAGGCCCGCACCGTTCCGGAGCCGTCGATGACCGGGTGCATTTCGGGATTCGCGAGCAGCTCGAAGACCTCGTGCGGGGCGGCGGGGACGAACCGACTGCGGGTCTGCAGGTAGCGGGAGGGAGTCATCAGCCCATCCTATGCACCTCCCGGACCGCGCCGGGGCACATCGGACCGGGACAGGGGCCGTCCTGGCTTTCATGGGGGATCGGTCTATGCCGGAGGTTTCCGGTGTGCCATTCTGGGTTGACCGGCACCATTGGAGGGAACCCGATGAGCACTGGAACCACTGGCCAGGAGCCGTCCCGGGGCCTGCTGCTCGGCCCGCTGCTTCGCCACGTGGACGAAACCAACGCGAGCATCTGGGTCGAAACCGCGATGGCCTGCACCGTCGAGGTCCGTTGCGGCGCGGAGGCCTGGCGCGCGGCGACCTTTGGCGCCCACGGACACCACTACGCCCTGGTCGAGGTCTCGGGGTTGGAGCCGGGCAGCGTGTGCCCCTACACCGTGCACCTGGACGGGGTGCCGGTCTGGCCCCTGAGGGACGGCTTCCCCGACTCGATGATCGCCACCCTGGACCCGGGTCGGGCGCCGCGGCTGGCCTTCGGCTCCTGCCGCACCAGCATTCCGCACGACGAAGCCGGCAACCGCACCCACGGAATCGACGCGATGCGTGCCTATGCGCTGTCCATGGCGGCGCCCGGGCACGGCCGCTGGCCCGATGCGGTGCTGTTCCTCGGCGACCAGGTCTATGCCGACTCGACCAGCCTGGAAATGCAGGAGTTCATCCGCAGGCGGCGCGACATCAAGGAGGAACCCGGCGCCGAGCTGAAGGACTTCGAGGAATACGCCCACCTGTACCGCCTGGCCTGGTCGGACCCGGCCAACCGCTGGCTGTTCTCGACGCTGCCCAGCGCCATGATCTTCGACGACCACGACATCCGCGACGACTGGAACTCCTCCATCAGCTCCAAGCGCGAGATTGAGCAGACCACATGGTGGCACGAGCGCCTCGTCTCCGGGCTCGGTTCGTACTGGATCTACCAGCACCTCGGCAACCTCTCGCCCGGCCAACGGGCGGAAGACCCGTTGTGGCGGCTCGTCGCGGACCATACGGGTCCCGGAGAGCTGGATCTGGGCCCGGAACTGGTCGCATTCGCCGAGCGCGTCGACGCCGAACCCGAAAGCCACCGCTGGAGCTACTGCCGGGACTGGGGCGGGGTGCGCCTGGTCGTACTCGACTCGCGGGCCGCACGCAGGCTCGACCCCGAGCAGCGCGCCATGCTGGACCCGGGGGAACTTGCCTGGCTCGATGAGCGGATGCGCGGCGGCTTCAACCACCTGCTCATCGGCACCTCGCTGCCCTTCCTGTTGCCCATGGGCCTGCACCACGTCGAGTCCTGGGACGAGGCGATCTCCAGTTCAGGGCGGGGGCGGCCGGGGGCGTGGCTGGGCGAGCGGCTGCGCCGCAAGCTTGACCTTGAGCACTGGGCGGCGTTCCAGCGTTCCTTCCAGGAGGTGGCTCGCATCGTCACCGAGGTCGCCGACGGCAAGCGCGGACCCGCGCCGCAGACCGTCACGTTCCTCTCGGGGGACGTGCACTTCTCCTACGTGTCGGAGATCGAACGCGGGCACGGCAGCCGGATCCTGCAGGCCGTCTGCTCCCCGATCCGCAACCCGCTGCCCCGGTTCCTGCGCTACTTTGCCGCGGCCCTTGCCTTTGGTCCCGCGGTCCCCTTTGGGGCCTGGATGGCGCGCCGGACACACGTGCCAAGCCCTCCCTTTGAGTGGGACCTGATCAAGGGCCCCTGGTTCGACAACAACCTGGCCATCCTCGAGGACACCGGCGACGGGCTGGCGCTGAACTGGTTTACCGGGGTGGCGCGGGACGGGGACCCTGCACACCCCGGGTTGAAGACTGTCGCCGTCGCCTCCCTCGCCGCCCGCCGGGACGAGCCGCATCGGGAGGATTCGCCGGAACCGGCGTAAACGCCGCCGGGCCGCGCCGGCCTCAGTAGACCCGGGCCGTGGCGAATTGCAGGGGGCTCAGTTCCGCCCGCCGCCGGACCAGGTCCACGGCGTGCGCATCAAGCCGACGGTCCTCCTCGCTGGCGGGCACCAGCTGCCGCACCTCGGAAGCGCGGCCGGAGTCGTCGCGGGTGACGAAGATGGTCATGCACTGGGTGGTGTCGCGCCACTGCGTTTCGCGGGGGTCCCGGGCGCGCACGTGCACGGCGATGTGCATCGAATGCGGGCCGGTGTGGATCAGCCGCGCCTCGAGCTCGACGATGTCGCCGATGTGGATGGGGTTCATGAAGTGGATGCCCCCGGAGTAGACGGCCACCGCATCGTCGCCGCACCAGCCCATGGCGCAGGCCCGCGCCACCTCGTCGATCCAGCGCATGACGATCCCGCCGTGCGCATTCCCGCCCCAGTTCACGTCGGTCGGGGAGGCCAGGAACCTGAACCTCTCCCGCGGCGCGGTGCCCGCATCCGTGTACTCCTGGGCCAGCATGGCGTCGCGGATCTCGGCACGCGCGGCCACGCGGGCCGCGGCCCCCTGGGCCAGCTGGGCTGCCTCGGCGTCGGCTGGCTCCCACGGCGGCACCGCCTTGGCGCGGCGGTTCTCGTCCATCGCCACGAAGACCAGGATGCAGTCCATGGCCGGCCTGAAGACCCGTTCGCGCACGTCGGCGGCGTCGACGGTGACCACCACCTGCATGCTGCTGCGCCCGGTGTGCACAATCCGGGCGGTGACCTCGATCAGGTCGCCGTTTTCGATGGGCCGGGTGAAGTGGACGTTCCCGACGTAGGCGGTGACGCAGTACCCGCCGGAATAGCCGACCGCGCAGGCGTACCCTGCCTTGTCGATCCACTCGAGCACCCGTCCGGCCTGGACCGTGAGCCCGTCTTCGGAAACATCGGTCGGGGCGGCGAGGAAACGCAGCGTCATGACGTCGTTCATGTGCCAATACTAGCCACGCCCGCGGAACCGCGTCGGTCCACCATACCTGCGCCGAAGACGCTTGTGGCCGGCACCTTGGGGATAAGGTGCCGGCCACTGGCGTGGTTCATCGCCCCGGAGGGGGGCAACGGGATGTGGGAACTAGTTGCTTTCGGCGGCGGCGCGGATGCCTTCGAGCACGGCTGCGACCTGGCCCACGACCTCGGCGTCGTCGTTCGGGTGGGTCTCGGCAAAGCGGACCAGCGAACCCGGGATGGAGAGCTTGACGTCTTCCAGCACGGTGGCGCCGGCGATGCCGACGGCCTTGCGGGCCTCGTCCTGGGCCCACACGCCGCCGAACTGGCCGTAGGCGGTGCCGATGACGGCGGCCGGCTTGCCGAAGACGGCGCCGGCACCCATCGGGCGGGAGAGCCAGTCGATGGCGTTCTTCAGCACTGCAGGCATGGTGCCGTTGTACTCCGGGGAGACCAGCAGCAGGGCGTCGGCCGCACCGGCGGCTTCGCGCAGGGCGACAGCGGCCGCCGGAACCTGGCCCTCGACGTCGATGTCCTCGTTGTAGAACGGAATGTCCTCGATGCCGGAGTAGATGTTCACCTCGACGCCCTCGGGAGCGTTCGCGGAGGTCGCCTCGGCCAGCTGCTGGTTGGTGGAACCGTTGCGGAGGGATCCGACGAGGGTAAGGACTGTGGTTGCCATGGGGAGAGTCTCCTGTTTCGGGGGCTGTGCTTGATACGTCAATCAAACTCAACCGCCCGCGGGGCACCCCCATTCCCGACCCGGAAGTGACGTGCGACACCATGCGCGCTGTTCGACGGCCACGCCGAAACCCTTTCACCAGGCAAGGGCGAATCTTTGCCTTCGGCAAAAAGCGCGCCAGCCGCTTCGTCGAGCGTGCAGTTCTTAGCCGGAGGGCCACCGCAATCCCCGGCCACACGGAGGGCGTCCACCGCAACGATGTCCCGGCGCCCGGAACGCCAGCGAGACGGCCACCCTGTGCGATAGCCACGTCCCAAACGCACGCCACGGGCAGCGCTTCGCAGCGGGCACCCACAACTTCCCGCGCCCGGGTCGTGACTCCAGGCCGCCGAATGCCCCGGACTATCGGCCGATAAGGCGCGCGAAAAAGCCCTTGGCGGCGCCCTTCTTCGCGGACCGGTTCGCATCGCAGGAGCAGCGGTCGGCCCGAGGCACGTTCACCATGACCTGCTTGACATGCTGGCCGCAACCAGCCCAAGTGGCCTTTCCGCACTTGCGGCACTTGACTACTCGACACATGCAATTGCTCCTTGTTTCCAGGGTTCAGGCCAGGGCCAAACGCCCTGACATGTCCGAGTGTTTCATACCCCCAGGGGTATAGAAAATCGCGGACTGCCGGGAATGTTGAAACCCCCGGGGGTATAGGATGGGGAAGTCGACCACCCAGGAGGAACCTGTCATGCAGTTGGATTCTGACACCATGAGACCGGCAATCAACAGACTCAAAAGAGCCCAAGGCCAACTCAACGCCGTGATCCGCATGCTCGAAGAAGGCAGCGACTGCCGCGACGTGGTCACACAACTTTCCGCCGCCTCCAAGGCGATCGACCGCGCCGGATTCTCCATCATCGCCACCGGGCTGGAGCAGTGCCTCTCCAGCGAGAACCCCGCGGCCGACCGGGTCGACATGGAAAAGCTTTTCCTCACCCTGGCATAGCAAGGATCGCGCCGGCACGGCGGGCCCCGAACGGATGGAATTCATCGGCACCGGGCATATACATCCGTCGACCGACCGCTTTGCGCCCGGCGAATCCGCAAGGGCCGGGCACTCCGGCGCGCACCGCCCCTTCGTCTCGCCGTGGGCGAACACGACCCCTCCGGGTTGATGCACGGGAATAATCTGTTGGCATCCGCGTTAACTTGAGTCGATGGCACTCAAGTATCCATAGGAGGAAACATGCCAGCATTTTTTGGCCCGTCAGGCGCCGGCAACGGCTCTTTCGAGGATTTCCTGGCGCGCTATCTGCAAGGACAGCGCACCAGCCGCCTCGGGCGCCCCATTGACATCACCCGGTTGCTTAGCCGCCATACACACGAGGTGTTGACCCGTGCAGCGCAATTCGCCGTCGAACACGGACACACCGACATCGACGCGCTTCATCTGCTGCGCGTGATGCTCGAGACCGAGCCCGTCGGCGAGGCCCTGCGCCGCTCGGGTGCCGACGCCGCGGCAATCGCCCGCGACGCCGAACAGCGCCTGCCCGAATCCGGGCCGCGACACAACGAATCGGCCCCCGCCCTGACGTCCTCCGCCCAGCGCGCCCTGCTGGACGCCTACCAGGTGGCCCGCGCCTTCGGCTCCACCTACATTGATCCGGAACACCTGTTCCTGGCCTTCGTGCTTAACACCGAGTCCCCCGCAGGGCAGGTGCTGGGCGCGGCCGGGGTCACGCCTCAGTCCCTGCAGGCCGCCGCCGAGGGCGCCGAACAGCCGGCCTCGGGCACGGCACCGCAGAAGCCCGCCGAGGAAGGCACACCCGTCAAGGGCCAGACGCCGCTGCTCGAGAAGTTCGGCATGGACCTGACCGCCCGTGCCGCGGCGGACGGGCTCGACCCGGTGATCGGCCGCACCGAGGAGATCGAGCAGGCCATCGAGATCCTGGCCCGCCGGACCAAGAACAACCCGGTGCTGATCGGCGAGGCCGGCGTCGGCAAGACCGCCGTCGTGGAGGGCCTGGCCCGCGCCATCGTCGCCGGCGAGGTCCCGGCGCAGCTGTCGGGCAAGCGCGTGGTCGCGCTCGACCTGCCGGCCATGGTTGCCGGGACCCGCTACCGGGGCGACTTCGAGGAACGGCTCACCCAGGTGATGGACGAGATCGCCGCGCAGGACGGGGAAGTGATCGTCTTCATCGACGAGCTGCACACCGTGGTCGGCGCCGGCGGCGGGGGCGAGGGCTCCATGGACGCGGGCAACATCCTCAAGCCGCGGCTGGCCCGCGGCGAGCTGCACCTCATCGGCGCCACCACGCTGGCCGAGTACCGCAAGGTGGAGAAGGACCCGGCCCTGGAGCGCCGCTTCCAGCCCGTGACCATCGGCGAGCCCTCGGTCGAGGACGCCGTGGCGATCCTGCACGGGCTCAAGGACAGGTACGCCCGGCACCACCAGGTCACCTACACCGACGGGGCGATCCGTGCCGCGGTCGAGATGTCGGCCCGCTACGTGACCGACAGGTTCCTGCCGGACAAGGCGATCGACCTGATCGACACCGCAGGTGCCCGGCTGGGCCTGAAACGCGGCCCCGGCGTGGACACCGAGTCCCTGGAGTCGCGGATCGCCGAGCTCGGCGCGGCCAAGGACCGGGCCGTGGCCCAGGAGCGCTACGAGGACGCCTCGAAGCTGCGCGACGAGGCCGAGGAACTGGGCGCCCGCCTGGCCGAGGCACGGGAGGGCGGCGCCGACACCGCGGCGGCGGTGGTCGACGAAACCCAGATCGCCGAGGTCATCTCCCGCGCCACCGGCATCCCCGCCGCGCGGCTGACCGAGGACGACAAGTCACGCCTGGCCCGGCTCGAGGACGAGCTCCACGAGCGAGTCGTCGGCCAGGACGATGCCGTGGCCGCCGTGGCCAAGGCCGTGCGGCGCTCCCGCACTGGCCTGGGCGACGAGGGGCGCCCGGTCGGCAGCTTCCTCTTCCTGGGCCCCACGGGCGTGGGAAAGACGGAGCTGGCCAAGGCGCTGGCCGCGTCGCTCTTCGGCGACCAGTCTGCCATGGTCAGGTTCGACATGAGCGAGTTCGGCGAGCGCCACACGGTCTCCCGCCTGGTCGGCGCCCCTCCGGGGTACGTCGGCTACGACGAGGCCGGGCAGCTGACCGAGCGCGTGCGCCGCCGCCCCTACTCGGTGGTGCTGCTGGACGAGGTGGAGAAGGCGCACCCCGACGTGTTCAACCTGCTGCTGCAGGTGCTCGACGACGGCCGGCTCACCGACGGGCAGGGCCGCACCGTGGACTTCCGCAACACGGTCATCATCATGACCTCCAACCTGGGATCGGAGTTCCTGGCCAGCCGCGGCGCCCCGCTGGGCTTCGGTTCCGATTCCGGGGCCGGGTCCGAGCGCGAGCTCCGCGCCAAGGTGATGGGCCGGCTGCGCGAGACCATGCGCCCGGAATTCCTGAACCGGATCGACGAGACGGTGCTCTTCCGCAAGCTGGAGGCCGGGCAGCTGCGGGAGATCGTGCGGCTGCAGCTGCGCCGCACCGAGGCCCGGCTCGCCGCCCACGGCATCGGCCTGGAGGTCGACGAGGCAGCGGTCGGCTGGATCGCGCAGGAGGGCCACGAACCGGAGTTCGGCGCCCGCCCGCTGCGCCGGGTGATCCAGCGCGAGCTCGACGACAAGGTCGCGGACCTGCTGGTCAGCGACGAGCTGGCCGGCGGCGGGACCGTGGAGGTCACCGCCGACGGGTCGGGCCTGCGGGTCGCGGCACGCCGGGAGGCGGCGCTCGCGGCGTAGCCGTCGACGGACCGGGGGCGGGAAGTTCATTCCCGCCCCCGGTTTTTCGCATTTTTCGGCCTATGCTTGGGTGGTGTGGGGCTGGGGAGTCCCGCACGGGCACCAACCTTGGGGGAACAATGCCGCACGAACCACAGTGGAACCACGATGCCGACTCCGCGAAACGGGGTCCGCATCCGCGCACCGCGCCCAGCGGAAGGGTCCCGCAATGGGTCCTTGACCAGGATGCACGCCGTGCCGAGGCACTGGTTTTCGGTGCCCGCGCCACCGCCCCGCCGAAGCCTTCCAGACGGCGGAAATCCCGGCGCGGTCGCGGCCCGAACCTGTGGCTCGTCATCGCAGTTCTGGTGGGGCTCTATTACAGCCCCGGGGTCCTCGAGCGGCACATCATGCCGGCGATTACGCCGCTGGTTCCCGGCTCCAATGTTCCGCCGCGCGGGGTCGAGGCGGCGGCGGATCCCCTGGGCAGGCCGCCGGCGGGCACCGGCTCCGGCTCGTTCCGACTGCAGGAGTCTCCCGATCCCAATCAGGACTTCGTCGCCTACGACCCCTGCCGCCCCATCCACTATGTGATCCGTCCGGAGAATTCCCCGGCCGGCGGTGAGGCCCTGATCCACCAGGCTGTCGCCGAGATCTCCTCCGCCAGCGGCCTGCGCTTCGTCTACGACGGCCCCACCGCGGAGGGGCCAAGCAAGGAACGGGAAACCTACCAACCCGAGCGCTACGGCAAACGCTGGGCGCCGGTGCTGCTCACCTGGTCGGATCCCGAGGAAACCCCTGACCTGGCAGGCGACGTGGGTGGCCTTGGCGGAAGCGACTACGCCCATGTCCCCGGGCATCCCATCGTCTACGTGGCCGGCCAGGTCGTGCTGGATGCACCGGGGCTGGCCCCGATCCTGGGGTACCCCGGAGGGCCCGAACTGATTCGTGCGGTCGTCATCCACGAGCTCGGGCACGTGCTGGGGCTCGACCATGTCGATGACCCTGGCCAGCTGATGTACGGCGGCAGTAACGACCGCGCGAAGCTGGCGGACGGGGACCGGGCCGGCCTTGCCCTGCTGGGCACCGGCGCCTGCGTGCCGCAACTATAGACACCCTCCATCAGCCGCAGGAGGGAACCCTTCGACCCGGATCTGGAACTCTGCCATTGGTGCGGACGGATCCAGCGGGCACGCCGAAAACTTTTTTGGCATCGAAATCCGGTCCCCAAAGGTACGCTCGAATCTGTCGGGCCTGAACCTCAAGTGACGGCCTGACCAGTGGCTAACCCCTGGGAGGCGGTCTAAGGGCAAGCCGGGGACGCAGGTGCCCACGGGCATCCAGGCACCGTGGGCCCCGACCCGTGCCTCGCTTCATCGCCGCCAGCAGCTTCCTGCGCTTTACGCCCCCGTTTCCACGACGAAAGGCAAGAGACATGGGCCAGCGAAAGATAACGATCGTCGGGGCCGGCCAATCGGGCCTGCAGCTCGGCCTCGGGCTACTCCAAGCCGGATATGAGGTCCGCCTGGTGTCCAACCGGACGCCCGAGGAGATCCGGGACGGCCGGGTGGCTTCCAGCCAGTGCATGTTCGCCACCCCGCTCGCCCACGAGCGCTCGGTCGGCATCGACCAGTGGCTCGACGCCCCGCCGGTGGAAGGCATCGGCGTCAGCCTCCCGCACCCGGACACGTCCGGCACCAAACTTTTCGGCTGGCGCGCCCGGCTTGACGCACCCGCCCAGTCCATCGACCAGCGGATCAAGTACCCGGCGCTGATGGAGCTTTTCGCCGGACGCGGCGGCGAGCTGGTATTCGAGGACGCCGATGTCGTGAAGCTCGAACGCTACGCCCGGGAAGACGACCTGGTGATCGTCGCCGCCGGCAAGGGCGAGATCGCCCGGCTCTTCACCCGCGATGCGGCCCGCTCCGTCCACGACGCCCCGCAGCGGGCGCTTGCCCTCACCTATGTCCACGGGCTTGCCCCGGAACCCGAGTATTCGACGGTGAGCTTCAACCTGATTCCCGGAGTCGGCGAATACTTCGTCTTCCCCGCGCTGACGCTCAGCGGCCCCTGCCACATCATGGTCTTTGAGGGTGTTCCGGGTGGCCCCATGGATTCCTGGGCCAACCTCGGCCCCGAGGAGCACTTCGAAAACTCGCTGCGGATCCTGCGGACCTTCCTGCCGTGGGAGGCCGACCGGGCCGCCGGGTCATCGCTGACCGACCCGATGGGCGTGCTGCAGGGCCGGTACCCGCCCACCGTGCGCCACCCTGTCGCAACCCTGCCCTCGGGCAGGTCCGTGCTGGGCATGGCCGATGTCGTGGTGCTCAACGACCCGATCACCGGGCAGGGGACAAACAACGCGTCGCGCTGCGCACAGGTTTACCTGGAGCAGATTCTCGCCCACGGGGATGCCGCCTTCGATGCGGCTTTTCAGCGGGCCACTTTCGAGGCGTACTTCGCCCAGGCCAAGCCCATCGTCGACTGGACCAACGCCCTGCTTGCCCCGCCTCCGCCCCACGTCCTCAATCTGCTGGGATCCGCAGGCCGGTACCCCGAGATCGCGGCCCGCTTCGCCAATGGCTTCGATAACCCGGCGGACTTCGGCGAGTGGTTCCTGGACCCCAACGGGGCCGAGGAATACCTGGACGCCGCCGCCACCCGGGCGGCAACAAACACCACGCCCTCGTAGCCGCGGGGCACATCGGGGTCACCCTTCCGTGTGACGCGGGGTGTTCCGTGGTGTTCGGCCTTGGTGGCCGGGATCGGCACTACCCGGGGAAGCCGAAGCAGGGGAAGAACCCCTCGACCCCGGGCCGGGCCACCTCCACGCAATTGGCCTTGACCAGTTCCAGGCTCGCGGCCGGATCCGTCCCCGACACCGACCGACCAGCGACCTCCACGTTGACCTCGGCGATCGCGGCGCGGCGCAGGTTGTTGTCGACCGCGATGACATTGCCCTCCGGGAAATGGCCAGGGCTGCTGATGACGGTGTGCTCCAGCTCCCCGGTCCCGGTCCACGTGGCGTCCAGTTCCACGGTGACCGCGTTGCCTGCGGCGTCCGTGCCCTCCATGACGGTGGACACCGAAGCATGGCGCAGCCTCGGGTCGGCCACCAGTTTCGCCATGTTCATGGCCTCGGCCTCGAACAGGACGGCACCGCCGCCGGCCGCCGCCGCGGGACCGCAAGTATCCGTGACGCGAACGAAGACGGAAGTAAGCCCCTGCTTGTTGACGGGACCCGGCTGGGCCGCAAACTTGCCCACGCTTGAGGACAGGAACACCTCCGTCAGCTCACAGCCGTCCTCCACGGCCACGTATGCTCCCCCGTGGGTGGAGGAAATCACGTGGTAGATGTTCGGTGCCGCGGCCGCCGGAGCGGCACCCAACGGGGCCAATGCCAAGACCGCCATCGCTGCCAACATGCGCTTCATGGTGTGCCTGCCTCTCGTGAGTCACCTACAGGGTAGGACTCGCGGAGTGGTCATTCAATGGCGGGCAGGCCCCCGGAAAAGGGCAATTTTCAGGCGGCACGCAGTTGGTCCAGCGCCGCCTTCAACCGCGTATCCGCATCGGAAGCCACCTCGCGAATGGCCGGGTTTCCGCTGACCCGGGCCAGGACCTGCGCGTCAATGGTTTCGATCGTGGTTTCGTCCGCGCCCGGTGCCCGGCGGACCACCACGTTGCACGGCAGCAACGCCCCGAGTTCGGGCTCGGTGAGCAGGCCCCGATTGGCCAGGTGCGGGTTGCAGGCCCCCAGGATAATGTAGTCGCCGATCCTGTCGGCCGATTCCGGACTGATTTCCGCCGCCAAGACGGCATGCACGTCAATCTCGGTGAGCACCCCGAAGCCCTGGCGTCCCAGGGCCTCCCTGGTGCGGGCCACGGCTTCCTCCCAATCCAGCGAAACGGTGATGCTGTGCGTGTATCCCATGGCCGTGCTCCTCATGCTCGTGCGGCGCGCTGCGCCGCGGGATGCCGGTGTTTGCGGCCCAGCCTAGCCGCGATCCGTGACACTGTCTGCCCCACGGGCGGCCGCCGCTTCGGCCGGTCCCGCCGCGGAGCGCACCGACCATTTACACGGCGGTTTGCCGTCTGCTACTGTCCAAGTCAGCGACCTTTTTAAGATCGTGTTTTTGGGGAAACAACTTAATCTTGGGGGAAACCATGAAGAAATCATTGGCTCTATTTGCCATGTCCGGATTCGCCGCTGCTGCCCTGTTTGCCGCCACACCGGCATCCGCGGACTGGTCGGTGGACGCGTCCACCGGAACCGGGTTCGTCGGCAAGGGCGACGTGCAGGACGCGTTTGGCTGGAACGACCACGATCTGCAGGCAAACCACGAGGGGGTCGCGTTCGCGCTGACCGCCGAATCAACAACGACCACCACCTGGTCCTGCCTCAACTCAAAGAACCAGCAGACCCAGGCGCGCTGGCACACTGTCACCGCCAGCATCACCGGCGGACTCCTGCACGACGCCCGGACCAATCCACAGGACAAGGTCACCGGCTTCCTGCTCACCGGGTTGGCCGACGGATCCAGCTCCGTGTCGGAAACCGACGGCCAGAAGCTGAACACCTGCCCCGGCGGGCCCTGGTCCATCGTTGCGGGCAGCTCGAGCACCTCGGTGACCGGCGGTGAGGCTGAACTAACCGTCCGCTTTGCCGACCAGGCGCAGGTCCTGACGCACTCCGTCGCCGAGTAGCGGGCCGGCCGGGGCCGGATGCAGCGGCGCTGCATCCGGCCCCGGCCATATGGTCCTTCGTTTACTTTCGGCAACAGGGCGGCTGCCTTTAGGCACCCAAGCGTGGGCTTGGCCATTGGTGCCAGCGCATGATGGATCGGCGCAAATTTGGGCCTCGCCAAACCTTGCAATACACCCTCGCCGGGAGCTTACTGGGGGTGGAACGCGACCCCGCCTTCCACCCTTCTCGCACAGAAAATTTGCACATGGGACTCTTGAGGAAATCATTGACAGCTGGTGCCGTGCTCGCCATGGCAACCTTCGCCTTTTTGCCGGCCGCCTCGGCGACCATCCACCCGATCGTTGAGTCGGTCGACTGCGCCAACGCCACCGCAAACGAGCACCACCCGCTCGGCGATGTGGCGGAGGTTCCCGGGGTTACACCCGGGTACGGCCACCACTCAACCCAAAGCGACCTGAGGTCGCTGATCGCCACTTCAGACGGATTCACCGATTTGAGCAGCCCCGCTTGGCTTGGGCACAAGCTCAACGGCGAGTGCGGACACTCCGGCCCGTAACGGCAAGCAGCAGGATGGGGGAACCACCTCTCGGCGGTTCCCCCTTCCATGTCCGCAGACCCACGGGCCAGTGGATCATTCGCACGCGCCCCTACTTCAGCATGGCGATCATCCGCGCCACCAGATAACGGTCGACCAGCCCTGACTTCCTTCCCTCCAGCAGCCAGCATCCGATCATTTCCATGCCGTCCCGGATATCCGTTGCCGGGATCCCGGTCGGGGAGATGTGCCCATCCGGCGTAAAGGTGATGGGCCCATCGGCATTGGAATGGATCAGTACGTGGCAGCCGACCTCGGCCGCAACCTTCGCCGTCGCCGGATGCCGCTGGAGGTGGTCCATGTGGATGTCGCGGCGGTCGACGCGGCGGCCACGGACGTAGCCAAGTTTGTCAGCGTCCAGCCACCGGTACTCCCCCGGCTTCCAGAACTTGCTGTCGATGAAGACCACCCGGTCGCCGTTGACCACCGCGTGGTCGATGTCCGCGACCTTGCTGCCGGGGAACCGCAGCCCGTGGAAGATCCGCGTTCCCGGGATGCGCAAGAGCGACTCAAGGGCCAACGCGGTGCGTCGCTCGCCCGCCACGCCCTTGGCCACGTTTTCCTTGCTGAACCGACTCCGGCCACTGGTCAATGTTCCGCCGCCGACGCCGAACACCCGCTGGTTCGCTGCCCGGCGCGAGACCGCCCGTGGCCAGAGGCGCCCCAGCAAGAGCAGTGACAGCGCGAACAGCCCGATGGGCAGCGTCGTGGCAACCGATGGTGCAGAGATCGCCGGGCCAATCAGGGGACCGATGACCATGGCCATGACGCCGAGGTCGACCAGCAGGCGCAGACCCTTGTAGCCCGGCCCGATGGTCTCCGTTTTGTCCAGGGCAGCCTCCCACCAGGACAGCTGTTGCGGGTCAAACGGCTGCTGGGCCTGCGCCGGTGAATCCGGTGGAGACCCAGGCGTCCCGGCGGCCGGGGCCCCACCCGCGGGCGGCGCAGCGGATTGGACGGTACGGGTGCCATCGGCTGCGGGGAAAGGCGATCCCGCAGTAGGTTCGGGTGCAAGTGATCCCGGTATCCGGCGCTGCCTGGCGGCGTCGGAGGCGGCCCGTGGCGGCCCGGCCCGGTGAACAGGTTCCACGGCGTGCCTTAACTCCGCCGGCAGGTATCGCTCGCCTGGCGGAGGTTCGCCCAGCAGCCAGGAATCGTAGTCAAATCGCCGGTCCGGGTCCCCCACAATGGACCATGCCTCCATGATCCGCGTGGCAACGACCACGCATGCGGACCTATGCGTAGCCTTCGGCGACCGGGCAACCGGCGCCCGGCTCTACGGCGAGCTTTTGCCCTTCGCCCGCTTCCAGGCCATCGGCAATGCACTCACGCCCTCCCGCGGACCGGTGGCACTCTACCTCGGGCGTTTGGCCGCGATGTTGGGTGACTCCGGAGACGCCCGGAAGCACCTCGGGGCCGCCCTTGCCCAGGCCTCGTCGCTCAATTCACGCCACTACGCCAAGCAGGCCACGGAACTGATGGAAAGGTTGCCTGACCTCCCGCGCCAGTTGTCTGCGCGCGAAGAAGAGGTCGCCGGATTGCTGGCCCGGGGCCTGAGCAACCGGGCGATCGCCGAACGTCTCTATCTCTCGGAGCGGACCGTGGAGAACCACGTCAGCAGCGCCCTGCGCAAACTCGGGTTCTCCTCGCGCTCGGAGATCGCGGTCTGGCACGCATTGAACCGGCAGCCGGATATCAGTGCCCGAGACGGCCGCGGGTCAACCGGTCAGGAATGAAGGGATTTCAGCCCCACGACGCCGCCGACGATCATCAGCAGGAAGAGCACCTTGAGAATCGAGAGTGACTCGGCACCCGTGGCAATCGCGTAAATCACGGTCAGTGTCGCGCCAATGCCCACCCACACGGCGTACGCGGTGCCGACCGGCAGTTCCCGCATCGCATAGGCCAACCCGGCCATGCTCAATACCAGCCCCACCCCGAAGACAACAGTGGGTGCCACCTTCGTAAATCCTTCGGACTTCCCCAGTGCGGTGGCCCATACGGCCTCGAGAACGCCGGAAACAATGAGAATCAACCATGCCATGACAAGACCCCTTGCGGGCCGTCTTGTCGCACACCGGGTACGGCACCCATCGTCCGGAATCCCCGAGTCGGGAATAGTTCCAAGATCGCACACCCTGCACGCGGGCGGCAAGTCCTCGGGCGGTCAGATCGGTCACCCCTCGCGCTTGCGCGCCGTCGCGGGAACCGCCGATGCTGGTCTATGGGCCGGCGTGGCGACGCGGCCATGGAATTTCTCGCTGGCAAGGTCATCCGGATCACTTTCCGGACCATGCGAAGCAATGGAGGGCCTCGTGGCCACCGTTGCAGCGCATGGCCAAGCAGTCCCGGGCTGAGGACAGCAACGCGAGGCCGGCCACGGTCACCGTCCGTTCACCGGCGGGCCACCTGCGGTTGGTGCGGGTCGGGGAGGATGGGGGCGCGCGCCGCTCCCCCGGCCGCGCCAATCCAACACCGCACCGTGAGGCAATACATGAAGAAGTCCCTGTCCGCTGCCCTGGCACTTGCCGTTCTGGCCACTCCCCTGCTGGCCACCCCGGCCGGCGCCACCACCGAACGGGCAAACACCACCGTCGGCACCCGCGACGCCCAGCCCGGATTCCGCGTGCTGCCCTACCTGCAGAACCCGAAGCCGGACGCCATGACCATCAGCTGGATCAGCGAAACCGCCGACCCGGGGACCCTGAGCGTCACCGGTCCGGGCATCGGCAACGGCAAGGGCCAGGGCGCAGGCAACCAGCGCGTGCTCACCTCGACCCCGAAGTACATGCCGCTGATGGAATACACGCAGAAGGAACTGGACCAGTCCATCACCGGCCTGGTGAAGGGATCCTGGCTCAAGGCCAACTACAAGCACACGCTCACCGTCAAGGGGCTGAAGGCGGGCAAGGACTACAACTACACGGTCGACCAGGGCGGCAAGCGCCACGAGGGCACCTTCGCCACCGCACCCGACGCCGATTCTTGGGATGACCTGCGGCTAATCGCGTTCTCCGACTCCGAGACCGAACCCATGGGCCGCGTCGAGCACCGCGAGTGGGAACTGAACCCGGCCAACGGGTACACGCCCGACTCCGAACAGCGTCCCGGAACCGATTCCGCCTGGGCGCAGAAGTTCGGCTCCACCACCCGCTACGGCGACTTCACGCTGCGCTACCCGCTCAGCCAGGACACCGCGATGCGCGAGAACATGGCGGCGATCGAGGCGGCCGACCCGGATTTGATGCTCATCGCCGGCGACCTGGTCCAGGGCGCGGGCTACCAGCCTGCCTGGGACGAATTCTTCGGCTACTTTGCCGGCGAACACGGCGACCTGGCCTCCAACGTCCCGCTGGTGACGGCGCTGGGCAACTGGGAGACCTATGCGGGGATCAACGGCGGCTACGGAACCCCGGAAGACCAGTCCCCGGCCGTGATCTCGCGCAACAAGTACCTCTCCTACTTCGACAACGACGGGGACGCCGCCAACCCGGCGGCCAAGGGCTCCTACTACCGCACCGACCACGGGCCGGTGACGGTGCTGACCCTGGACTCGACCAACGGCGAACCGGACGAGAACACCAAGACCGGCACCCTCTCCGGCGCACCCTTCTCCGGGAATGACGGCAACCTCACGGCGGAGAACCTCTCCACCGACACCCAGGGCGAGTTCACCGACGCGGACTACGACAAGGCCTACACCGAACTTTTCGCGGGCACCACCGCGGAGGATTCCGACCTGCCCAACATGTCGGTCGGCGGCGAGCAGTGGAAGTGGGCCGAGAAGCAGCTGGCCGAGGCCCGCGAGCAGGGACAGATCGTCATCGTCCAGTTCCACCACGCCGCCTACTCCTCGGGCGTGCACGGAACGCCGCCGAACCACGAACACGCGGACAACCAGTCCGGCACCGCGATGCGCGCCTACTCCCCGCTCTTTGAGAAGTACGGGGTGGCCACGGTGCTCTCCGGCCACGACGAAATGTTCGAGCGCTCCTGGGTCGACGGGGACGGCGACGGGCAGGGCTTCCACTCCTACGACGTGGGCGTCGCCTCCGACGGGCTGCGCGGCGAGCAGCAGGTGAAGAACGACGCGGGCGAGTACGAGCCGCTGCGCTTCAACACCCACTCGAAGTGGTCCGCCGCGGCCAACCAGCCCGAGACCTGGGCCACCGACGAGAGCGGAACCCCGCAGCTTCTTGACGGCGGCCTGCACTACGGGCACCTGCAGATCGACATCACCCGGCAGGGCGACGGGGCGAAGATCAAGCTCAGCCCGGTCTACCTCTTCCCGGTGCTGGACGAGGACTACAACCTGGTCAAGACCGAACGCCGGGTCTACGACGACGTCGTGGAATTCTCCGTCGGCGCCGACGGCACCGCCAAGAAGTAGCCGGCCAAACCAGCGAAGCCCCGGACGGGTTGCGCACCAGTGCCGCAACCCGTCCGGGGCTTTCGCGTGGATGCCTACAAGCCGGGCGCGACCTGCTCGCGGACCTGCTTGCGGAGGATCTTGCCCAGCATCGAGCGCGGCATCTCCTCGATGGCCACGATCCGCTTGGGCACCTTGTAGCCTGCGAGCTGTCCGCGGCAGTGCTCGCGCAGCGCGTCCTCGTCCAGTTCCGTCCCGGGTTCAAGCTCCACGGCGGCAACCACCATTTCCCCGCCGCGCCCCAGCGGATTGCCGAACGCGGCGGCATCGCGCACGTCCGGGTGGGCGCGCAGCACGGTCTCGACCTCGGTGGGCGAGACGTTGAAGCCGCCGGTGATGATCAGTTCCTTGGCGCGGTCCACGATCGTGGCGAAGCCCTCCGCGTCCACCGTCACCACGTCGCCGGTGCGCAGCCACCCGTCATGGGTGAGCGTCTTGGCGGTCTCCTCGGGGTTGTTCCAGTAGCCGGCAAACACCTGCGGGCCCTTGAGCAACAGCTCGCCGGGTTCGCCCTGGGCCACCTCGAGCGCGGGGTCGTGAAGGTCCACGACCTTCATCAGCGTCGAGGGGAAGGGCACGCCGATGGTGCCGGTGCGCCGGGTGGGGTGGAACGGGTTGCCCATGGCCACCGGGGAGGACTCGGTCATCCCGTAGCCCTCCACGAGCAGCCCGCCGGAGACCGACTCCCAGAGCTCGACCACGTGATCGGGCAGGTTCATGGCCCCGGAGATGCAGTACCTGGCCGAGCGCAGCGAGACGCCCTTTTCCCTGGCCGCCATGGCCGTGCGCTCGTAGATCGGCGGGACGGCGCAGTACACGGTGGCCGGGGACTTCTTCATGGCCTGAAGCACCAGGTCGGGGTCGAACTTCGGGAAAAGCACCAGCAGGCCCTGCTTCTTCACGCCGAAGGTCAGGTACAGGGTCATCCCGAAGGCGTGGAACATCGGCAGGATCGCGTAAAGGATTTCCTTGCGTTCCTGCGCCCCGGCCATCCAGGCCTCGCCCTGCAGGGCGTTGGAGTACAGGTTGTAGTGGGTGAGCATCGCGCCCTTGGGCTTGCCCGTGGTCCCGGAGGTGTACTGGATGACCGCGAGGTCCCCGACGGCCGGGCGCGGGTGGGCGGCATCGATCCGATCGGCCTTGAGCAGGTCCTTCCAGGGCATGGTCCCGGGTGCGGCCGCGGTCAATGCTGCCTTGGAGGCGCGCAGCTTCCCCAGCGGGAGGTTAAGGGCCAGGCGCTTCATGGCCGGGAAGGCCTCGAGCAGGTTCACCGAGACCACGGTGTCGATGCGCACGTCCTCCGGGAACTGGCGCACGGACTCGGCCGCCTTGTCCCAGGCGATCACCACCCGTGCCTGGTGGTCCTCGAATTGGTGGCGCAGCTCGCGCGGGGTGTAGAGCGGGTTGTGTTCCACGACCACGGCGCCCAGGCGCAGCACCGCGTAGAACGCCACGACGTGCTGCGGGCAGTTGGGCAGGATCAGGGCAACCCGGTCCCCGGCGCGCACGCCGAGCAGGCGCAGGCCCTCGGCGGCGCGCTCCACCTGCTCGCCGAGCTCCCGGTAGCTGGTGCGCCGGCCGAAGAACTCGGTGGCGGGACTGTCCCCGGCCTCGGCGACCGAGCGCTCGAACATCGCGCTCAGCGATTCGGTGGGCAGCTCGATCTCGGCCGGGACCCCCGGCTGGTAGTTCCTGGTCCAGGGGTGCGCGGCGGTGTTCTCCATGGTTCCATCATGCCGCTTTTCACGGCAGGGGAACGACCTGGCGGATTCTCAGGCGTCGGCGAAGATGGCGAAGGGCGGTGTTTGCAGGCCGTCGGCGAGCGCCTCGGCGGGATCGGTGCCCAGCGCCCGGATGGCGTTGCGCTCGTCCACGTGCACCACGGACGGCTTGAAGGCGCGGGCCTCGGCATTGGTCATGGAGGCGTAGGTGATGATGATGACCAGGTCCCCGACGTTGACCAGGTGGGCGGCGGCGCCGTTGATGCCGATGACCCCCGAACCGCGCTCCCCGGCAATCGTGTAGGTCTCCAGCCGGGCGCCGTTGGTGACGTCGACGATCGAGACCAGTTCCCCGGGAAGGATGTCCGCTGCGTCCAAAAGGTCGGCGTCGATGGTGATGGATCCGACGTAGTGCAGGTCCGCGTGCGTTACCGTGGCGCGGTGGATCTTGGACTTGAACATGGTGCGCTGCATAGGGGGATCTCCTGGAGGGGGTTGTGCTGGGGGCGGCATTCATCCTTGGATGCCATCCCCGGGCCGCCGGCTTGGTGCAGTGAGTGTTCCGGCGCCTAAGACATTGTAGACGCGCCCGCTTCCGGTTGTCTGTGACGTATTTGGAGTGAGGCAGCCTCACTCCAAATACGTCACAGACGCCTGGATTCGGAAGCGGGCCGCCGGGACAGCACGAATTCACTCATGGGCTGGCAATCCGCGGCGTTATTGCCGACGGCGACAACGCCAGCCGCGGCCGCGGCATCGAGGCATGCCCTGGCGATACGTGTACCAACAGGGCCTCCCTGGCCGGTGTCCCGGGTGGTTTGATTGACTGGGACATATCGACGCACCCTCCGGTGCGGACCGGGACCCGGGCCCCTCCGCCGCCACGCGGCGGGCGTACACGGGCCCGCGTCGGATCCATCCCGCAGCGAAAAACTTCCTATCGCACTACGGAGAACCATGCTTCAAGTCAATGCCTATGCCGCCGAATCCGCCACGGGAGACCTCGTTCCCACCCGCATCGACCGCCGCGAGGTCGGGGAGCACGATGTGCTGATCAGTATCAAGTACTCCGGGATCTGCCATTCGGACATCCACACCGTCCGCGGCGAATGGGGCCCGCAGCAGTACCCGCTGGTCCCGGGCCACGAGATCGCCGGCATCGTCACCGAGGTCGGCGCCGCGGTCACCCGGCACGCCGTGGGCGACCGCGTGGGCGTTGGCTGCATGGTCAACTCCTGCCGCGAATGCCGCCACTGCCTGGCCGGCGAGGAGCAGTACTGCCTGAAGGGCAACATCGGGACCTACGGCGCCACGGATGTCGACGGAACCATCACCCAGGGCGGCTACGCCACGGCCGTGGTGGTGAACGAGGACTTCGTGGTGAGCATCCCCGCCGCCCTGGAACTCGACGTCGCAGCTCCCCTGCTCTGCGCCGGCATCACCACCTACTCGCCGCTGCGCCACTGGGGCGCCGGACCGGGCAAGAGGGTTGCGGTGATCGGTCTCGGCGGACTGGGGCACATGGCGGTCAAGATCGCCCATGCCATGGGTGCGGAGGTCACCGTGCTTTCGCGGACGCTCAAGAAGCAGGAAGACGGCCTGAAGCTGGGTGCCGAGAACTACTACGCCACCAGCGACGAGGGAACGTTCGACGTGCTGGCGGGATCCTTCGACCTGATCGTGAACACGGTCAGCGCCGGCATCGACATCAGCGCCTTCCTGCAGCTGTTGGCCCTCGACGGCACCCTGGTCAACGTCGGCGCTCCGGCGGAGCCGCTGCCCGTCAACGTGTTTTCGCTGATCACGGGCAGGCGCTCCTTTGCCGGTTCGATGATCGGCGGCATCCGCGAGACCCAGGAAATGCTGGACTTCTGCGCCGAGCACAAGATCGCCGCCGAGGTCGAGGTCATCGCGGCCGAGGACATCAACAAGGCCTACGGGCGCGTGCTCGCCTCGGATGTCCACTACCGCTTCGTCATCGACGCGGCAACGCTGGCCTAGGTTCCGCACGGCTTCCCCGGCGGCGGGCAAGCCGGCGGATTCCTACCCCCGGTCCAGGCGCACGCCCAGGATGCGGTCGTCGTCGGGGCCGGGGTTGCCCCGCCCGTCGGTGTTGTTGGTGAGGAACCACAGCTCCCCGTCCGGGGACACTGCCACGTCCCGGATCCTGCCAAACTCGCCGTTGTAGTGTTCGGTGGAGGTGGAGGGGTCGGCTACCGGCACCTGGCGCAGCACCGATCCGCGCAGGTTCGCGATGAACAGCGTCCCGTCCACGTGCACCATGCCGCTGGGGCTCGCCGCACCGGGCTCCCACTGCTGCACGGGGTCGGTGAAGCCCTCCCCGTCGGCGATGCCCTCGACCGTTGGCCAGCCGTAGTTGGCGCCCGGGGTGATGATGTTCAGTTCGTCCCAGGTGTTTTGCCCGAATTCGGCGGCGAACATGGTGCCGTCCTTCGCCCAGGCCAGGCCCTGCGGGTTGCGGTGCCCGTAGCTGTAGACCAGCGAGCCGGGGAACGGATTGCCAGGTGGCACCGCTCCCTCTGCGGTCATCCGCAGGATCTTGCCGCCCAGGGAGTCCAGGTCCTGCGCGCTGCCGCCCGCTCCGGCGTCGCCCGCCGTGGCGTAGAGCATCCCGTCGGGGCCAAAGGCCAGGCGCCCTCCGTTGTGGACGCCTGCCGCGGGGATTCCCTCCAGGATCGTCTCGGGGCCGCCCAGGCCCAGCGACCCGGGGGCACCGGTCAGCTCGAAGCGCTGGATCCGGTTTCCCCCGGACCCGGTCGAGTACACGTACAGGCGGTCCCGGGAATCGACGGCAAGGCCCAGCAGTCCGCCCTCCCCGCCATGCTGCACGCCGGGGACGGTTCCGATGGCGCGCGTGGTGCCGTCTGCGGCGAGTTCAAGGATGCGGGCGGAGTCGCGTTCGCTAAGAAGCGGGGTTCCGTTGCGGAACACCACCGACCAAGGTGCCTCCAAACCGGTGGCCACCGCCCGCGGGGTGCCCGCCGGCGCCGGGTCCCGGGGCGGTGCCGAGGTGGCCGTCCCGGATGCGGAGACGGACGGGGAGGGCGGGGTCGTGGCAGGGTCCGGGCCGGTCGGCGGCGCCGGGGTGCAGGAACCCAGCACGACGGCGATCCCCAGCCCGGCCGCGAACAGCGAGGCCGCGCGTACATGTTTCATGGTTTTCCCCCGGCGTTGGATGCTGACAGCGGGACCGCGAACGGCCCCATGACCGCGGTGCTCAAGCCATGGCTGCCCAGGCATCGATCCCGCCCCCCAGGTGCACCACGTCTTCGTAGCCGGCGGCGCGCAGGGCATCCAGCGCCTGCCCGGAGCGGACCCCGGACTTGCAGTGCAGGATCAGTGGCACCCCGCGCGGGATCCCGTCCAGCGCGGATCCGTCCTTGATTCCCGCGAGGGGCACCAGCACGGACCCGGGGATGCGTGAGATCTCGAATTCCACCGGCTCTCGCACATCGAGCAGGACGAATTCCTCGGCCCCCGTGTCCCTTCCGGCCAGCCGGTCGGCCAGCTCCCCGACCCCGATCAGGGCCTCGTCCGCCTCTTCCCGGTTCTCGGTCGCGGAGATTCCGCAGAAGCTCCCGTAGTCGATGAGTCCGGTGATCGGGGAGGCCTCCGGGTCCCGGGAGATGCGCAGTTCGCGCCAGCGTGCGCCGAGCGCGTCGAAGACCAACAGCCGGCCCAGCAGGGACTCGCCGACCCCGGTGATGAGCTTGACGGCCTCGGTGACCATCATGGCCCCGATCGAGGCACACAGCATCCCGAAGACACCACCCTCCGCGCAGGAGGGGACGGTGCCCGCCGCCGGAGGTTCCGGGTAGAGGTCCCGGTAGTTCGGGCCGTGTTTGGCCCAGAAAACGCTCACCTGGCCGTCAAAGCGCAGGATCGAACCCCAGACGTAGGGCTTGCCCAGCAGCGCCGCGGCGTCGTTGACCAGATAGCGGGTGGCAAAGTTGTCCGCCCCGTCCAGGATGACGTCGTATCCGGCGAAGATCTCCAGCACATTGGTCGAATCCAGCCGCACCGGGTGCAGCACGACATCAACCCCGGGGTTGATGGCGGCAATCGAGTCGCGGGCGGACTCCAGCTTGGTGCGGCCGATGTCGTGCACCCCGTGGATCACCTGGCGTTGCAGGTTGCTCAGTTCCACGGTGTCGTCATCGACGATTCCCAGCGTCCCCACGCCGGCTGCGGCCAGATACAGCAGCGCGGGCGAGCCCAGGCCACCGGCGCCGATGACCAGCACCCTGGCGTTGCGCAGACGCCTCTGCCCCGCCAGCCCGATCTCCGGCATGAGGGCATGGCGGGAGTAGCGTTCGAGCTCTTCCGGGGCAAGAGGAGGACCCGGCTCCACGAGAGGTGGCAAAATTGCCGTGTTGCTTTCGACGAGCGTCTGACTCAATGAAACCTGCCTTAGGGGGACAAATGGGAAAACATGAAATGATCTGCCGTTTGCAACCCGAACAATATTGATCGTCCCCGCGAAACGATCTCGGGGGAAGATCCTCAATGGGTGGGGCTACTGGCCATCCACGGAAGAGCCGTCGATTTGGCGGCCTTCCTCGGTGCACAGGCACAGCCTGTTGCCCTGGGCATCGGTGGCCACCACAAACCTGGGGGCTGCCTCGGGGTCCAGGGCAGCACCGGTGGCGTCCAGCTCGTTGAGGATGGCAGAGCTTTCACTGTGCGGCACCGTAATGTCCAGGTGGAAGCGGTTGGCGTTGGGCGTTGCGGTCTTCTGGAACCAGAGGGCCGGCCCGCGGCCGAACGGGTCTGCGAGGCTGCCGTCCTTTTGCCGCTTGTAGCCCAGCGCCGCGCGCCAGGTCTCCGAGATGGCGTCCTCGTCGTCGGTGTCGATGGCGATCTCCACGGTGCGCAGCAGTTCCGGCCGGGCCGTGGCACCGGCGTTCTGCGCCTCCGCGGAAATCGACCTGGCCAGCGCCGCATCGCGCGCGCTCACCCTGCTCCCCGCGTCATGCGAGGTCAGGGTGATGAACAAGGTGTCGTAGCGCCAGTCGATGTCCGGATGGTGGTTGGCTTCCTGGGCCAGTGCGCCGATGGTGGAGAACAGTGCCAGCGCCGAGGCCGAGGACTGGCACTTCAGCGCGGTGCGCAGCGCTCCCATTCCGTAGCGCCACTGCGGCAGCTGCAGCAGGTTTGCCTGGACTTGTTCGAGTGTCAGAACGTCTTTGGCGGGCATGGTTCGCTCCTTCGGGTTCCGGTTCTAGAGATCCGGGCGTCCCTCCATGGCGGAGGAGGCCAGTGCGTGCGTGCGCCTGGGGATGCGCCCTGCTTGTGCCGCCAGTCTGCCACCAATGACCGCATGTCTAAAGGCCTGTGCCATCGCCACCGGATCCTGTGCCCGGGTCACCGCGGATGCCAGCAGCACCGCGTCGCACCCCAGCTCCATGGCCAGTGCCGCGTCGGAGGCGGTGCCGATCCCGGCATCGAGGATGACCGGGACGGAGGCCCGGGAGACGATCAATTCGATGTTGTGCGGGTTCAGGATTCCCAGCCCGGTGCCGATCGGGGCGCCCAGCGGCATGACCGCCGCGGCCCCGAGCTGCTCCAGGCGCAGCGCCAGCACCGGGTCGTCGTTGGTGTAGGCGAAGACCTTGAATCCGCGCTCCACCAGCGCCTCGGTGGCCTCGACAAGCTCGAGCGCGTCGGGAAGCAGCGTGTGCTCGTCGGCGATCACCTCGAGCTTCACCCAGTCGGTCTCCAGCGCCTCGCGGCCCAGTTCCGCGGTCATCACCGCCTCGCGGGCGGTGAAGCAGCCGGCGGTGTTGGGCAGCACGCGGATGTTGTTCTCCAACAGCAGGTCAAAGAGGTTGGTGCCGCCGGTGGAGCCCGGGCCGGGAGCGCTGTAGCGGCGCATGGCCACGGTGGTCAGCTCGGTGCCGGAGGCAACCAGCGCCGCCCCCAGTCCGTCCAGGCTCGGGGCGCCGCCGGTGCCCATGATGAGCCGGGAGCCCAGGGCGATGCCGTCGATGACCAGTGGTTCGGCCTGCGTGAGTGTCTGTGTCATGGTCCTTCGCTTTCTTCCAAGAGGGGGCGGTGGTTCGGGGGGGTGGTTAGCCGCCCTGGACGGCGGTGACGATCTCGATGTCGTCGTGCCGCTGGAGCGCGGTCGCGGCCCATTGGCTGCGCGGGACGATCCCGGAGTTGCGCGCCACCGCCACGCCGAGGCGTCCGCCGTCCGCGGGCTTGCCGGTGGGAAGCAGCGCGCGGCCGGTGACGTCGGTGACCAGGTCGGCCAGGGTGGTTCCGGCGGCCAGCGGCCGGGGGGCTCCGTTGAGTTGGATGGTGCTCATGCATACTCCTTGGGTTGCAATGCCGGCGAAAACCGGTCGGGTCGGAAGCGGTCCCAGGCCGTGTTGCCGCGGCCGGCGACCAGCTCGAGGACGATGTGGGCGGCGACGGGCGTGAGCAGTACGCCGTGGCGGAAGAACCCGGTGGCGATCAGCAGCCCCGGAACATCCGCACCGTCCCCGGCGGCGACGCGTCCGAGCAGCGGCGCGTTGTCGGGCGTCCCGGGGCGGGCGCGGGCGGTGGTCTCGATCAGTTCGAGCTCGGCGACCGCGGGCAGCAGCACCTGCGCGTCGCGCAGCAGCTGGTGTACTCCCCCGGCGCTGACCCCGGGACTGGAGTCCTCGCGGGCCGTCGCGCCGATGACCACGGTGTGGTCTTCGCGCGGGACCACGTAGACCGGCAGCCCGCGCACCATCCCGCGCAGCGTGGCGGTGGTCAGCGGGCGCAGGTGTGCGGGCACGCGCAGCCGCAGGATGTCCCCGTGCACCGGGCGCAGCGGAAGCACCAGCGATTCGGGCAACCCTCCGAAGCCCGCGGCACCCAGGCCGTTGGCCAGGATCGTCTCGCGGGCATGGATCTGAGTGCCGTCCCCCAGGCGCACCCCGGTGACCCGGGAGCCGGAGTCGGCGGGGTCCTCGTGCAGCAGGGTCGTCGCCCGGGCGCGGACGAGGGTCTTCGGCGGTTCGGTCCCGTCGCGTTCGCGGCCAACGGCGGCCAGGCGCGCCATGATGGCCCTGGCCAGGGCCCGCGGGTCGACCTGGTGGTCCTGCTCGATCAGGTGGGCGGCGGAAATGTTCGGCGACAGCATCGGCTCGAGCGCCCTGGCTTCCCGGGTGGTCAGCCGCGCGACCCGAAGTCCCTGGCGGGCTTGCGCCTCGCGCAGGTCGGCCAGGGCCGCGCGGTCGGCGGCATCGGCGCCGAGGGCCAGCGTGGGGGTGGTGCGGAATCCCGGGTCCAGGCCCGTCTCGGCGGCCAGCATCCGGGCAAAGGCTGGCCAGCGGGCCGACGAGTCCAGGGTGAGGGAGAGCAGGTCCTCTTCCTGGTAGTGCAGCTCGCTGACCGGGGCGAGCATGCCGGCGGCGGCAAAGGTGGCGCCGGCGGCGGGGTCCGGGTCGATCAGCGCGATCCGGTGCCCGGCGCGCTGGGCTTCCAGGGCGATGCCCAGGCCGATGATTCCGCCGCCGATGACGGCAATGTCGGTGGACAGGGGGTCGGGCACCGTGCACGACATCGAGGTCTCCTTCCCTACGCCGGTATTAGCCGGATCAGGTTCCACGCCGCCCCGGTGTGGGGGTGGCGTCTGTCGGTCGGCGCAATCGGCGCCCTCTCAGCCAGCTTTCCTGGCTCCCGCGGTACTGAACTAGTCTATGAGACATGAGCCAGATCACCACCCAAGATGAAGCAGCCCCCGTCTTAAGCGCCCCGGGCCTCGCCTCCGCGCGCCTGTACCTGTGCACCGATGCCCGCAGCGACCGAGGGGATTTCGCCGATTTCCTGCGTGCCGCCTACGCCGGCGGGGTGGACATCATCCAGCTGCGCGACAAGAACCTCGATGCCGGGCAGGAGCTCGAGCTGCTCCGGGTGCTGCGCGACGTGGCCGGGGAATTCGGCAAGTTGTGGTCGGTGAACGACCGCGCCGACCTCGCGATGCTCGCCGGCGCACCGGTGTTCCACGTGGGCCAGAAGGACCTGCCGCTGCCCGGTGTCCGGTCCTTGCTCGGCCCCTCGGCCATCGTGGGGCTTTCCAGCCACGACCCCGCGCAGATCACCGCGGCGGCCGCGGACCCGGACACCGATTACTTCTGCGTCGGCCCGCTGTGGGCGACCCCAACCAAGCCCGGGCGGGCGGCGGTCGGCCTGGAGATGGTGGAGCACGCCGCCGCCCTGCGCAGCTCCAAGCCGTGGTTCGCCATCGGCGGGATCGACCACTCCAACGTGGAGCAGGTCGTTGCCGCCGGCGCCTCGCGCATCGTGGTGGTGCGCGCAATCACCGATGCCGACGATCCGACCGAGGCGGCCCGCGCATTGCTATCCAGGTTGCCGGAACTCGGCTGAGCGCTGCAGGGTCCGGCCGCGGGCAGGAATTGGCGCGGTTCAGCAGTTTTCAAGAAGCCCACGCCGGCACCGGGGCGATAGTGTGGGCACGGGAGTTCCGCCGACGCGGAAACGGCACGAAGGGGAAAAGTCATGACCAGCGAGATGACCACCAACAGGACCGCATCGGTGCACGCCGCGGACAGCCACGAGGTGATCCGCGTGCGCGGCGCACGGGTGAACAACCTCAAGGACATCAGCGTCGAGATCCCCAAGCGCCGCCTCACGGTGTTCACCGGGGTGTCCGGCTCGGGCAAGTCCTCGCTGGTCTTCGGCACCATCGCCGCCGAATCCCAGCGCATGATCAACGAGACCTACTCCGCGTTCGTGCAGGGCTTCATGCCCACCCTGGCCCGCCCCGAGGTCGACACGCTCGAGGGCCTGACCACCGCGATCCTGGTGGACCAGGAACGCCTGGGCGCCAACCCGCGCTCCACCGTCGGGACCGTCACCGACGCCAACGCGATGCTGCGCATCGTCTACTCCCGGCTGGCGCAACCGCACATCGGTTCCCCGCAGGCCTACTCCTTCAACGTCCCCTCGGTTTCCGGGGCCGGCGCCGTCACCCTGGAAAAGGGCGGCAAGAAGATCAAGGAGAGGCGCAGCTTCTCCATCACCGGCGGCATGTGCCCGGGATGCGAGGGCCGCGGCAAGGTCAACGACTTCGACCTCACGGCACTCTTCGACGCCGAAAAATCCCTGTCCGAGGGCGCGCTGACAGTTCCCGGGTACTCCATGGACGGCTGGTACGGGCGCATCTTCGCCGGATCCGGGTACTTCGACATGGACAAGAAGCTGAAAGACTTCTCGGCGCAGGAGCTCGATGACCTGCTCCACCGGGAACCGACCAAGATCAAGGTCGAGGGCATCAACCTCACCTATGAGGGACTGATCCCCAAGATGCAGAAGTCCTTCCTGACCAAGGACGTCGAGGCCATGCAGCCGCACATCCGTGCCTTCGTGGAGCGTGCCATCACCTTCATGCCCTGCCCCGCCTGCGGCGGGACGCGCCTGGCCGAGCACGCCCGGAACTCGAAGATCGCCGGGAAGTCCATCGCCGACGCCTGCGCCATGCAGATCAGCGACCTGGCCACCTGGGTGCGCGGGCTTCGCGAGCCATCGGTCGCCCCGCTGCTCGACGCCCTGGGCGACACCCTGGATTCCTTCGTCGACATCGGGCTGGGATACCTCTCCCTTGACCGCCCCTCGGGCACGCTTTCGGGCGGCGAGGCGCAGCGCACCAAGATGATCCGCCACCTGGGCTCCTCGCTCACCGACGTCACCTACGTCTTCGACGAGCCGACCATCGGGCTGCACCCGCACGACATCGACAAGATGAACGAATTGCTGCTTGCCCTGCGCGACAAGGGAAACACCGTGCTGGTCGTCGAGCACAAGCCGGAGGCGATCGCCATCGCCGACCACGTCGTTGACCTCGGCCCGAAGGCAGGGTCCGCCGGCGGGCAGATCATGTACGAGGGCACCGTGCAGGGCCTGCGCTCCAGCGACACCATTACCGGGCGCCACCTCGATGACCGGGCGACGCTGAGGGATTCCGTCCGCACGTCCACCTCGGCGCTCGAGGTGCGCGGCGCGAACACCAACAACCTGAAGAACGTCGATGTTGACATCCCCCTCGGCGTGCTCACGGTGCTCACCGGCGTCGCCGGGTCCGGCAAGAGCTCACTGGTCACCGGTTCGGTCGCCGGGCGCGAGGGCGTGGTCAGCATCGACCAGGGCGGCATCAAGGGCTCGCGGCGCTCCAACCCGGCCACCTACACCGGGCTGCTGGAGCCGATCCGCAAGGCGTTCGCGAAGGCCAACGGCGTGAAGCCGGCGCTGTTCAGCGCGAACTCCGAGGGCGCCTGCCCCACCTGCAACGGCGCCGGGGTCATCTACACCGACCTGGGCATGATGGCCGGGGTCTCCAGCACCTGCGAGGAGTGCGAGGGCAAGCGCTTCGACGCGATGGTGCTCGAGTACCACCTCGGCGGCAAGGACATCTCCGAGGTGCTGGCGATGTCGGTGGCGCAGGCCGAGGAGTTCTTCGCCGACGGCGAGGCCAAGCTTCCCGCGGCGCACAAGATCCTCACCCGGCTTTCCGACGTGGGCCTGGGCTACCTGAGCCTGGGCCAGCCGCTGACGACGCTCTCGGGCGGCGAGCGCCAGCGCCTGAAGCTGGCCACGCACCTGGGCGAGAAGGGCGGCATCCTGATCCTGGACGAGCCGACCACGGGCCTGCACCTGGCCGACGTCCAGCAGCTGCTGGGCCTGCTGGACAAGCTGGTGGAGTCGGGCAAGTCGGTCATTGTGATCGAGCACCACCAGGCGGTCATGGCCCATGCCGACTGGATCATCGACCTCGGCCCGGGCGCCGGCCACGACGGGGGAACCATAGTCTTCGAGGGCACGCCGGCCGCGCTGGTCGCCGACCGCTCCACGCTGACCGGCAAGCACCTGGCCACCTACATCGGGGCGTAGCCGCCCCGGGGCGGCCCGAATCGGCCGCGGGCGGTCACGTGGCCGGGGTGCACTGCACGCCGGTATGGTCACGTTCCGGACTAGCTGGTTGCGGCCGCGATGACCTCGTCGGGGGCCTGGGTTCCGGCGGCCTCATGGGCGCGCAACACGCGTCGGGCACGATCACGCTTCAGGCGTTCGCGCGGATCCCGGTGCGGAAGCTGGTCCGCCGGCCCGAGGACGGTGAATCCCAGGAATTGCAGGCGCCACAGGAAGCGGTAGGTGAGGCTCAAACCCGTGGTGTCTTCAACGATGGGCAATTTCTTGTCACTCATGGATTTCCAGTCTCTTTTGTGGGAGGCCAACTCGACGTGGCGGAGCGGCTCCGTGGTCGGGCTGTCTCCCACTAATTGTAGTCCAATGATTGGTGCACCAACCAATTGGCTGGAAGTGCCCGCGTCGAAAATGGAATGCCTTAGTGGGGGGCGTTTGAAGCGGCCTGAATGACCTTCTTCATCGTCTCGTGGAGGGCGGCCAGCTCCTCGCCGTCCATGTCGAGACGTCGCATCATCTCCCTGGGAACTTCGAGGGCCAGCTCACGGGCGCTCCTGCCCTTTTCGGTGAGCACGATTTCGAGTGTCCGCTCATCGGACGCGCTGCGGCTGCGCCGCACAAAGCCGAGCGCCTCAATCCGCTTGACCAGGGGTGAAAGCGTTCCGGGATCCAGCTGGAGCAGGTTGCTCAATCCCTTGATGGACAGGGGCTCGTGCTCCCAGAGGGTCAGCATGACCAGATATTGCGGATGGGTCAGGCCCAGCGGCTCGAGGACGGGCCGGTAGGCCGCGACCACGCTGCGCGATGCCAGGGACAACGCGAAACAAACCTGGTTTTCTAACGCCAACGGATCTGCCGGCGGTTTTTCGCTCACTTTTTTCCCTGCCTTGGTGGATTTGTTCGGTCCATCCATCATAGGGAGGGAATCCATGGGGCGTCGCGCAAGCCCCACTCCCGGGCGGAGAGTGCGAATCGGCGGTGCACACCGGTCACTCCCCTGAATTCTCCGATCGTTCCCGGACCGGTCTCGGTGAAACCCAGACCCCGCAGGATACCCATTGAACGTCGATTGCCCTCCAGCGCCTCGGCCCAGATGACCTTCAGCCCCAGTTCCCCGAAACCGTGGTCAAGGCCAGCGGCCGCTGCGCGGCGGCCTAGCCCCTGGCCCCAGCGGTCCCTCTCCCCGATCAGGAACCCCAACTCCCGAGTGTCCGGGGCCGTGCCGTGCAGATCCACATAGCCAACCAAGATCCCCCCAACCTCGGCGCCCAAGCGCAGAAGCCCGGGCGGCGGCGAGGAGATGATTCGCTCCTGGAATTCGAGGTGCTCCTGGCGCCCCAGACTCGTCGACCACCCCGCCTCCCGGCAGAACTCCGGATCCCGCGCCCAGCCCGCGATGGACGGGGCATCGGCGGGCAGGAGACTCCTGAGCGATACGCAAACTCATCCATGGAAACAGTGTACTGACAAGGGATTATTCTCAATATCTTTGATTCGTTCCCGAGTTGTCGCCTCCCGTTAACCTAAATGCGGTCGGTTCGTTGACTTGCGGCGATAGCGTCTTTGGTTGTGAGGACGAACAGTGAAGCGAAGACCCTGGCCATCATCCCGGCCCGCGGGGGATCGAAGGGAATCCCGCTAAAAAACCTGCGCAGGATCGGCGGCCAAACCTTGTTGGCACGGGCCATTGAATCCGCGTTTGCCACGCCGTCAGTTCTCGACGTCGTGGTCAGCACGGACCACCCTGAGATCAAGGCGGAGGCGCTGGAACACGGCGCAACAGTGATCGACCGCCCGGCAGAGATCGCCGGTGACACAGCAAGCAGCGAGTCGGTGCTGTTGCACGCCCTGGGCACGCTGGACGTACTCCCCCAAATCACCATCTTCATCCAATGCACCTCGCCAGTCATCGACCCGGACGACCTGCAGGCGGCGATCAACACGGTCGCCAGCGGAGCGGCGGATGTCAGCTTTGCGGCGGTTCCCGACCACGGGTTCCACTGGAGCTGCGATGAAACGGGCGCTGCCCACGCCAGCGGACACGACGCCGCCCGGCGTCCGCGCCGACAGGACCGCGAACCGCGGTTCCGCGAAACCGGGGCGTTCTACGTCATGGACACCGCCGGATTCCTCGAGGCGGAGCATCGTTTCTTCGGCTCCCTGGCCCTGGCCCGGGTGCCGGAGGAGCACGGCATCGACATCGACACCGAGGCCGACCTGGAGTTGGCCGCCTGGCGACTGGCGAACGCCTCGCCCGTGACGGGGATCGACGTGGACGCGCTGGTCACCGACTTCGACGGCGTGCACACCGCCGACACCGCCTACCTCGGCCAGGACGGCAGTGAAGCGGTGCGCGTTTCCCGCT
Organism: Paeniglutamicibacter sp. GQ140; assembly: GCF_059759235.1. Lineage (NCBI taxonomy): Bacteria > Bacillati > Actinomycetota > Actinomycetes > Micrococcales > Micrococcaceae > Paeniglutamicibacter > Paeniglutamicibacter sp. GQ140. The sequence continues at coordinate 126,489 of NZ_JCAXDW010000012.1, forward strand.
CCGACGGAATGGGCATCTCGCTGCTGAAGAAGGCCGGCATCCATCTGCTGATCCTGTCCACGGAAACCAACCCCGTGGTCACCGCCCGGGCCACCAAGCTCGGCGTGGAAGTTGCCCAGTCGGTCACCGACAAGGCGACAGTCCTGAACCAATGGATGGCCGAGCGCGGCCTGGATCCGGCACGCGTCGCCTACCTGGGCAACGACGTGAACGACCTTGACGCCATGCGCCAGGTCGGCTGGCCGATGACCGTGGCGGACGCCCGGGACTCGGTCCACGCCGCGGCCCGCCACCGCCTCTCGCGGCCCGGCGGCCTCGGAGCGGTGCGCGAGGCAGCCGACCTCATCCTGGCCGGCATCGCCACCCCAAACACCGTGGCGGCCCCCGCCGCGGCATCCGGCCCCTTGGAACCAACCCTGGTCCACTAGGTCCCACAGTTTTCCACCAATCCTCGCCGCGACCCTCACATAACCAACCCGAACGGTCCGGCAAACGATGAAAGGCAAGTCCCCCATGACTATCTCCACCACCGAAACCGCACCCGTCGCCATCGGCGAGCAGATCCTTGGCACCGGCCAGCAGGTCTACGTCATCGGCGAGATCGGCATCAACCACAACGGTGACATGGAGATCGCCAAGCAGCTCATCGACGTCTCCGCCAAGGCCGGCGCGAACGCCGTGAAGTTCCAGAAGCGCACCCCCGACATCTCCACCCCGATGGACATGCGCGACAAGATCCGCTCCACCCCGTGGGGCGACATGACCTACCTGGACTACCGCTACCGCGTCGAGTTCGATGCAGCGCAGTACAAGGAACTGATCCGCTACGCCGCCGCACAGGGCCTGCACGCCTTCGCCTCCCCGTGGGACGTCCCCTCGGTCGCGTTCATGGAAGAGCAGGGCGCAGTGACCCACAAGGTCGCCTCCGCCTCGGTCACCGACATCGAGCTGCTCAAGGCCCTGGCCGAGACCGGCAAGCCGATCATCCTCTCCACCGGCATGTCCACCATCGAGCAGATCGACAAGGCCGTGGAAACCCTCGGCACCGACAAGCTCGTGATGATGCACGCAACCTCCACCTACCCGCTGCCTCCCGAAGAGGCCAACCTGCGCATGATCACCACGCTGCAGGAGCGCTACCAGGTGCCGGTCGGCTACTCGGGCCACGAGCGCGGCCTGCAGATCTCGCTGGCTGCCGTCGCCCTGGGCGCCGTCACCGTCGAGCGCCACATCACCCTTGACCGCACCATGTGGGGCTCCGACCAGGCCTCCTCGCTGGAGCCGAAGGGCTTCGAGGCACTGATCCGCGACATCCGCATCCTGGAGCAGGCCATGGGCGACGGCGTCAAGAAGGTCTTCCCGGGCGAGCTGGCACCGCTGTCCCGCCTGCGCCGCGTCGATGCCTAAGCTGTAGCATTCTTCGCATAGTTTCAGGACCGTTGGGGTGTCCGCCTTCCGGCGGGCACCCCAACGGCATTAGGTGGCCAAAGGCCGCCGACCGGCTTCCCCAGACTTAAGGACCACCCCGAGATCCCCATGCCTTCCACCACCGAGCTTCCCCCCGCCGCGTCCCGCATCCCCGGGCGCATCAGCGTCATCATCCCCGCAATGAACCAGCAGGATTTCATTGGCGACACCCTGGCGTCCCTGGCCCGTCAACGACTGAAGGGGCGGGAGCTGGAAGTCCTGGTGGTCGATGACGGCTCCACCGATGCCACCGCGGCGATCGCCGCGGAGTTCGGCGCACGGATTCCCGGCCTGAAGATCATCACCCACCCGGCCAACCGCGGGGTGTCCGCCGCCCGCAACACCGGGCTCGAAGCCGCCAGCGGGGAATTCGTGGTGTTCCTGGATCCCGACGACTGGTTTGCCCCCAACCACCTGGCACAGCTGGCCGACGGGCTTGAGGCACTGGATGTGGACTACGTGCGATGCGACCACGTGCGCGTCACCGGCGGGAACCGGACCCTGTACCGTGCGCCGCAGGCGAACCGGAACGTCGTGTTGGACCCGGCCGACGACATCTCGCCGATCCACACCGCAACCATGATCGACTACCCGCTGGTCTGGGCGGGCATGTACCGCGCCGAGGTGCTGAATTCCGCTGCGCCGCGCTTCAACGAGGAGCTGCGCACCTGCGAGGACCGGCCCTGGTTCTGGTCGCTCGCCCTCAATGCGAAAAGCTACGCGGTGCTCAATGCCCACGGGATCTTCTACCGCCGCGGGCTGCCCGGCTCGCTCACACAGGTCTTCGACGACCGCCAGCTGGACTTCCTTGACGCCTTCGCCGGGATCCTGGACATGGTGCTGGGCGATCCGGCGCACGAGGCCCACGGGCCCAAGGCCCTGCGCCAGTTCCTCGCCATTTCCTGCCACCACCTGGGACGCTCTGCCCAGTTCCCTCCCGCCCTGCGCCAGTCCCTGCGCGCGGGCATTGCGGAGCGGCTCGCAACCATACCCCGGCCGCTGCTGGATGAGGGGTTGGCCCAAATCGACGCCAAGCGCCGCAAGGCATTGACCGGCCTGCTGCCCTCCGCCGCAGCCAAGGGGGAAAGCAAATGATCCAACTTATCCAGGCCTCCGCCTACTTCCAGGTCGTCTCGCTGGCGGCGATGGCGGATGCGGGCCTGCTCCCGGACGCCGACCGCCGCGTTCTGGTGCTGGTCAACGGCAGCCAGATGCCCGAAATCACCACCCCGCTGCGCGAGAACCCGGGATTCGAAGCGCTGGCCGCGCGCTTCGACGACGTGGTGGACCTGGGCGAGCTGCTGTGGCCGCGCCGCCCCGGGCAATTCAACCCACGGAACGAGGAGCTGCCGCTCTTCGAGAAGCTGCTGCGCCACCGCTGGGACCTTGGCGAGGAGCGGGTGTCCCTGGTGCTCGAATCGATTCAGGTCAATCCGGCCCAGGCACTGGCCCGGATCTTCTTCGATGCACCGATCTCGGTGCACTCGGACGGACTGATGTCCTACGGCCCCACACGCAACAAGCAGTCGATGCAGATGCTCCAGCGCCTGCGCGAGACCATCCACATCGACTTGGTCCCGGGCCTGGAGCCCATGCTGCTGCTCGAGGCCCCGGTGCAACGCAAGGTCCTGGGCCTCGAGTCGCTGGCCGCCGTCTTTGCCGAACTGGCAGCGGACCTGGATCCGGCCGAGCTGGACCTGCCCTCCGGCGCCGCCCTGGTGGTGGGCCAGTACCTGGGCTCGCTGGGCATCCTCGACGCGGCCACGGAACTCGAGCTGCACCACGGCATGCTGCTGGCCGCCCGCGAGGCCGGGGCATCGGAAGTGGTTTTCAAGCCGCACCCGAGTTCGGGGCCCACGGCCGCGCTGCAGCTGCGTGCCCGCGCCGAATCCCTCGACCTGGGGTTCCGGATCCTTCAGACCGACCTGCTGGCCGAAACCGTCATCACGCTCATGAAGCCGCTGGTGGTCATCTCCTGCTTCTCCACGGCACTGATCAGCGCCAAGTACATGCTCGGCACCCCCGTCATCGCCGTGGGCACCGGGGAGCTGCTGCAGGAACTGAGCCCCTACCAGAATTCCAACCGCATCCCCGTCTCGATCGTCGACGCCCTACTCGTCCAGAAGCTCCAAACGCCCGCGGAAGCGGGGCCGAACGACGAGCTCACGCCCCTGCTGCGCGCAGTCGCCTATTGCATGCAGTACCAGAACCTGCCCGGGCTGCGCGAGGAGGCAGCGGCGTTCCTGGCCGTGGACTACTCGCGATTTGCCGCGCACTTCAAGCGCCGCCGCCTGGCCGCCCTTGACCTGCCCCCGACCTGGGCCCACCCGACGCGGGCGAACCGCCGCCGCGCCTGGGCACGAAGCGTCAAGCGCCGTGCCCTGCGGGTCGGCTCCCGTTCACTGGAGAAATTGGCACGTAAGCTGCATGAGACCTCTACCCGTGTATCCCGCTGAATCAACCGTCGCACGTCCCCGCTTCGGCCATGCCGAGGTGTGGGTGGAATCCCCGCTGCAGCTGCTCTCCGCCATCGAGGCGCACGGGGCGGGGCTGCTGGGAACCACCAGCCGCATCCACCCTCGCGGGGGCACGACCACGCTTGACGCCACCCTGGCCACGCTCATCGCGCAGGCGCCGGCCGGCGTGCAGTTCGCGCCGGCCGGCGCGGCCCCTCCCGCCCCGGGTTCCGCCGGTGCCCGTCGCTGGGTGACCGGGGACGCGTATTCGGGACGCGTCCAGCGCGCCCTGCTGGGGCCCATCGCCGTGGAGGAAGTCGTGATCATCGACGACGGGCTGGCCACCCTGGGTCTCATCAAGGCGCTGGTCTCGACCGAGCCGACCTCCCTGGTGCGCCCGCGCTCCCGCCCGAACCCGGCACGCCGGGCGCTGGGCATCGCCACCTGGTACCGCCTGCGCGCCCTGGCCCGGGCCGGCCGCCTGCTGGTCTTCACCGCCCTCCCGGTGGATCCCGAGATCACGCAGCGGTTCCTGGCCCTGGGCGGCCACCTGGAGGCGCACCGCTTCGAATGGCTGAACACCCAGCCGATGACCGAGCGGATCAACGAGCCCACCGTGGTGGTGGGCTCGGCCATGGCCGCCGACGGGCTCATCCACGCGGAGCCGTACTTCCGCTGGCTGGATTCGCTGACGCTCGACGAGCCAGTCGCCTACTTTCCGCACCGCCGCGAGTCGGGGAAGTTCCTCGCCCGCCTCGCGGAACACGAGAGGATCGTGGTGCGCGAGCACACCATCCCCATTGAGATGCGGCTGCGTTCCCTGCGCCGCGGCCAGATCGTCCGGGCGTTGCCGTCCACCGCACTGCCCTCCCTGCGGCTGTTGCTGGGCCAGACCGGGGTGCGGATCATCGGCCAGCGCATCCCCTCCGACTGGTGGAAGCCGGCCGCATCCCCAGAACTTCGTACCCACCTGTCCTCGTCCCTGGAGCTGTTGACACCATGAACACCCTTTCATTCAGGCCCAGCATCGTGGCGGTGGCCGACTCGGACTCGTACCTGAAGCTGGCCTGCACCACCCTTTCTGCCCTCGGGCCGGAGTGGGATTGCCGCGTGGTGCTGGTGCGCACCCCGATCGCCCCCACCGCCGAGCAGATTGCCGCCGCCACCGCCGGCACCTGCTTCGAGGCCCAGGACATCCCCGTGATTCCGCGCGCCGCGCTGAACTACGACTCGCTGGAGGAGCACATCATCTTTGCCGCTGCCACCGGACCGGTGGTCAGCGAGCTTTTCACCAAGCTGCTGCGTTCCAAGGCCAATGCGCCACGCCCCGCGGCGCTGATCTCCGCGTTGCCCGGCGTCGCGTACCCCGCCACCACCAAGGGCTGGGCCTACCGGCGCAGCGCGGATGCGTTCATCGTGCATTCCCATGCCGAGGCCCGCGAATTCTCGCACCTGGCCGAGCAGGAAACCGGGCACTGCCCCGACATCCTGGTCTCGAAGCTTCCCTTCCTGAAGACCGCCGGATTCCCGCAGCCGGTGTCCGCGCCCATCGACACCGTGGTGTTCGCCTCCCAGGCCAAGGTCCCGATCCAGCGCGCGGAGCGCGAGGAGATCCTGCTGGCGCTGGAACGGGTGGCCCGGCTGAACCCGACCGTGCGCGTGCTCGTCAAGCTCAGGGCCCGGGCCGGGGAACCGCAGACCCACGCCGAGGCGCACCACTTTGACACCCTCTGGGATGACCTGGTGGCAGCGGGGAAGGTCGGGGCCGGGCACGTGGAGTTCGTGACGGGGGCCATGGACCGGGTGCTGGTTCCGGGATCGGCCCTGCTCACCGTCTCCTCCACCGCGGCCCTGGAGGCGGTGGACCGCGGCCTGCCGGTGCTGGTGCTCACCGATTTCGGGCTCAACGACGAGATGCTCAACTCGGTCTTCCGCGGGTCGGGGCTGTTGGGGACGCTTGATGACGCGGCGGCATTGCACTTTTCTTTCGCGAATCGCGCGTGGCTGCGGGAAAACTACTTCCACCGCCGCGGCCCGGAATTTGTCTCGGCACTTTCCCACTACGCCCAGCGTGCCCAGAACCAGACGCTGACCACCTCGGACGAGCAACTGGCCATGGTCCGCGACGTCGCCTTCCGGCAGCGGGTACGCACATCCCTGCCGCGCCCGGCGCTCGATGCGCTGCTGCGGATCCGGCGCTGGTGGCTGCGCGAACGCGGCTCCCGGACCTGATCCGCTACCCCGCTTGTACCACTGAAGAAGCCCGTTGGGAATAACCGTCCCGCTTTCTCACTTAGCATTGTAGATGTGCTGGACGGTGGGCCTTCCCCTGCCCAGAAGTTTTGATTTTGAGGAGACAAGGTGTCGGAAAATCCGATTCGGGTTGCAATTGTTGGCGTAGGCAACTGCGCCACGTCATTGGTGCAAGGTGTTGAGTACTACCGTGACGCGGACCCGCAGGCCACGGTTCCCGGCCTGATGCACGTCCAGTTCGGCAAGTACCACGTCAATGACGTGCAATTCGTGGCGGCTTTCGACGTGGATGACAAGAAGGTCGGACTGGACCTGGCGGACGCAATCCACGCCTCCGAGAACAACACCATCAAGATCGCCGACGTCCCGACGTCGGGCATCACGGTGCAGCGCGGCCACACCCTCGACGGCCTGGGCAAGTACTACCGCGAGACGATCACCGAATCCTCCGCAGAGCCCGTGGACATGGTTGAGGCGCTGAAGGCCGCACAGGTCGACGTCCTGGTCTGCTACCTGCCGGTCGGCTCCGACGCCGCCGCAAAGTTCTACGCACAGGCATGCATCGACGCCGGCGTGGCCTTCGTCAACGCCCTGCCGGTGTTCATTGCCGGTACCAAGGAATGGGCCGACAAGTTCACCGCCGCCGGTGTCCCGATCGTCGGCGACGACATCAAGTCCCAGATCGGCGCCACCATCACCCACCGCGTGATGGCCAAGCTCTTTGAAGACCGCGGCGTCACCCTGGACCGCACCTACCAGCTCAATGTCGGCGGCAACATGGACTTCAAGAACATGCTCGAGCGCGACCGCCTGGAGTCCAAGAAGATCTCCAAGACCCAGGCCGTCACCTCCAACACCACCGCGGTGCTGGAGGCAGACGACGTGCACATTGGCCCGTCGGACTACGTCGCCTGGCTCGATGACCGCAAGTGGGCCTTCGTGCGCCTCGAAGGCCGCAACTTCGGCGATGCCCCGGTGTCGCTGGAATACAAGCTTGAGGTGTGGGACTCCCCGAACTCCGCAGGTGTCATCATCGATGCCGTGCGCGCCGCCAAGATCGCCCTGGACCGCGGCATCGGCGGACCGATTCTTTCGGCTTCCTCGTACTTCATGAAGTCGCCGCCGGAGCAGTACAACGACGACATCGCCAAGGAAAAGGTCGAGGCCTTCATCCGCGGAGAGGCCTAGGACTCAACGCCGCGCCCCGTGTACGGGGTGCGAACCGTCGAAGCCACCACGATTGCCCGTGGTGGCTTCGACGGTTAATCCCGGACCAGGGGGTCCCGGCGCCTTCCTGCGATCATTGCCGGGTCAGCGCGATTAGGACAAGCCGACGGCCCGCCCGTTTTCGTCAACATCCATGCGCATCGAGGCCGGAACCTTGGGCAGGCCCGGCATGGTCATGAGGGTTCCGGTGATCGCCACGATGAACCCGGCACCGGTCTTGGGGATGAGATCCCGCACGTGCAGCGTGAAACCCTCGGGAGCGCCCAGCAGCGTCGGGTCGTCGGAGAACGAGTACTGGGTCTTGGCCATGCACACCGGGAGGTTGTCCCAGCCGTTGTCATGGATTTGCTTGAGCATCCGCGTGGCAGCTGCCGAATATTCGACTCCGGCGCCTCCGTAGATCTCCCGCACGACCGTCTGGATCTTCTCCTCGACGGGACGATCCAGGTCGTAGAGCGGGGCGAAACTGTTCGGGGCCTCGATGGCCCGCAAAACGGCGGCGGCCAGCTCACCGGCCCCTTCTCCCCCCTGTCCCCAGACATCCGCAACAGCGCATTCGATGCCGTTGGCGGCGGCCCATTCGGTGACAACCGCGATTTCTTCCTCGGTGTCCGCGGTGAACCTGTTGATGCCGATAACCGGCTGGACCCCGAATTTCCTGACGTTCTGGGCGTGCCGAACCAAATTGGCCAGGCCATCGCGTACCGCTTCGACGTTTTCGCTCTTCAACGCGTCCTTGGCCACGCCGCCGTGCATCTTCAGAGCACGAATGGTTGCCACCAGGACCACCGCATCGGGGTTGCAGCCGGCATAGCGGGCCTTGATGTCCATGAACTTCTCGGCGCCCAAATCCGCCCCGAAGCCGGCCTCGGTGACCACGATGTCGGCCAGCGAACGGGCAGTATTGGTGGCGATGGCCGAGTTGCAGCCGTGGGCGATGTTGGCGAACGGTCCTCCGTGAATGAATGCCGGCGTTCCGGCCATGGTCTGGACGAGGTTGGGCTTGATGGCGTCCTTGAGCAGCATCGTCATGGCGCCGGCCGCCCCGAGGTCGTCCACGGTGACGGGGGTCTTGGCGTAGGTGTACCCGATCGTCATCCGGCCCAGACGCGTCCGCAGGTCATCGAGACCCGTCGCCAGACAGAAGACCGCCATGACTTCCGAGGCCACGGTGATCTCAAATCCCGTTTCGCGCGGAACGCCTTCGGTCGGGCCGCCAAGGCCGATCACGATGTTGCGCAAGGCTCGGTCGTTCATGTCCATGACGCGCTTGAAGGTGATCCGGCGCGGGTCAATGCCCAAGGCATTGCCCTGATGCAGATGGTTGTCGAGTAGCGCCATCAACAGGTTATTGGCGCTGGTGATGGCATGGAAGTCCCCGGTGAAATGCATGTTGATCTCATCCATGGGCAGGACCTGCGAGTAGCCGCCACCGGTGGCTCCGCCCTTCATGCCGAAGATCGGTCCCAGCGACGGTTCGCGCAGGGCGATCATCGTCTTGGCGCCGGCGGCCGCAAGGGCATCCCCCAGACCCACCGTGACGGTGGATTTCCCCTCCCCGGCGGGCGTTGGGGATAATCCGCTGACCAAGACCACTTTTCCGAGTTTCGCGCCGCGTGCCCTCAGGCGTGCCGGATCGATCTTGGCCTTGTAGCGACCGTAGGCCTCAACCGCGTCGTCCGGAATCCCTGCCGATGCGGCGATCTCGGAAATTGGCTTGAGCACGGCCCGCGAAGCAATCGCTAGATCACTCATGTCGGCTTCCGGCATCGCTGTCATCGTGTGTCCCCTATCTGGATTCCCGGTGGCGGGGTGATTGAGGACGTCCAAGGAGTCTGGCCGTCCTCGCTACACCTTCAAGCTATCACCGCATCAGCGGAACAAGGTGAAGCCCGGGCCCGTGACCGGCAGGTCTCTACCTAGGGATCCACCGGAAAGGCAGCCACCGCTCCGGCAAAGCCCAGGACCACATGGCTTTCACCGGAATCCTGTGCCTGGAGCGCTCCGGCACTGACACCTCTGGCTTTCTTGCCGCCTGCCGCGCAGGGGTAGAGCAATGTCCCGCCGTTGCCATCCTCGGGCTTGGTGTACTTGGCATCCTTGGTGCACAAGAAGCGTTCCCCGGCGGCGACATTGATGGTCTTGCCGGTACGGGTGTCTAGCAACGTCGGCGTCTCTTCCGCGGCCAGGAACAGGCTTGCGCCGCCGTCATCGGGTGCGTGGGCGACATTCAGGTCGGCAGTCCTTGGGTAGCTCCTGGTTTTCCAGATAACCTTCCCGGTTCTCGGGTCGAACCCCTCCAAATGGACTTTGACATTCTCGAATCTACTCTTGGTTCCCTTGGCTTCCTTAAATCTTCCGGAGTCAAAGACGCATCTCACCGGATAGGATTTTCCCTCCTCCAGCACAGTCTGTTTCCGGCCCATGGGTGGCAGGCAGTAAGTTGCTGCCCCCTTGGCCTTCCACAGGGTTTTTCCGTTTCCGGCATCTATGCCGAACATCATTTCCTGGCGGAAGTCCGTATCGCGGGCGACGATATTTCCGTTGCTGTCCTTGGTTTCCTTGTGTTCCCGGCCGATCCAGCCGGAGTAGATTCCGAGCTTTTCCGAGTAGTCAACGTTCCAGCCCTGACCGGGTGTGTAGCCCGGTCCCATGGCCTTGGTCAGGGAGACTCCCCACACTTTCTTGTTTCCCTTGAGCCGCAGGAGGTTGCTCGTGTTTCCGATGTAGTGCCCGTAGAGTTCCCCGCCACTGATTGGGAAGATGGAATCCCCCAACTTGTATTGCGGCGTGAGGGTTCGCTGGGTTCCACGGTCGAGGTCGACACGCATCCGCTGCTCGTCATTGTTGTAGGGGTTGATCGAGAGATAGCACATGTCCTTGCTGTCTGGACAGGAGGACGGTCGGGACCTGATCACTTGCGCGGGCCCCTTGTAGACGACCTTGCCCGAGGCGATGTCCACGGCCACCGGCTTGGTCCAGACGTCTCCGCTCCAGCCATCGCGTGGTTTCGATTCCTCCAGGAAGAGCGCCACGTCCTTCCCCTTGGCCGTCTTGCTCAGTTCCACCACCATGTTGACGCCGCTGGGTACCCAACCCGGGACAACGCTGACGCCCCAGAGTTTCTTGCCGGTGGTTTCCTTCAGCCCCACCAGCTGCAGCCCTTTGGCCCCTTCGGAAAGCACGACCGCCACCCCGTTGGCCACCCGGGGGCGGTCCAAGACCTTCATCTTCACGCTCCATGAGGGCTCGACCATCTGGGTTCGGCGTTTGGCTGGTTCCGCCGCCGCGTCGACCGCAGGTGAAGCGGGCGCCAAGGCCTCCGTTCCCGAAATTGCTCCACCGGCCGATTCCGGTCCCTGCGTGCAGGAACCAATCATCAGCCCAACACAACACAGCCCGACTGCAACGGCATATTTCCGTTTTCCCTTGTCCATGCCCTCATCCTAGGAATTGCGCTCATGTGATTGACCGGTGTCGGTAAATTTGTGGATAACTCCTGTGCGAGCGGGCCATGCCCTTGGGGCGACAGGGTTCGACGTTTCCGTCCCTTCCCCGCGCAGTGGGAGAATGGAAGTCATGTCCTCAACTCCCCCATTTGCCTTGCTTCTCGATGTCGACGGTCCCATCGCATCCCCGGTGACCCGCGATGTCGCACCGGAGATCATCTCCTTGCTCCTGGAACTCGCCGTCTCGGCAATCCCCGTTGTCTTCAACACCGGGCGTTCCGACGAGTTCATCAAGCGCCAGGTGATGGGACCCATGATCACGGCGGGCATGCCGGAAAACCTTAAAATCCATGCCATCTGTGAAAAGGGGGCCACATGGTTCACCTTTGATTCAACCGGTGCGGGGGAAGTCCACATCGACCACGGGCTTGCTGTCCCTGGGCACTACTCGGATGAAATTCGAGAGCTGGTGGCCTCCAATTTCGACGACCACATGTTCTTCGACGAGACCAAACGCGCCATGGTTTCGGTGGAACAAAACATCGATGCAGCGAACCATGAATACCGGCGCGCCCAAGAGCAATTCGATTCGGCCGCCATGGATGCGATGGTCCGCAGTGGCCTGGGCGTTGAACGACTGGAGGTGAGCCAACCGGATGCGAATGAGGAAATCTCCTACCGGGTGGATCCGACCATCATCTCCACGGACATTGAGTCGGTGGAGCTGGGCAAGGACCTCGGCGCCAGACGCACCCTCGAGCTGTTGGCGTCGGATGGCATCTTCCCCGCAGAGTGGTTCACGGTTGGTGATTCCCGCACCGACTACGCCATGGCCGACTGGCTAGCGCAAAACGGGCACCGGGTCAGCCACGTCGACGTGCGCCCGGGCGACGGCATTCCTGCAGGGAAACCCTACCCGGTGCTCACCGCGCGGGACCTGGGTCTGGGACAGGACATCATCCACGACCATGCAGGATTGGCATTCCTCCGCCATTGGCGCGCCCAGCTCGGCTGAGCGGCCACCTGCTTCCGAGTGCCAAGTGGCAGGAACCCATGTTAACCGGCAAAGCCCGCCGGTGAAGCCGGCGGGCTTTGCACTGTGGGTTACATACTCGTTCATGGTCATGCTCCTAGGTGAGTGAGTGACTTGCATTCCGGACCAGGCTTTGTGGAGAGCTGGTCCTAATTCACTCACCGCACGCGGAAGATCATGTCCATCGGAAGGTGGTGACGTAGTTCGCGATCCCGTGCATCGGGGTTGAACTGCGTCTGAAGCCAAGACTTGTTCTTTGGCTTACGGCCTTTTGCATTCACGGTGTTTTCCTCCCCTCAACGGTATTGGAGGAGCGAAATGTGGCCTGTTCCATGGGCCGCGTGGTGCGGGCATGCAGCGCTTCGGGACCGGTGAAGATCAGTTCAGCGGAGCGAGCAGCCTGGGTGGAGATCGATGAGATCTGGCTAGACATGGTGAAAGTTCCTCAAGGATTTGGTCGATTAATGACTCATCAGCCTCGGGAACTTTGAAAAGCTAGGGAAGTACTAGCAGGGCGCCGTTCCGGAGGCGGGGGAAGTGGTTCGCGCGGTAGAGCCAGCGAAGCCATGACGGGGCACATAGAAGCCGCCGAAATTCATTGAAATAATCATCATTCCCACCTCCTTTTCTGGAAGAACATGCCAGAGGATCCTGGCGCCAATATTGTCTGGCGGATCTCGATGTCTCATTGAGACTTCTCAATCACAGGTTCCACGATACACACAGCCAACAGGTTAAGCCACTCATTTTTCAAAAACTTTTAAAAGAGAATCCTTGCCTCGGCGTGTTGTGTGCGACACGCCGAAACAAGGATCAATTTTGATGCCGGCCGGGACTACTGCTCTGTTGACTCCGGCTGCTGATCCCACCACTGGCGAAGCACGGTGATTGCCTCGCTCTCGTCGATCGGGCCATTGTCCAGACGGCGTTCGAGAAGGAAGTTGTAGGCACGTCCCACGACGGGTCCGGGCTTGATCTGAAGGATCTCCATGATCTGCTGCCCGTTGAGGTCCGGCCGCACGGCCTCCATTTCCTCTTTTTCGCTGATCTCGGCAATGCGGGCCTCGAGGTCGTCATAGGCGAAACTGAGCCGGTCTGCCTTCTTGCGGTTACGTGTCGTGACATCCGATCGCGTCAAGCGATGCAGCCGCTGCAACAAATCCCCTGCGTCGTGCACGTAGCGGCGCACCGCCGAGTCGCTCCAGCCTGCATCCCCGTAGCCGTAGAAGCGCATGTGCAGCTCCACCAGGCGGGCAACCGCCTTGGTGGTGTCGTTGTCGAAACGCAGGGCGCGCATGCGGGCCTTGACCTGCTTGGCGCCGACGACGTCGTGGTGGCGGAAGCTGACGGCCCCGTTGGGTTCGAACTTCCGCGTCGCCGGCTTGCCGATGTCGTGCATCAGGGCGGCGAAGCGCAAGACGAAGTCCGGTCCCGGCACCGGGCCGTCCACGTCGGATTCAAGTTCCATGGCCTGTTCCAGCACCGTCAAGGAGTGCTGGTAGACGTCCTTGTGCCGGTGGTGCTCATCAAGCTCCAGACGCAGCGCTGAAACCTCCGGGATCACGATGTCCGCCAGTCCGGTGTCTACCAGCAGATCGATGCCCGCGCGCGGGTCGGCACCGTTGATCAGCTTCACCAGTTCGTCCCTGACGCGTTCGGCGGAAATGATTTGGATCCGCTCAGCCATTTCCTTCATGGCACCCCTGACATCTTCCGCCACCCCGATCCCCAGTTGGGAAGCGAATCGCGCGGCGCGCATCATCCGCAGCGGGTCATCGGAGAAGGACATCGACGGTGCCCCCGGCGTGCGAACCTCACCCTCGGCCAGATCGGCGGCGCCGTTGTAGGGATCAACCAGCTCCAGGCTCGGCAGGCGCAGCGCCATCGCGTTCATGGTGAAGTCGCGGCGGTAGAGATCGTCCTCCAGCTTGTCGCCGAAGGCCACGATGGGCTTCCGCGAGGAAGGGTCGTACGCATCGGCCCGGTAGGTGGTCACCTCGATGGTGTGCTCGCCCTTGCGCAGGGCAATGGTGCCGAAATCGCGTCCCACTTCCCAGGTTGCATCGGCCCATCCGGCCACCGCAGCAAGGGTTTCGTCCGGGGACGCGCTGGTGGTGAAGTCCAAATCCGGGGATACCCGGCCCAGGAAGAGGTCGCGCACCGGGCCCCCCACCAGGGAGAGTTCGAAACCGGAATCGACAAACCGCTGCCCCAGCTCAAAGATGACGGGAGGCAAAATTTCGGTGAGGACCTGTGGGGACGGTAGCTGCTGCATAGTTCTTTAAGGGTGCCAGACTTTCTGGATAGTGCCATGTTCCCGGTCGCCCCGATTAGACGTTAGCTTCCACACGCTGGGTGGCCGCGTCCGCGCACCGAAGATTGGATATCACGCGCCGAGCGGGCGGGGCAAGCCACGATGCGACGCAAAACCGATAGAGTGGTTGCCATGGCCCATCCAGTTCCCAGCGCCCCGAAGCGCACGCCGTTGACTGCGTCAATGGCGCATGCGCAGGCGCAGGTGAGCACCGGCCACCACCCGTTGCCCACCGTGGAGGAAATTTCGGCAGGCGGCGTCGTCATCGACACGTCGCTTCCCAGCCTGCCCGTGGCCATCATCGCCAGGTACAACCGCGGCGGACGCCTTGAATGGTGCCTGCCCAAGGGCCACCCGGAAGGCACGGAAACCAACGAAGAGGCGGCCGTCCGCGAGATCGAGGAAGAAACCGGGATCGCCGGCGACATCCTGGTTCCACTGGGTTCGGTCGATTACTGGTTCACCGTCACCAATTACCGCGTCCACAAGACCGTGCACCATTTCTTGCTGCGTGCCACGGGCGGCGAGCTGACCATCGAAAACGACCCGGACCACGAAGCCGTGGACGTGGCGTGGGTCCCGCTGCTTGATCTCGGCAAGCGCCTGTCCTTCCCCAATGAGCGGCGCATCGCCGACCTTGCGCGTGAAGTACTCCCCAACTATGTCCCAGGTATCTAAACACCCCGCGCGCCCCAGCACGCCTCCCAAGACCCCGCAGGCCACCGCCCCGCAGCAATCGCGCAGCCACTCCAAGGCCTATGCGCTGATGGCCTCGGGCACCATGGTCTCCCGTGTGCTCGGATTCATCCGCACCGCGCTGCTGGCAGTTGCCATCGGCTCGAGCACCACGATGGCCGACATCTTCGAGAAGGCGAACGTCATTCCGACGATCATCTTCATGCTGCTGGCCGGCGGCATCTTCAACGTGGTGCTGGTCCCCCAGCTCATCAAGGCCTCGAAGGCCTCCGACCGCGGATCCGCATACACCTCCAAGCTCGTGACCCTCACCATCGTGGTCATGGGCCTCGCCACGGTGCTGCTAGTTTCCATGGCCGGACCGTTGATCAAGGTGCTGACCTTGAACTGGACCGCGCCAATGATCGCGATGGGCACCACGTTCGCCTATTGGTGCCTGCCACAGATCTTCTTCTACGGCGTCTACGCGGTCATCGGGCAGGTGCTCAACGCCCACAACCGCTTCGGCGCCTACATGTGGGCACCGGTCGCCAACAACCTGGTGCAGATCTGCACCATCGGCACGTTCATCGTGCTCTTTGGCGCCTACGGCGGTGGCAACGACCAGCTGGACACCTGGACCTCCGAGCAGACGGTGCTGCTCGCGGGAGGTGCCACGCTGGGCATCGCCGTCCAGGCCCTGGCCCTGTTCTGGCCGTTGCGCCGGATTGGCCTGAACCTGCGCCCTGACTTCGCCTGGCGCGGCATGGGCCTGAGGCATGTGGGCAAGCTGGCCGCCTGGACGCTGGGCTCGATGATGGTCGGAAACATCGCCTCGCTGATCAATTCCAAGTTCGTCTCGGCCGCGTCCCCTGCGCGTCTGCTGCTGGCCGACGGCGGGGCATCGGTTCCAGGCGAGCAGGCGTTGAACACCTCCCAGCTGATCACCGTGTTGCCCCACTCCATCTTCGCCCTCACCCTGGCCACGATGCTCTTCAACGAGTTCACCAAGGCCTTCCACGAGAAGCGGCGCGGGGACATTGCGCCGTTGCTGTCCCGCGGGCTGCGCACCAGCGCCGTGCCCATTGTCTTTGCCACGGTCGCCTTCATCGTGCTCGCGGGACCGCTGGGCCGGCTGTTTGCCGGCAGCTCGTCCAGCGCGATGTTGCAGGGCGCCGCCATCGGGCAGCTGCTGCTGCTCACGACGCTCGGACTGCCGTTCAAGTCCATCCATTTCTTCATGATCAGGGTCTTCTTTGCCGAGGAAGACACCAAGACCCCCATGCTGATCCAGACCGTCATCGCCGGCCTGTGCGTGGTGCTGGCCTTCGGTGCGGTGCAGGTCCTGCCCGCAACGGAAATTGCGCGGGCGGTGGCACTGATCTACGGGGCGACCAATGTGCTCTCCGCCGTGATTGCCCACTTCCTCATCGTGCGCCGCTATGGCGACTACGGCAGCGGCAGGGTCGCTGACACTTACGTCCGGATCGGCGTGATGGCTGCCATTTCCGGCGCCGTGGGGGCCGGGGTGCTGTGGTTGCTGGGCGGCTACGACTGGGGATTCGCATGGAGTTCCATCGGCGCCGCGGTTATCTCGATTGCCGTCGTCGGCTCCGCGATGGCCGTGGTCTACATCATTTTGCTGCGCCTGATCCGTGCGGAAGAGCTGGATGACTTCCTGGGCCCGCTGGCCCGTCGGATCCCCGCATTGCGGCGGTAAATAGCGAACCGGGCACCCGCAAGGCGCCCGGCGCGCGCCCGACATCGCCCCCGGACTTCGCGAAATCCTTGGCCCATCCCGGTAACATGGAACGGGGCACCCATGAGGGTGCCGGCAACGCAAAGTAATCCCGGGAGGGAATCGTGTCGCAGCCCATCGACGCCGGAGCCATGCTTGGCGGCCGCTACCAGGTCACCGAATCGGTCTTGACCTCGGCTGACGGAGACCAGGTCCTCAGTGGCATCGATCAGGTGCTCAACCGACCTGTGAGCATCCTCGTCGGTTCCACGACCAATGCCTCGCAGCTGGCCACCAGTGCGCGCGAAATTGCCACCGGCGAACGCTACGCCGCGGTACAGGTCCTGGACCTGGGAATTTCCGAGGGCAACACCTACCTGGTGACCAACCTTGCCGAGCCCGCAGACCTCCTGGACCTCGTGGTCCAGGTCGATGCCACCTACGTCGAGCCGTTCTATACCGACACCCTGGGCACCGAGATCTTCGGCGTGACCCGTTCAAAGGAACCGGCAAGCTACGAGGACGACGCCGAATACTATGAGGACCAGCGCGCCCAGGAAGAGCAGCGTCCGTCCATGCTCGACAGGCTGCCGGAGATCAGCCTCAACGAGAAGCTGAACAGCTTCAAGGGCCGTTTCGCCCGCGGCAAGCAGGCACCGCCGTCTGTCCCGCCCGTCCCGCCTGCTGCATCGGTGGGATCGAGCACGGAGCAGGCCCCGGCCGTTTCGGCGTCCTTGCCCTCCGTTCCTGCCCCGGTTGTGCCCTCCCCCGCGCCGGTACAACGCGAATCCCCGGCCGCGACCCAGGCAACCCCCACCACTCCTCCGGCGCCCACGGCACCGCCGGCTGTCAGGCCCGCTCCCAAGGTCACCCGGATGGAAACGGCGGACCACACCGATGAACCCGTCGTGACCTCGGCTGCGGCCCTGGCCGCGGCACAGAAGTCCCGTGGCATCACCGTCGACGAATCCGGCCAGCGCGTCGCCTCCAGCTTCCCGGTGGCGGCCCAGTCCTATGCGGAACCGCAGCCGGACGACTACGACGAGGACGAGGAAGCCGGCGAGGGCGGAAAGAAGACCATGCGCCTGCTCGTGGGTGCACTGCTGTGTGCGGTGCTTGTCCTTGCCGTCGTCTTCGCCTACAACGCGTTGGGTGGCCGCACGCCGGCACCGGTGGCCAGCAGCGCCCCCACACAGAGCGCCGCCGAGTCCGGCAGCGCTCAGGCCTCGGAGACGCCGAGCGCCGCACCGGTGAAACCCGTGGTCGCCGACCTCTCGCGCATGGTCCCGGGAAACCAGGACCTCAACGCGGACACTGACAGCACGCTGGCCAAGGCCATCGACGGCAACCCGGCAAGCCTCTACAAGTCCTACTCCTACACCTCCCCCCAGTTCGGCGGGCTGGCGGCGAACATGGTGTTCATCGCCGAGCTGGAGGAGCTTTCCGACGTGTCGGAGATCCAGCTTGAGGGCCTGAACGGCACCGGCGGATCCTTCGAGCTGCGGGTGGGCAAGACGGACGACCTCTCCGATGCCAAGCTGGTTTCCAGCGGTTCCTTCACCGGACCCACCGTCACCGTCCCGGTCAGCGACGAGGAAGGTGCGGCTGCCAAGGGGCAATACGTATTCCTGAACGTCACCGAACTGCCTCGCCGTGCCTCGGGCGCCAATCCCTCCCGCCCCTACGGCCTGCAAATCGGAGAGTTCCGCGTCTCCTAGCCCACCCGGCCGGGAATACCAACACGGCATTTGCTGTTATGCCGGACAGTCCCCTCTTACCCGCGGCGTGTTTGAAACCAGCCCGCACTCACGAAAGGTCCTCCACCCGTGGCCACAGAAGCACCAGATGCCATCCGCAACGTCATCATCATCGGTTCCGGCCCCGCCGGCTACACCGCAGCCGTCTACACGGCACGGGCGAACCTCCAGCCACTGGTCATCGCCGGCTCGGTGACCGCCGGCGGCGAGCTCATGAACACCACCGACGTGGAAAACTTCCCGGGCTTCCCCGAGGGCATCATGGGCCCGGACCTCATGGACAACATGCAGAAGCAGGCCGAGCGCTTCGGCGCCGAGATCCTCTTCGACGACGTCACCGCCGTCGAGCTGGGCGGCGATGTCAAGGTCGTCACCCTGGGCGACGGCACCGTGTACCGCGCCCACGCCGTGATCCTGTCCACCGGTTCCGCCTACCGCGAGATCGGTCTGCCCGACGAGAAGCGCCTGGCCGGTCACGGCGTCTCCTGGTGCGCAACCTGCGACGGCTTCTTCTTCCGCGAACAGGAAATCGCCGTCATCGGCGGTGGCGACTCCGCGATGGAGGAGGCCCTTTTCCTGACCAAGTTCGCCTCCAAGGTCACCGTGGTCCACCGCCGCGACACCCTGCGCGCCTCCAAGATCATGGCCGACCGCGCCCTGGCCCACCCGAAGATCGAATTCATCTGGGATTCCGAGGTCGTCGGCATCACCGGCGAGCAGAAGGTCACCGGCATGACCCTGCGCAACCTCAAGACCGACGCCCGCCAGGACGTCCCGGTCACCGGCATGTTCGTGGCGATCGGCAACGACCCCCGCACCGACCTGATCAAGGACGTCCTGGACCTGACCGCCGAGGGCACCATTGCCGTCGAGGGCCGCACCTCCAAGACCAGCCTCCCCGGCGTCTTCGCCGCCGGCGACGTCATCGACGCCTCCTACCGCCAGGCCATCACAGCGGCCGGCTCCGGCTGTGCCGCGGCCTTGGACGTCGAGCACTACCTGGCCGATGTGCAGGCCAACGCGGCCGCGCAGGCCGTCCCCGTTTCCCACTAGACCGACCCTTCCCGTCCCGGGAAGAAACCACTTACGAAAGGTGCAGGCCATGAGCCAGACCAAAGACGTCACCGACGCAACGTTCCAGGCAGATGTCCTCGAGGCCGACAAGCCCGTCATCGTGGACTTCTGGGCCGAATGGTGCGGCCCCTGCCGCCAGCTGACCCCGATCCTCGAACAGATCGCCGCCGAGCACGCCGAGAAGGTCGACGTGGTCAAGGTCAACGTCGATGACAACCCGGCCATCGCCGCCAAGTACGGCATCACCAGCATTCCCGCCGTCTACGTCTTCCAGGGCGGCGAACACGTCGCCACCTCCATCGGCGCCAAGCCGAAGCCGGTCCTGGAAAAGGAATTCGCCGCGTACCTCTAACACGCGCCCGCGATTTCACCAGCTCGGTGCATCCGTCCCTCGGGACGGATGCACCGAGCTTTTTAAGCCCTACCCGGGGTCCATGCTCCTAAACAGTGGCGTAGGACGTCTTCTGGCAGCATTCACCACGACAAACAACGAAAATTGTTTGTTTACGTAATCCAAGGTTAGAACTTGTCCGCCGCCGCACTGATGCACCGCTTGGGCCCCACAAATGCCTCGAAAGCCTGCAGTGCCAGTCCGGAGATCTCCAAGCCCACTGCACAGCACGGTTGTCCACACCCTGGTGGGCGCGGTCGGGCAACTGCAGTGGGATTCAATCGCCGGCCCCCGATTGTTGTCACCCGGCAAGCGGCCATGCCGGTGCGTTCTCACCGGCATGGAGTGTGTCCAAGCCGAGTGCGGTTCGCAGTTTCCAGTCTCCACTCTTCTTCAGGGTGCTGGCGGTTGCTGCCCAGGAATCTCTGCGTGCTCCGCCGGTCCGGCCCATCCGCTCTGGCCTTCCACCCACATGGCCGGTCCGGAAGCGGCATGCCTCCACCTCACTTCGATTTGGGCACAGCGGTGAATTGCAACGACATCGGCATTCCCGTTCAGAATCATCTAGCTCTGTTCTCTGCCTATTGATCGAGGCACCAGGTTCCGGCACTTACATTTTTCGCCTCGGACGCGCGGGCAGGCCGACGCCCTGTCCGTAGTGCAGGCTGAGATCAGGTCCAGCCGGCCCTTGTCTTTCACTTTTGCATGAC
Source organism: Paeniglutamicibacter sp. GQ140 (assembly GCF_059759235.1). Classification (NCBI taxonomy): domain Bacteria; kingdom Bacillati; phylum Actinomycetota; class Actinomycetes; order Micrococcales; family Micrococcaceae; genus Paeniglutamicibacter; species Paeniglutamicibacter sp. GQ140. The sequence continues at coordinate 147,033 of NZ_JCAXDW010000012.1, forward strand.
CACGATTCCTTGGGAGCAGGATGTATCCAACGCCACCTTCGCCAAGACTGCATCCATTTCACGTGCGGCCGACTATGCATTTCCACCGCTGCAAGCACTGCATGTGTTCCGCAGAATCGGATTCACCCGGCATCAGGATCGAAGGCCTCGGGCCGAGGGCCTTGAATTTCGTTGGGGGAAGCTTTTGCCTTTTATCCCCTATGCAAGCACCGCCCGGGTGGTTCTGGAACCAACAAATGCCCTACGCCAGGCTTCCAAACCTCCACGCGGTCTGCCGCGAGCAGGAGTGGCGCGATGCATGGCTGCCGGACTTTCGGAGTTGCGCAGCTTGAGAGCAACCAGTTCCCGGATCCAGCCGCCGGACACTGCCCTTTGTCGGTCAG
>NZ_JCAXDW010000013.1:0-140150 GCF_059759235.1 Paeniglutamicibacter sp. GQ140
CGGGGACGCCGCACACCAGAAGAGCCGGATTGGCTTGGCCGGGAAATCCCGGGCAAGCCAATCCGGCTCTGTTGTTTATGGGTGCGTTCCGCTATTCGTTGGCGGCCAGCAGGGCGGCCTCGGCGGCCACCCAGGAGAGCATCGCGCACTTGACGCGCGCGGGGAACTTGGACACCCCGGCAAAGGCCGCTCCGTCGCCCAGGATTTCCTCGTCCCCGGCCCGGGCGCCGCGCGAGCGCATCAGTTCGCGGAATTCGTCGAGGATGGCCATGAACTCCTCGCGTTCGATACCGGTGGCCAGTTCACTGAGGACCGACGCGGAGGCCATGGAGATCGAGCAGCCGTCGCCTTCCCAGGAAACGTTCTTCACGACGCTGCCTTCGACCTGGACGCGCAGCTGGATGTGGTCCCCGCACACGGGGTTGTGCTGCATCGATTCGCCGTGAGCCACGCCGTCCGGCGCCTCGAGCAGCCCGGCGCCGTGCCTGGCCTTGGCATGGTCCAGAATGATTTGTTGGTACAGCTGGTCCAGATCGTTCACTTGCCGACTCCAAAGTATCCGCGCACATCCGACACCGCATTGAGCAGGGTGTCGACGTCGCTGGTGGTGTTGTATAGGTAGCTGCTTGCCCGGGTGCTGGAGACAACGCCCAATGCCCGGTGCAGCGGCTGGGCGCAGTGGTGGCCCACGCGCACCGCAATGCCGCGCGAATCCAGGAACTGTCCCACGTCGTGCGGGTGCACGCCTTCGACCACGAACGGTGCGGTGCCGATGCGCGCGACACCCCGGTCCGGGCCCAGAACACGGACTCCGGGCATCGCGGCCAGGCCGGTGAGCATCCGATCCCCCAGGTGCTCTTCCCAGGCCGCGATGCGGTCCATGCCCACTTCGCGCAGGTAGGAAACGGCGGTGGCCAGGGCGTGGGCCTGCGAGATCCGCTGGGTGCCGGCCTCGAAGCGCATCGGGGCAGGCAGGTACTCGGCCTTCTCCATGGTCACCGAGGTGATCATGGAGCCTCCCGTGAGGAAAGGCGGCATGGCGTCGAGCAGCGCGGCGCGGCCGTACAGTCCGCCGATCCCCGTGGGGCCAAGCATCTTGTGCCCGGAGAACGCCATGAAGTCGACGTCGAGCGCCTTGACGTCGACGGGAAGGTGTGGAACCGACTGGCAGCCGTCAAGGACCGTCAGCGCCCCGACGTTGCGGGCCAGGGCCACCAGCGCCGACACATCGGTTACCGTGCCCAGCACGTTGGAGACGTGGGTGAAGGCCACGACCTTGGTGGCCGCGGTGATGATCGAGTCGGCAAGATCCATGCGCAGGGCGCCTGATTCGTCGACGGGAATGTACTTGAGGGTCGCGCCGGTGCGCAGCGCCAGTTCCTGCCATGGGATCAAATTGGCATGGTGCTCAAGCTCGGTGACGACGATTTCGTCCCCCGCGCCGAGCGCGAAGCGTCGTGCTACCTCTCCCCCAAGGCCGGCGCTGGCATTGCCGAAGGAGTACGTGATGAGGTTCAGCGCCTCGGTGGCGTTTGAGGTCCAGACGACCTCGTTGTCCTTGGCGCCAATGAACCCGGCGACGTCGGTGCGGGCCTGCTCGAAGATGTCGGTGGCCTCTACGGCCAGGGAGTGGGCACCGCGGTGGACCGCCGAATTGAAGTTCTCGTAGAAGTGCTGCTCGGCCTCGTACACGCAGCTGGGCTTTTGCGAGGTGGCCCCGGAATCCAAATACGTCAACGGGACACCGTTGACATTGCGACCCAGAATGGGGAAGTCTGCCCGCAACCGCGCGACCTCGACGTCATCCAGGCGCTTGGGAAGGGTATCTTGCGTCGTGGGCAATGCACTGGACACGTTGGGAACCTCCGAAGTTCGTTTCATGCCGACCACGCCGCATTGGTTCTCCGCCGCGCAACCTGCGGCATATTCCATGGTGCGATTCGTGATTACGGCATCATTTGCTTCGCTAATTCTCCCACGTTCGGGCCGCCGCGGCACATAAGTCGACCCTTACCAATTCGAATTCGACAGGGAAATGGCACAAAAAAGGGGCCGATAGCGGGATGGGGGTGGCCCAGTCTCGGAGGCCGCCCGCTACCGGCCCCTGGTCTTGGGGCCAACTGGCACTTGATCACTGTATGAGGCGCTTGATTGTTGAACAAATTACACATGGCGTGCGCAACCAAGCGCCAACGAACTTCATCGGCGCCAGCAGCCCGCGGCGTGAAGCCCTGAGCCCGCTAGGAGAGATTGAACTTGCGTTGCGCGATTTCCAGCCCGTGGTTCATCAATTCCTCCACGGCGTCAGCCGCCGCATCGGTCAGGAACGGAAGGGATTTCTTTTCGTCCTTGGAGAAGTCCTTCAGCACGTAATCCGCTGTTTCCATGCGGCCGGGAGGCCTTCCCACGCCCACGCGCACGCGCAGGTAGTCCTTGGTGCCCAGGGCCTTGGAGATGTCGCGCAGCCCGTTATGGCCGCCTTCGCCGCCGCCGAGCTTGACCTTGACGGTGTCAAAGGGAATGTCGATCTCGTCGTGCACGGCAATGACGTGTGCGGGATCGATACCGAAGAACTTTGCCAGATTGGCGACGGGGCCGCCCGAAAGATTCATGTAGGTCATCGGCTTCGCCAGAACGAGTCTGGGTCCCCCGATACCCATGCGTCCCTCGAGGATCTGCGCCCGGGAGCCGTGGGTCTTGAACTTTCCCCCGATGCGGGAGGCAAGCTCGTCGACGACCATCTGGCCAACATTGTGCCTGTTATGCGCGTAGCCGGGCCCGGGGTTTCCGAGCCCGGCTACGAGCCAGGTTTCGCTAGTCATGCGACAACCAAATTCAAGAAATTACTCGGCGGAAGCTGCCGATTCCTCTTCGGTCTCCGAAACAGCGGCATCGATCGTTGCAACGACGACGCTGCCGTCGATGGCAAGGGCGGTGCCCTCCGGGAGAACCAGGTCCGAGGCCAGGATCTGGGTACCTGCGGCCAGGCCCGAGACGTTGGCAACAACGTGCTCCGGAAGGGCAACTGCCTCGGCCTCGACGGCGATGACCGCGTGGTCCAGGGAAAGGGTGGAGCCGGCGGTGAGTTCGCCCTGGACCTGGACGGAAACCTCAACGATGACCTTTTCGCCCTTCTTGACGATCAGGAGGTCAAGGTGGTCAACGGTCTGGCGCAGTGCGTGGCGCTGGATGTCCTTCACCAGGGTGATGGTGTCTTCGCCGTCAACCGAGATGTTCAGCAGGGCGTTGGAGCCGCGGACTGCAAGGGTGGTGGCGGCGGCCGGCAGGAGGACGCGGACCGGGTCGGTGCCGTGGCCGTAGATCACTGCAGGGATCTTGCCGGCGCGGCGGGCCTGGCGTGCGGCGCCCTTGCCGAAGTCGGTACGCAGTTCGCCGTCAAGCGTGATGATGTTGCTCATGGTGTTCTCCTTGTGGAAGATGATTAATTGGTTCCTGCCCCGCTCGGGCCTAGAAGCAACATCATCCGATTCCCTCTAAGGAGAAGGACGCGTAGTGCGTTTCTAGCCTCGTCGATAACGGACCCCCATTTTCATGGGGTTCCCTCGCCTGGGCACAAGTCAATATTTTAGCAGGGCCCGGGTGCCCGACGGAAATCGTCGGCGTTCCACCGTTTCGGCCCCCATGGAAGCGGGCGCCGCCGCGGCTCCCGTCAGGGGAGCAGCAGCGGCGCCCGGCATCAAGCCAAGGTCCCGTGGGACGGGCTCCTAGGCGTCTCCGTCAAAGAGGCTGGTGACCGAGCCGTCTTCGAAGACTTCCTTGATGGCACGGGCCAGCAAGGGTGCGATCGACAGTACGGTCAGGCAGTCGAAGCGCTTGGACTCCGGGATCGGCAGCGTGTTGGTCACCACGACCTCGCGGGCTCCCGATTCGGCAAGGCGCTGCGCGGCCGGGTCGGAGAACACGGCGTGCGTGGCGGCAATGATGACGTCCTTGGCGCCGGCGTCCTTCAGCACCTTCACGGCTCCGGCGATGGTTCCGCCGGTGTCGATCATGTCATCGATCAACACGCAGGTGCGACCCTCGACCTGGCCGACGACGGTCTTGGAAACCGCCTGGTTCGGGACGGTCAGGTCGCGGGACTTGTGCACGAAGGCCAGCGGCGCGCCGCCGAGGCGCTCGGCCCACTGCTCGGCAACGCGGACGCGGCCGGTATCGGGGGAAACCACGGTGACCGGGTCGTCCCCGACGACCTTGCGGATGTAGTCGGCCAGCAGCGGGATGGCGAAGAGGTGGTCGACCGGGCCGTCGAAGAAGCCCTGGATCTGCGCGGTGTGCAGGTCAACGCTCATGATGCGGTCGGCGCCTGCCACCTTGAACATGTCGGCAACCAGCCGGGCGGAGATCGGCTCGCGCCCGCGGCCCTTCTTGTCCTGTCGGGCGTAGGGGTAGAACGGGGCCACGACGGTGACGCGACGGGCCGAGGCGCGCTTCATGGAGTCAACCATGATCAGCTGTTCCATGAGCCAGTTGTTCAGCGGCGCCGGGTGGGCCTGGATGACAAAGACATCCTTGCCTCGCACCGATTCGCCGGAGCGGACGTAGATCTCGCCGTTGGCGAAGTCGTAGGCACTCATCGGAAGCAACTCGGTCCCGAGGGCCGCTGCCACCTCTTCGGCAAGCTCGGGGTGGGCACGCCCGGAAGCCAGCACCAGCTTCTTATCTACGTTATGGCTCAGTTCGCTCATGGGATCGCTTTCTCGCTCGGACGGGGATCGGAAATGATGTGGAGGGTTACTTGACCTGGTCCGCGGATTCGGCGGTTGCGCCTGAATCCAGTGCGGACCTGAATGCGGCCTCCGCGGCCGGGGAACCGGGACGCTTGGAAATCGTCCAGCCCTCGGTGTTGCGTTGCGGAGCCACGGAAAGCGCAAGGGCCCCCGCCGGAACGTTTTTGCGCACGATGGCTCCCGCTCCCGTGTATGCGCCGTCCCCGATGCTCACGGGGGCGACGAACACGGTGTTGGAGGCGGTGCGTACGTGCGAGCCGATGACGGTGCGGTGCTTGTTCACGCCATCGTAGTTGGCGGTGATGTTGCCACAGCCGATGTTGGTGTATTCGCCGATTTCGGCATCCCCGGCGTAGCCCAGGTGCGAGAGCTTGGAGCCGCGGCCCACGACGATGTTCTTGGTTTCGTAGAAGGCGCCGATCTTGGCGTCCGGGCCAAGGTTGGTCTTGGGGCGCAGGTAGGCGAAGGGGCCGACCGACGAGCCGTCGGCAATGACCGAGTCGGTGACATCCGAGCGGACGATCTTGGCGCCGCGTCCGACCTGGGTGTTGGTCAGCGTGGTGTCCGGGCCGACGACGGCATCGGTGCCGATGGCGGTGGTCCCATGCAGCTGTGTGCCCGGCTTGATGGTGACATCGGTGGACAGGGCGACCTCGACATCGATCCAGGTGCTGTCCGGGTCGATGATGCTGACCCCGGCGCGCATCCACTTTTCCAGGATGCGGCGGTTCATTTCCTTGCCAAGCGCGGCCAGCTGGACGCGGTCGTTGGCACCTTCGACCTGCCAGGCGTCCTCGGTGACGACGGCCGCCACGCGGCCCCCCGTGGACCGGGCAATGCCCAGCACATCGGTCAGGTACATTTCACCCTGCGCGTTGTCGGTGGTGACCTCGGCCAGTGCCGAGCGCAGGACCTCCGCGTCAAAGGCGTAGATGCCGGAATTCACTTCGCGGATGGCGCGCTCTTCGTCGCTGGCATCCTTGTGCTCGCGAATGCCGGTGACGGTGCCGTCCTCGGCGCGCAGGATGCGACCGTATCCGGTGGCGTCATCCAACAGTGCGGTGAGCACCGTGACGGCGTTGCCTTCGGCGTCGTGGGTTGCAACCAATTCGGAGAGCAGTTCAGTGGTCAGCAGCGGAACATCGCCGTAGGTGACAACGATGGTGCCTTCAAGGGCCGGGTCCAGCTTCTCGAGACCCAATTGCACGGCTCGTCCGGTGCCGGGAATTTCATCCTGGTCGGCGATGACGACGTTCGGCTTGACCTGCAGGAGGTGCTCGACAACGCGTTCGCGTTCAAAGCGGACCACGGCCACGAGCGTTTCGGGTTCGAGGCCCTCCGCTGCGGCAAGGGCGTGCCCCACCATGGAACGGCCGCCAATTTCATGCAGGATCTTGGGTTTTGCCGATTTCATTCGGGTTCCCGCGCCTGCGGCGAGAACGATGACAGCGGCTGGTGCGTTGGCGTGAACGCTCAAGATTGGTACTCCCCTGTACTTTGGCTAGCCGGACCGGCCGGGCCAGGCCTCATCATTCTATCCCGGGAGAACACCGGGATTTTCAATGAGTGGTGCGTTCCGCCCATAGGATTCGAACCTATACTCCACAGCTCCAAAGGCTGGGGTGCTGCCATTACACCAGGGCGGAATGTGCGCTGAGCTTGCCTCACCGGCACAGTGAACTATTCTGCCACGACTGGAGGCATCGATGCGACTTCAGGGACGGCGGCGCGTTAATCCTCCGTTCACACCACGGTGACTTGGCATGGTTTATGCCGCTCCTGTGCTTACCATGATGCCTATGAGCCCCACCGCACGCCCGCGCACGCGAATGACCGGAGTACAACGACGACTCCAGCTGATCGATATCTCCCGCCAGCTGTTCTCCTTGCGGGGCGTTGACGGAACCACGATCGAGGAAATCGCCCGCGCGGCCGGTGTGTCCAAGCCCATTGTCTATGAGCACTTTGGTTCCAAGGAAGCGCTTTACATGGAAGTGGTCACCAACGAATACCGGGAACTGCTGGGCCGCATCACGGAGTCGCTTTCCGGTGACGACTCTTCACGGGTGTTGTTGGAGAAGGCCGCGCTTGCGATGCTGACCTATATAGAGGACAGCACCGAGGGCTTCCGCATCCTGGTGCGCGATGCCCCGCCGTCCCAGCCCGAAGGCACGTACTCCACGCTGTTGACCAAGGTGACGGAGCAGGTCGAGCACATCCTGGCCGACGAGTTTTCCCGCCGAGGGTTCAGCTCCGAGGACGGATCGATATACGCACAGATGCTCGTGGGCATGGTCGCCATGACCGCCCAGTGGTGGCTGGATGCCCGGCACCCCGACAAGCGAACGGTTGCCGCCCATGTGGTGAACCTGGCCTGGTATGGCCTGACCGGCCTGCGCAAGGAACCGGGTCTCCGCGAGGGACAGGCCGACGCGCCGTCCGAGTAGCGGGCCCGTCCGTCGCATGACGGTTTTCCAAGTGTTCCCGGTGCGCCGCGGCTATTTGTAGGTCGCCTCGAAGGACCCACTGGCCGCATCGAAGACTGCGTATTCGACGCCCTTGACCGTTTCGACCATGAAGTCGATGTCCTCTCCCCGGGACCGGATCCCGGTCAGCGAGCCGTCGACGGAACCGGTCGGAATCATGGTCTTGAGCATTCCGTGGGTCCCGGGGTCAACGTCGAGTTCAAACGAAAGCTTGCCGCCGTTCCAGTGCATGCTGGCGAAACTCGATGCGTTGCGGGCATCCGCCCATTCCAAAAGTTGCTTGGCCGAAACCATCGGAACGGAGTTGCGGATCGCTATGTCCATCAGCTCGACATCGAATTCGTTGCTGAAGTCGTAGTGGGTCCCGAACGCCCCGTAGAACCCTTCGGGCCCCGTTGCCCGAGCCAGGAGCCGCTCCACCGCCCGTGGATTCGATGCAAAGACCTCATCGACCAGGTGAGTTTCCTGTTGGTAGACATTTATTAGCCGCCCCTCGGGGTCGCTGAAGCGCATGGGGATCCCGGACCCGGTCATGAAGCCGGCTCGCCCCCGGACCCAGTCGCCGGGCCAGTAGTAGTAGTTCATGTCCATGCGCATACCCCAGCTGCGCTCGGCGGTTGCCTGCGAAGACCAGTCGCTCCACGCGATGCAATGCATCCTGTTTCCCGTTTGTGGCGGAAGTTCCGGATATCTTGTTCGGAACTCACCCAGGGATTGCGAGAAGGCCAGCATCAGTGACCGAGCGTTCCAGTCCGTGCAGCCCGTGGTGACGTGGGCGCCGATGTCGAATCCCCGGTCGGTGTAGGTCTTGGCAGCCTCCGAACCGAGGCCGGAGTTTGAATACAACCACGAGGTCGCCCGAAAGCACTCCCAATGCTCAACGGAGCAGCCCTCGGGGCTGAGCTCGTTCAGCCGCTCGAAAGTCTTCGCTGTCCCGTTGGGCGTTCCGTGGTCGTCCGATGCCATGACCAGGACGGCTTTGGCGAATTTCGGGAAGTACCAGAACTTGGGCATCGGCCCGTTGTCTTGGTTCATGTAGCCGATCAAATTGGAGAATAGCCGCATTTGCTCGTCGGCTTGGGGGATGTGCGCCTTCGACAGGTCCAGGTAGTCCTTGCCCTTGGAACCAAAAAACAAGTCGTTGGACCTGATGGGCGCAATGCCGTCGCGTTCTTGCCCCACCCAGTCAGGGTTTCCCTGCCTCGTGAGCGCCGTGGATTTGGCAAGGTTGAAGGAATACGCGGCAACGGAGCCGCGGTCGTCGTTTCCCGATTTCAGGGTTATGGCGGGCGGTCCACCCGGATCGTTTTCCGTTTCCCTGAGCCAGGCGATGGCGCGGGTACCTTGCTCCAGCCCAAGGATCACCGAGTCTCCGTGGAATTGAATGGGTTCGGCGACAATGCCCAAGCCTGGTGCTTGCGCCGTGTCCACCTGAACATATCCATCGCGCGGGCCCGGACCCAGGTGCGTCACGCCAGCAAGATCGGCAATCCTCCCCGTCGGGCTCATGGCAACGAGATTTCCGTGTTCATTTTCGACCCAGTGGGCGATCATGTCCTCCTTTTCCGCTGCCACTGTCCCGGCACCCAGAATTGCCAGTTCGTGGGATTTGAGGATCGCTGGCGACACGTCGTCAATTGAAATGGTTTCAAAGGTGTTCAGCCCCTCGGAGCGGAGGATCTCGGAAAGGTTCGCGGAGAATTCATGATCTTCATCGAGGATCAGCAGGATCGAGCCGCCGGGGCCCTCGGAAATCGGGGTCTTGTCGGGCACGAAAAAGGACCATGTAGTCAGATCCGTTGACTCGTTGGTGGTTTCCTTGTCCCGTACCGAAGCCACATATTTACCTGGCTCCAAGGCCCTCGACGGTTCAAAAATGATGGATTTGCGGTCACCGCCCAATTCGAGATCGCCCTCAACCGACATTCCCCGCTGGTCGTATAACATCAGGTCCAGCCCGCCGGGCTCGCTGGCTATCGGCCTATCCAGCCATGCGACCACCGCGGCTGCATGCGAAACGGATTCCGCGCCATCTCGGGGGAAATGTGAAACGATTTCCGCTCCGCGTGTTGCCTGTGCATAGACCAGAGAACCGCCGGTCAGCACCGCCAAACCCAGGAACGCGACTATTGCCATGATTTTTCGTTTAGCGCTGCGACGTAAGAACCCCATGACGTAATTTCCCCAAATTCACGGCAAGCCCCGGTCCCCCATGGCCCGAGTGAGATAGAGACTATCCGCCGCCCGCGGGTTATTCAACCTTTCAGACAAGGCCTGCCCCGAGGCTGCCGTTGCGGGTCAACGGGCGGCAAAGTCCGCCTTCGACCAGTGGCAACCGCCACGACACTCGTAAATTACGCGTTCACGAGTCCGGGGCCACCCAATTAGCACTCACTTTGGGCAACCGATATTGAAAGCACCCCTAACCGCCCCTAACGTCACTACTAGAAGTGTCACATAGCTTTTGGGGGGATACTTCGTGAGCCTGATCTCGGGCCCATGCATTGGGGGAAAAATAAATGACTCGCATTGAAAACAGCGCCGATGTATCGCCGGAAGCGGTAATCGGCGCTGACACGAAGATCTGGCATCTGGCTCAAGTGCGCGAAGGCGCAGTCCTGGGCAAGGGGTGCAGCATCGGGCGCGGGGCGTATATTGGGCCCGAGGTCAGGCTGGGGAACAACTGCAAGGTACAAAACTACGCGCTGGTCTACGAACCCGCCCGCTTGGCCGATGGCGTCTTCATCGGTCCGGCGGCGGTATTGACCAACGACCTGTTTCCACGGGCAATCAATCCGGACGGCTCGCTCAAGAGCCCCAACGACTGGGAATCCGTCGGCGTGACCGTTGGCAAGGGGGCTTCGATCGGTGCCCAGGCGGTGTGCATCGCTCCGGTGACCGTCGGGCCCTGGGCTATGGTCGCCGCGGGTGCCGTGGTGAACCGCAATGTGCCGGCCCACGCCATCGTCGTGGGGGTCCCGGCACGCCAAGTCGGCTGGGTCGGAGAGGCGGGGCATCCCTTGCATCCGGATGGCGACCATTGGGTATGTCCAATCAGCGGAAGTCGCTATCGCGTGGCCGCGCACGGTTTGGAACGAATCTCTCAGGCGGACGTCCCGGACGCCGGCTTCGCGCACTAGGCCATTCGAGGGCGCGGCTTCCGCATGGCCATGGAACCGAACGCCGCACCCCGGACTTGGAAGGGCAGGACCATGTCATCTGAATACAGACGCGTAGATCTGGCAGGCATAGTCGTCGACCTGCTTCAGCGGCAAGACGCGGTGGCCCGGATCATCGACCATTCAACTTCCGGCCGCTCGGCCGGACAGGACCGCACGAGGCCCTTGTCAGTTGTATCGGCCAATCTCGACCACGTCGTCCAGTTCGGTGCCGGCGGCCGTTGGCATGGGGTGCTAGGCGATTCCCTCAGGCCCACGCAACCACTGCGCCTCCTGCAGGCCAATGCCCCTTCCGGAGACAGGACGCCCGATATGGAGTGGCTGACCTTGTTGGACGGTGCGCCGCTGGTTGCCCAGTCCAACCGTCTCACCGGCGGCAGCTGGCCGCGTCTGGCCGGCAGCGACCTGATCGGGCCGATATTGAACGAGGCGGAGCGGACCGGACTGTCCGTAGGCTTCTTGGGAGGATCGGCCGAAATCCACGACGAACTCTCGCGCACCCTGGCGGAGCACCGACCGCGGCTTCAGGTCAGCGGCTTCTGGGCGCCGGCACGCACCGAGTTGGAGGACCACGATGCCTCCGTGGCGCTGGCCAATGCGATCCACCGAACCGACACCGACATCCTGGTCGTGGGGTTGGGAAAGCCGCGCCAGGAATTATGGATGGCCGCCTACGGGACGCTGACCGGAGCACAGACCCTCCTCGCTTTCGGTGCCGTGGTGGATTTCCTGGCCGGGGCGGTAAGGCGTGCACCAACCTGGGTTAGCGACAGGGGGCTGGAGTGGGCTTGGAGGCTAGCCGCGGAACCCCGGCGGATGGCCCGCCGCTATCTGGTCGACGACCCGCCCGGCCTGCTAAAGATCCGTCGTGACAGCAGCGTTCTTGCAGACGATGAGCCAGTCATCGACAGTGTCCAGCCGCAGGTGGAAACCATACGGTCCCACGCTCCGCTGGCCAGTTTCGTCGGTCGTCACGACAGCGCCGATGTGACCGTCCTGGTGGTTACCTACAACAACGAGGACACGATTGATGACCTGATGCTCAGTCTTCGCCGGGAGGCGCTCACATTGGCCCTGCGCGTTGTCGTGGCCGACAACGGTTCCGTGGACGGAACGCTGGAACGTCTCCAAGCCCATCCGGATGTCATTGCGGTGTCCACGGAATCGAACCTGGGCTACGCCGGGGGGATCAATGCGGTTCGGTTCCTTGCCGGGGATTGCTCGGCCGTGCTGGTCCTGAATCCCGATCTGACAGTGGGCACCGGAGCCATCGCCGCAATGCTGGAGCGGCTCGTCATCTCGGGTGCCGGCATCGTGGTTCCACGCCTCCTGCAGGGCGACGGCAAGACCTATCCTTCCCTTCGCCGGGAGCCTTCCCTTGGCCGCGCCCTGGGCGATGCGCTCCTGGGCGAGCGGCTTCCGCAGCGCCCAGTCTGGACGTCGGAGATGGAATTCAATCCGGAGTGCTACGCCCACCCGCACCAGGTCGACTGGGCCACTGGCGCGGCACTGTTGATCGATGCCGGGCTGGACAGGCGTCTAGGCGTCTGGGACGAACAGTTCTTCTTATACTCCGAGGAGACAGACTACTTCCGGCGTGCCAGGGAGTCCGGTGCAACCATTTGGTATGAACCCGAAGCCGTCATGACGCACCACATGGGAGGCTCCGGTGCCTCGGTCGCCCTCAATGCGCTCATGGCGGCCAACCGCGTCCGATACGTCCGCAAGCACCGGTCTGCCCGGTACGCCTCCGCGTTCAAGTCCGTGGTGGTCCTACACGAGGCGCTGCGTTCCGCCAGGCCAGGCCACCGCGGGATCTTCAGCCTTGTCTCCAACGAACAACGCTGGAGCGAACTACCCCGCGCAACGCAGGAACCCGGCTGCACATTTGGCTTTCCGCCGGGAGCTGTCATCATTCCTGCACACAACGAGTCTTCGGTCATCGCGCGGACCTTGGCGCCTCTGGCCGGGTTGGCCGCCAGTGGCGCCATCGAGGTGATTGTCGCCTGCAACGGCTGCACCGATGACACCGCGGAGATCGCCCGGGGCTTTGCAGGTGTCAAGGTCCTGGAATCACAAATACCTTCAAAGGTTGCTGCCTTGAACTTGGCAGACAGTGAAACCACGGTATTCCCCCGCCTGTACCTGGACGCAGACATCGGCATCACGCCATCTGCCCTGCGCATGACCTTCGACTACTTGTCGCGGCCCGAAGCGCTTTCTGCACGGCCGGCATTCGAATACGACACCGTCGGTGCATCGTGGCTGGTCCGCGCGTTCTACCGAGCCCGCCGCCGGATGCCGGCAACCAACGAGGCCCTGTGGGGAGCCGGCGCCTATGGCATGAGCGAAGCCGGACGCAAGAAGTTCGATAAATTCCCGGAGCTCACCGCGGATGACCTTTATGTGGACCTCCAGTTTTCGGCCGAGGAAAAGCGGATTCTCCTGTCACCGCCGGTCCGGGTCTTCACTCCTCGCACCGCCACGTCGCTGCTGCACGTTCTGGGTCGAAATTACCGCGGACAGAACGAGCTGGTGGCAACAGTGCGCACCGGGTCGGAGGATAGATCGCGGGGGACGCTTCGATCCCTTACCCAGTTGATGGCTTCGGTTTCCGGACCATTCTCGGCAGTCGACGCAGGGGTCTACGCCTCGCTTGTCTTTGCCGGCCGCATTCGTGCAGTGAAGACGGGAAAACGTTCTGTTCGACCTTGGGAAAGGGACGATTCAAGCCGCTAACGGATAGCTCAGCTCGCATTTACTTGTACTGTGACAATGCAGAACAGGTCTTGTGAACGGCGGCCTAATGACACTGCGGATCTTGCCGTCAGAGGTAGAACCATGGCGGCGCTGTCCCATTCCACGGGAACCCTTCAATGCTCGGTCCGAGTCTCCGCTGCCCGCTCCGGGCCCCCCAGTGGACCCGCGGCGGCAGAGCCACAACTACCATCACCAACAGTCGACCGGTGGTTCCGAAATTCCAGATCCGCGTCGATTTCCACTGGTCCAGCCTCGTCCCCATGCCAGGAAAATTCCCGTATCGTACGCCCGACAGTCTCCCGGAGGACGTCTACTGGGCTTCCGTCATGCCATTCAACGAGCCCTGGCCAATTCCAGGGGGAACATATCTCGGGGCTGACAAAAGGCGTCCCTTTCTCCGCCGTTTCACATGATTGATCAGGCGGTCTCCGACGTGTGCCGCAGCAACGCTCAACCCAAGTGTCAGCAATAGCAGGGCGACTTCCGCTCTGCTGCTGCGGACGCCGACGTGGGCGATGCTAGGCGTCTCCGGAGACAGCTCAGTCGATATGAACGCTTCAGGTTTGACGCCAAGACTCTTTTGAGGGGTAACGGCCAGATCCTGGAGCCTGAGGACAATCCTGTCGAGTTCGTGCTGAACATCCGCGCTGTTTTCCCCAACAACTTCGATGGTTATTGCTGGTTTGTTGAAATTTGTCTGCCACTGTCCACCGGCGTTCGGAAGGTAGACCGCATGGCCTTCGCGAATGCCCGAAGCGTAAAGTGGCGCAGACGTTCCGCGTGGCACCTTGACGGGGTCTTCCCCATTGAACTGGCGTTCAACCAGCGCAGCGTAGTACACGGTTCGTCCGGGATCGGCTCGCAAGGTATTTCCGCCGACCGCCGCCGGCGGCGGCAAGAACAAGATGTCCGCGCTGGCGTAAAAGACACCCGAGGAAGCATGTGCGGCGGAGAAGAGTGGCAACATACAAAGTATTGTGATCAGAACCAAATACCACCGCCTTAAGAGTACACTTCCCTTATCTCTTATGCGGATGCCGATTCTCTGAAAAGTATTCACGATGCAGCCATCGACTTGTCCGGCGAACCAGCACTATCGGGAACATGGCGGATATTCATATATGCTCCACTCATTCCTGATATAAGGAAAATCATGTTGCATGCCTGCGGGAAAGCGAAACTGTCGTAAAATGCCGAAAGTAGTCCGCCGGCAACCATCGACGCCACCAGCGCCATCCCCATCCCGCGTATGACCGGCTCCCGGTAATGTCTCCGCGCACTCATCGCCACGGCCAGACTCATCCCCAGCAATGCCAAAAACGCCAGCAGCCCCACTACTCCTATCTCAATCAACGTCACTAGATACTGGTTGTCCAGGATTCGATACGACGGCAAGAAAGTGCCAAATCCCCTGCCGAAGAACGGGCTGACCGAGACGAACTCCAAGACAGCGTCGTAGCTGCCTGTTCGCGAGCTGACGCTGGTGTCGTCGCCGACGAACATCCCCACGATGGTCCCCGCCATGCCGGGTACCGCAAAGTAAACCACCACCAATGCAAGCCCCAACATGATTGCTATCCCCTTCCGGAACGCAGTGGGCCAGGTGGGGAAAAGGACCACAAATACCGCAGCAACGCCAATCAGCGCCGATCTGGTGACCGAAAGTACCGATGAAAAGGTAATAGCCGCCACCGGATACCACCGGATCAGCACGGACCGTCGCCTGTCGTATATTGCAAAGGTGAGGCAGAAAGGAAGTGTCATTGCAAGGACGGTGGCGTATTCCAGAGGATGCATCGCAGTTGCCTCGGACCGTGCGAACCCGGCACGATCGTCGATCCCTGCCACGCCGGTTGACGACAGCCCCGGAATCTGGATCGAGTCCACAATGCTCAGTCCACTAAAGAACTGAATCAGTCCCAGCGTCGCGTAGAGACCTGCAACCAAACACAACCGACGCATCAAGGTCATGAAGCGGTCAGGATTGGGAACGCCGTCGTTGGCCACCAACATGATCCCAAGCAATGCCGCGACCCTAAGAATCCCCATGTCGGCAACGCTCGCCTCCGTTTGGGGCAGCGAGGTTAACGCCGATTTTGCGTAGCTGGCCAGCACCGCGCCAGTGAAGCAGAATGCCGCAATGCGCACCCATTGAATGCCCCGGGCCGACATCTCGTCGCCGTGGCGAAGTTGGTGCCAACACCACCACAGCAATCCACCCAAACCGAAGAGGGTGGCGAGCGAACCGGCACCGCCCAGCGCCCCGATCCGCCTGTCGGAAGGTATGAAAAAAAGAACCACGAAAAATAGCGTCAGCACGGTGACCGCATCCATTGGCGGAACTATGCGGCGCAGTGAGAGCCCGGCAGCTGGGCGAGTCTTTTCCACTGGGTTTTCACGCCTTACGGCTCGATCGAAGAAGAGATCAAATCATCTTTTCCCGACGCAACATTGCTGCCGTCGGCGCTTGGCTCCGGACGATCCAACGCGGCTCTTGGGGATTCCGTCCGGTTTCCGGGCCTCAGCCTGAGCAACTCACCCGGCACTTCGCCGGGGTTCGACTCCCGATTGGCACCGTCCACCGTTTCCGGCGTTTCATTCGTGGCAACTAGTTTTGTTTTTCTTACCCGACCGCCGGCACCGTGGGCCCTTCGGGCCCTTCGTCGGGTGATCATTCGGTCAATCAACCCGGTCCCCAATACCGTGATCGCCATTCCGGCAGCCCCGCCTGCCAAGACAGCCCTCATCTGCTTCTTGTTGACTTCCTCGGCGGTGGTGTCCATAACAATCGTCATTGCCGTGATGCGAGCATTTTTCGGAATCTTAAGTTGATCCTGCAACAACTTCAGGTTCTCGGGGATCACCTTGACCACCTGCCCCAGAACCTTTAGCGTTTCTTCCTCCGTACCTGCTTCGGCGCCTACGAGCATGATCGGTCCGGCCGTGTTCTGATCCTGCCCGATGGTGTAATTGAGGTCCGAGCGTTTATGCAAGATCGGATCAGCAACCGTTGGTGAACTCATCCGCACAGTTAGGACGCTCAGCGCCTGGTCGAGTCCACCCATATAGAGGTAGGGGTTTTCCCCTTCAATGACAGCGGTCGCGGGTGGAACCAGGACGACACTTGAAGTTGCTTCATACGTGACGGGAACAACTTGGAACAGGTAATAACTACCGACGCCTGTTACGAGCAATCCAAAGAGCACCAGGTACCAGCGGCGAAGAAGGCCAAATGCCAAATCATGCAAAAACATTTCGCCGCCCTGTTCTCGATGTCAACGCAAGGCACATGCTGCCCGTTCCCATTTCTTTCGCATCATGAATCATTTTCGGACTCCCCAGTCAAGTCATTGAATAGAAATCATTTTTGAACTCTTTGCAGACGATTCTTCAGATCGTCCAGGCCCTCCTTCCCTACTACTTGCAGAGTCATGTTCTTGATTGTGGATCGTGCGGCATCCCTAAGCTGCCGCTTCGGCAAGTGCCATAGATTGTCAACAACGATCTCCGCGTTCCTTGGATCAGCCACGTCATCGAGCATTCTTTCAAACAAGTGGACGTACGGTCCCGCCGCGATTCTTCGCCCACGGACACGGTTGCTGACGTTCAGATCGTGAATCACCTGCAGCCAGGCGGCCTCGCCCCTGATTTCAACGGCGGGCATTTGCCTACCCAACAGGTTGTGCCAGTCTGCCCAGCAAGTCACTGCGGAATCCCAATCCTCGCGGACGGAACAGAACGCATTATTGTGGTCCGTGCGACTGTAAAGGCGGTCTCCGCTCTTTATGAGGCCTCGGGCCAAGTAAATTGCAGAGCGGGGATACGCAGGACGCGCACGTTGCAAGCGTTCCACGAAGTCAACGGCCAGGCCGTCATCGTTGTCGAGATTGGTGCTGAGCAGTTGCTCATGACGGGCGCCGGTTACTGCCCGAATATCGCTGATGAGCTCGTCATTCTCCACGACTTCCCGGAAGATCGCGGTGATCAGTCCGTCCGAAGACCAGTTACGGATCTTTTCGTGGAGCCAAGCAGGCGACTCCGGGTCAAAGTAGACAATCCAATGAAAATTACTGCTCGTCTGGGACTTTACCGAGGGGAGGCAATACCGCTCGAACAGTGAAACGCGGTTGGACAACCAACCGTCACGGGCACGAATAAAACTCTCAGGTCCTTTGGAAGGCAAATTGAATCTCGTCAAAAGGACGTGATCGACATTTGAATTCATAACTTCACCTTGTAGATGTGGTAGGTATATTCTTCTTCGAATGTGTCGCTGAATTTTCCAGCGGAATCTTGTGAAAGCAATCGGTTCTCGAACAAGACTTCAATAGGTTTCCCGCGCAACTGAGAGGGCATCTCAAACGTTCGGATTCCCGGGTCAGGATTGTCGTCAAGCATTGCGAATATGTATGCAAACCCATCCTTGGCCTTTAGCATGGTGTCCAGCCCTTCGCCAAAATCGTGCACATGTGTCTGCGTATTGAGTACCGGTGCCAGCTCGTGGATCTTGTTGTTGATTTCGCCTGCTGCTGCGACTTGGTCCTTTGCACAAAATTCGGGGTCCACCATGGTTTGGCGCACCAGGGACCCTCCGGTGCAATCTCCGTTCAGGCTCTGGTTAAAGTACACCAACCCGCGGGCCTCGTGAATTATCGAGTTCATCACTGCGCCCTGCAATTCTCCCGGCTTGATGTTGGCTACAAATGCCTGGTCTTCGCCTGGGCCGCCATTAAGAATCTCCACAAACTGCCACATGCGTTGCAAGGCGCCGTCAGTGAGGTCACGCGCCCGCAGCGAATCCATGGTCTTGCCGTAGCTCGACGCGCTCCGGCAGTTCGTGGAATCCACCGGTGTCAGGTACTCAACGGGAGATGGTTCCCAGTCACAGAATGGAACGGTGTACCAATACATATCTATCGACGCGACGTCGCTGTATTCGTTGACGTACCTTTCCGAGTCCTCGGCCTTCATATCCTTGCCCATTACAATTTGTGTGAAGTTGGCATAGTCGAACCGGCCACTCCCCTCCAGACCCATCTTGGCGCTCTCGAGTTCGGCGTGGCCTTCTTCTGGTGAGAATCTGCCGTCCACTTCATCGCCAAGGAAATTCCCGACCCAATTTTTGCTTTCCTCGGTGAAGGATGCATTGAGCGGTGGACCAATCCAATAAACGTCGTTGTCCTCGAATAGCCGATAGGGTGTCGAATCCGACATGCCTATATAGGAATTGAAACCCAAGGATTTGTCATAGATTGCCTCTTCATTCGTGCTTAGGCCGTTGTACCAGAGCACTATCGGAAAGAATCCCGGATTGTCCCATTCCGCCTTTTTGGTTTTTGGGAATTGAGCCCAGTACTCGGCGCCCCCTTCCCAAGGCAATAACGGAAGGTCCAACAGGCTGCCGAACTCGAGCTGCTGCGCCGGTCCATCTGATTCCCTCGGCGGGGTAGGCACCGTTTTCTCTGCCGTGCAAGAAACGGCGAAAAGCACGGCAACAACGGCGCAGAAGATCATGACCCCTTTTTGGCGGCGTTTCATAACAGTCGCCCGTAGAATCGCCCCAGGTCGTCTCGCAACCCGTCCTGGGTGTAATGGTTGCGGATCCGGGACGCCGCCTTGATACCGTATTCTTCCCGTTCTTGATCATTCAGGTTCATTGCGGCCAGCATTTCCTTGACCAGTCCCGTGGAATCAATGACCTGTCGGGAGTAGGCCGGGTCAAAGAACTCGTTGCCCCCTCCACCGGCATAACCAACGACATAGCAACCGGTCGCCATTGCCTCGGCCGGCGGAAGCCCGAAGCCGTCACGGTCACTCAGGCTCATGAAGATGGAACTGCGCCGCAGAATATTCCCCATCTCCGTCTCGGAACGACCCTGAATCCGTTCGACCTGCCAACCGCCCGCCGTCATTGCCCCATTGGCACGCAGAACGTGAAGAACTTGGTCCAGTTCGGCTTCTCGTCTCGACGGCACGTAACTGATCCGACGGGGGGCCGACTCCTCGCGCAGCCTGAAGGTGATTGGATCGATGACGTTTCGGGCCACGGAAACATCCATCCAAGGAAATGCGTATTTGAGCAGATCCGCACCATCCTGGGATACCGTGAGGATGCCTTCCAAGTGAGGGACGCCCCGGTATGGCGCCCCGGATTCTGTTGCATCGAAATCGATCTGGTCGAATGTATGGTGCGGCCCCTGGTTGAAGACAACTTTTCGCATATTTGCCGGAAGCGTGTGAAGCCCTACACCGTAGCACTCGGGAATCACCAGAATGTCGTTCGCATGAAATTTGATGTCCTTGGCTGAAATCACCGGTGCATTATGTTCAAACCAGTCACAAGTGAATCCATGTTCCGGGTGTAATACCGCGGCGTCGATGCCCATGTGGTTAAGCATTTCTACGTGACGGTAAATCACCTTGACCCCCCCACTCGGAGAGCGTTCGGCGGGCGAAAGATAATAGACAGTGGGTGCTACTGCTGCCGGGAGAACAGTGATTCGAGGCGGGATGCGCCAACGCCTGTCGGCTGCATTTTGATAGCCAAGGATCGCCCGGTTGAGCGATTGAAAAAGCCTCATGTCTGCTGCCCCGCTCTCCCTGGGCTGTAACCAGGTGACGATCGGTTGAATCCCGTCCCCACGGGTCTGGCGCCCAACCTTTCCACCTCGGCAATTATCCTGCTAGCCACGTCAGCCCATCTCGACGATGCCGCGGCCTGAGCCGCTTCCGCGCCGAGACGCCTGGCCACTTCCGGCTGGCAGAGCCGAAGCATGGCGGTTTCGATTTCGGCTGGGTTTGTTGGATCCACCGTGATCGCGCCTTGCCCCAGAAGTTCACCCGCGCCGCCAACGGCCGTGGCAATGACAGGCAGCCCAGCCGATGCTGCTTCGAGATACGAGATGGGCGACGGGTCAAACCTGCTAGGGAGCACGAAAGCTGTAGCCGTGGCATAAAGTCCGTCAAGATGCCTCTGCCCCTGTGAATCGCCCCGTGGGATCAGTCCATGTCCAACCACACCCGAGGCATCAATCCGGGGATGCTCCCCCACCAAATTTAGGGTGGAATCGGGGAATATGCGGTGCACCCTTTCGAATGCCGCCAAGACAGCAGCGCCGTTCTTTCGTTGCCAGTCAATTCCCACAAACAGAAACCGAGGTTTGGACCAATCCCGCTTTTCACTACTGGCGGTACGTGGTCGATGACCCATGCCTACCACCGCAATTTGGTCCCGTGAAACCGCATAGTCAGATTCGACTGACGCAGCCGCCCACTTTGTACTGGTGCAGCACAGGCTCGCGACACTGCAGGAGGCCGCTTGCCGACGAATCCACCGGTCCACATGGGACCGGGGAAAACCCGCTTGGCTGATATCCGATTCCGGGTGGTCAATCATTTGTTTGAAAGTGCCGTCATCGTAGGTGAGGCAAAGAGATCTTCCACGGAGCACAGCGGACAAATCGTACATTTCTGTTCCCATGGCCAGGACGGCGTCGAGGTCACCGGCCAGGTCCAGGCTCCTTGACAGTGCCCGGGTGCGGGCCCATTGTCGGACTTGCATCCGATCCGCAACCGCGCCACGTCTTCCGGTCATGCGAGAAAGTAGTGCCACCGCTTCGTGGATGCCATGTGGAATCTTGGCTCCGACGGGAACTACATCAACCCCGTTGTCTAAAAGTCCCTTCGCCAAACCGGCAGGTGTCCCGGACCAGTTTCCTGGATCCAATGGATCACGTGCCGGATACAGCAATCCGATTCTCATTTTTTTCCCCCAGTATTCATAGTCGCTACGTGGGTAGACACCCCAAGTCTCTTTCCGCCGCGCAGGACTGCTTCCATCGTCGCCCCTATCCGATGCAAAAAGCTAGACATTTCGGTAGAAAGATCCCTCGACCAAACAAGAAACCCAAACTGCTTCAGCGATAGCACATAGACGTCGGCAAGCTCGGCGGCCATGGCACGCAATCCGAATCGCCCGACGGCAAAATCACGTCCGTAGGTTCCAAGTGCGTCGCGCTTCTCGGGGTCGGACAGCAAGTCTTCCAAGGAGGAAACGAGCCGATCCACCGGGGCGTCCATGATGGAATCACTCCAGAAACTATTTCTAAACAATTCATCGGCGTTTTGCTCGGTAAAGGTCGTATACCAGCCGAACTCTCCTGCGACGATCAGCGGCTTGCCAAAAGACAGCGCACGCGCCGCGGAACCACCCATACCGATGACCACGTCCGCCGCTGAGTATGCCGGGCGAGGGTCTGCCAGGGGCCCTGCCATGACAACAACCTGGCGTCTATGGCGTTGGTTGACCGCAACGGCTTGTCTTTCGAGTCGAGCAAATGCGTCACCTGCCCCCACGATCACCAGCACGATCCCAGAGTCCGCAATCCGGTCCGCTGCAGCAATCGCTTGTTCAACGCCGCGAGCCTTCATGTCTTCATCAAGTCGGCTTACCATCACGATCCGCAATCGATCTGGCGCAATCCCGTGCCCGTCCAGGAAATCCCGTGGATCCACCGTGGTTCCATCATCACGATCTGTGTCTACGGGTGGACTGATGAGCTTCACCCCCGACCGGCGATCGGCCAGTTCTTCCAGAAGATATCGGGTCCCGACAATCAAGGCCGGGCTCTTGGGGGTTTGCGGATCGACAGCCATTTCGTAGATGGTCAGCGCAAGCGGGCGGCGTCCACCAAAACACGGGCCCCACCACGCTGGCCGTGCGGTCCATGACCCGTATACATGGACCATTGCTGCACCATGCCGGCGTGCCAGCCTCGACATCGTCACCGCACCTCGCAATGTAGTGCTCGGACGGTCAAAGACTTCCACCTCGACGCCCCGTTCGTGGGCAATTTCGAACAGCGACGGGCCGTCGGGGATCGTATCCCGTGGCCCCACCAGTACCGATTCAAAGCCGAACTTCTTGAGCTCGGCTGCTAGATCCACGGCGTTGATCTGTGTTCCCCCCAACGCCAGGCTATTGATCTGGACAAGAACCTTCACCATGTCAGCTTGCTCCCTCGTCGTCGATGCCGGACGCTGCTTTCCGCCTGGACCCAAGGCGGAAGGCGCTCGACCACAGCCGAACGGTTACCGCGAAATAGACCGCTGCACCGAGACATCCGCCTATTGCCAATTTCCAGCCGTCGCTGTCCATCGTGGAGGTCGTCAACCATGCGCAAGCGCCGGCAAGCAATGCTGCCAGGGCAGGTCGACGAACAGCTCCAAGCACCAGGGATAATTTTGCATTCGTGGACTTGCGCACGGCACGAAGGTAGGCGGGCAGCGTAACAGCACTGACCACGCTGATGTGGGCGATTCCAATCCCCACCAGACCGCCAAAGTGTATGCCGGCGTAAAGGGCCGGAATCAGCGCCACCAAGGC
Source organism: Paeniglutamicibacter sp. GQ140 (assembly GCF_059759235.1). Taxonomy (NCBI): domain Bacteria; kingdom Bacillati; phylum Actinomycetota; class Actinomycetes; order Micrococcales; family Micrococcaceae; genus Paeniglutamicibacter; species Paeniglutamicibacter sp. GQ140. The sequence goes on from NZ_JCAXDW010000013.1 coordinate 22,559, forward strand.
CACCACTTGTACGGTGAACAACACGCGGGTTCTGCCGGTGGAAATAATGATGTTGGCAAAGAGCAACCCCATCACGGACACCACGCCGTAGAGCGAAAGCACGGCAAGCACGGGGCCGGCCGCAGACCACTGCCCGCCATAGATTGTCGTCACGATTGGCGTGGCAAACACTCCCGAGAAAACCGCAATCGGCATTGAAACGAGGGCCACGGTACGAACAGCCTCTACCAGCGCGGCGTTAATCGATCCGTGGTCACGTCGGACCGACGAAAATGCCGGCAGCACTATTCCATTCAGCATGGCCCCTATGACAGCGGTGGACCACATGCAAATGTTGAATGCCATCATGTAAACGCCCACATCGGCCGGCGTCATCATTCTGCCGACAAAAATGTAGTCCAAGTTCAACAGAAGTTGGCTGAGGATATTTGCCATCGCCAGCGGAATGCCGAATTGCAGCAGAGGGCGCATGTATACCTTGTTGAACCCAGGCAGGTAGTTCTTGCCCACGCACGCCATCATGATGACCCCGGCTACCAGCTGACCGACGACTCGAGACCACGAGAAGGCTGCCGCACCGTCACCGGACAGCGCAATGAGGACCAATACTGCGCCGGCCGGCACGAAGGACACAACACTGGCCCGGAAAAGCAGATCCTGCCTGAAATTCCTTTGCAAGAGTGCCCCGGGAACGGCAAACGGGCCGATGAGGGCGACACTGATGGCCAAGATGCGCAGTGGATCCTCGGCAGCGGGCGAACCCAGGAACCTGGCCAGGGGCCCCGCCACTGTCGCCATCACGGCACCGAGAACCAAGCTGGTGGCCACCGAGATCGTCACGACAGTTGGCGCAATCTTTTCTACGTCGATGTCTGCCCTGGCGATTGCCGACGCCACTCCGAGTTCCGCGACGCTTACCAGGACTGCCTGGACCGTTACGGCCAGGGCAAAAACGCCAAATTCTTCCGGGGATACTATCCGGGCGACGAAGGCCATCAGCACGATATTGCTGACCCTCAATAGCAGGGTGCTGGCCCCGGTCCACAACGCACCCGAGCGGACGTTCCTCGCGAGCCCCCCGGGGACCTCGGCCGCCATGGGATGAGCATCGTGTGAGGAGAGGGAAGGCAGTCCCGCCGTGTCCTTGCCCATCGAATATGCACCCCCCCTATAGCGACCGACGCAGTGCTTCAACCACGCGGCCCTGCTGTTCGGCAGTGATATGGGGGTATAGCGGCAGTGAAAGGATACGTGTTGCCGCCAGCTCTGCCACCGCGAACCTTCCCTCGGGGTATCCCAGGGACTCCAACGCTCTGGTTAGGTGCAGGGGATGCGGGTAGTGGACCGCGGCTCCAATACCTGCCTCGTTGAGTGATTTGAGCACGCGGTCACGCTCGGGGACCCGGACGACGTACAGATGCCAGACGTCCTCGTTACCCGGTGCGCTGCGCGGGGCAACGACATCCTGAAGGTCCATCAGCATCTCCGCATACCTGGCCGCGGCCTGCCGGCGCTGTTCGTTCCAGGCGGCCAGGCGCTTGAGCTTGGCATTGAGAACGACCGCCTGAACCGTATCCATCCGGGCATTGATTCCGAGGACATCATGTTCGTACTTGCTGGCGCTTCCGTGGGCACCCAGTGTCCTGGCCCGTTCGGCAAGCGCCGCGTCATTCGTGATGACCGCCCCGGCATCACCTGCAGCTCCGAGGTTTTTCCCGGGGTAGAAGCTGGTTCCAGCAGCCATGCCGATGGTGCCGGCGGCCCTGCCTCTTCGCGTTGCCCCTTGGGACTGCGCGGCGTCCTCAATGATTGCCAGGCCGTGGACGGCGGCCAACGGTTCAAGTTGTTCCACGAAGGCGCTCTGCCCGTAGAGGTGAACCGGCATAATCGCACGGGTACGCCCCGTGATGGCCCCGGCGACCGCTTCAGCGTCGATAAGCAGGTAGGTGGGGTCCACGTCGACCAGCACGGGGACCGCCCCGGCCCGGCAGACCGCTTCCGCGGTGGCTATGAAGGTGTTGGCGGGCAGGATGACTTCGTCGCCTGCGGTGATTCCCGCGGCGCGAAGTGCCAGTTCCAGGGCATCGGTCCCGTTGCTGGCGGCAATGCAATGCCTTGCTCCGAGGAATTCAGCGTAGGCGCGTTCAAACTCGGCTATCTGGTGTCCGCCAATGAACGAGGTGTTGCCAAAGACCTCGGCCAGACCCACAGCGACTTCGTCCTGGATTTCGGTTTGTTGCGCCCGCAGATCCACGAGGGGAACGCCGAGCGTCGTGGCTTTCATGGTCATGGCTTCACCGGACCGCGGCACAAACTCCGGTGGTCTGCGAGCGCCCCCGATTTCATGGCCTTGCACGATTGCGGGGCATTGAATGACGCACGCAGCGATGGACAGGCGCCTCGGCCCCCTGATGCGTTCCCATGGTGAAGCGGCGGTTGAACCACGTCGGGCTGGAATGCACCCGTACCCGCGTGACGTGGGCTTGAAGTTTCCATCATTACTATCGCTCCCCCAAGAGCCTCAGGACACGCGTAGCGCATCGTTGTCGGTTGGTTTCCGTGCTTCCCGTTCCAGGCTGCGGGCGGGGTTCCCGGCCCAGATACTGTGCGCTGGTTGGTCCTCCAACAACACCGCGCCCATGCCAAGGGTTGCCCCCTCGCCTACGGCTAGTCCCTGCCTGACGCTTGCATTCATTCCCAGGTAGGCAGCGGAACCTATCCGGCTGCCGCCTCCCAGCACAACTCCCGCCGCCAGCGTCGCATAGTCCGACAGCCAGTCGTCATGCGTCAGGACCACCCTGGGCATCAGCACCACGTGCTCCCCGACCTCGACATCACAGGTAAGCACGCAACCCGGCAGGATGATGCTGCCCCGTCCCACCGTTGTTCCGCTGCCGATGCTCGCGCCGCGCCCTACATGGGTGGCGTAACGCTCGGGTCCCACCCCGAGGGTGAGCAGGCGCTTGACTATTGCTCTCCGCGTTGTGCCCGCCCCCGCGCAGACCAGTAGCAATTCGCTGCCTTCGGCCGCGCTGTCGATGCTGCCCCGGACTTCCATGCCCGCAAGTCTGCTGCCCCACAATGTCTCTGAATCATCGAGCATTCCCACCACCTGGTGGTCGCCGGTGGACATGATGGAGGATGCCGTTTCGCGGGCCAATCCCCCGGCGGCAATGAGCAATACCTGTGCCACGGCAGCCTACCCCCGTGGATCCGCCAGCGCATCGATGACCCGCTTTTGGTCATCGTCGCTGAGCTGGTGGTAGAGGGGCAGGATCAACGTGTTCCGGGTCAGACGTTCGGTCACCGGCAGTTCCGCCGCAGCTGAGCCTGCGTAGGCGGGTTGAAGGTGACTGGCCATGATCCCCCGGCGTGCAGATATCCCCCGTTTGCCCAAATGTTCCAGAAGGCCCTCGCGATCGAGCGGGTATTCGGAAAGCACCTCGACCCAGCACGATTGGAAGTTGGAGGTGCCATACCCGGGGTCACGCACCAGCCTGAGTCCGGCGATCTCGTCGAGCGCTGTCCTGTATCTTTCTGCGAGTTCTCGGCGCCGGGCGACCATTTGGTCGAGTTTGCCCAGCTGCACCAAACCCATGGCTGCCTGCATGTCTGTCATGCGGAAGTTGTATCCAATCTCGGAGTAACTTTCCTGCGGTGCGACAACGGCCGAGTGCCGTTCCGCCGCAGAGATTCCCATGGCGTGTTCTCGCAGGGCGCGTGCTCGCTCGGCCCATTGCTCGTTGTTGGTTGTGAGCATCCCGCCCTCCCCGGTAGTCAGCAATTTGCGGGGATGGAACGACCAGGCGCTGACATCGGCTCCCCATCCCACCGGTTCGCCTTGATACGTTGATCCGGCACCGCAGGCCGCGTCCTCCACGAGCTTGAGCCCCATCGTGTCGCACCATTGTCGAATGGGAGATAGATCCACCGGAATCCCTCCTTGGTCCACGACAATGACTGCGCTGGTTGCAACCGTTAGTCCTCTTTTCAGGGTTTCGACCGTAACGTTTCCGGTGGACCTCTCAACATCAACAAAGACGGGATGTGCCCCCACATAGGTGGGAGCATTGGCCGTGGCAATGAACGAAAATGAGGGAACCAGGACGTCGTCGCCCGGCCTGACTCCCGCGACGAGAAGAGCCAGGTGCAGCGCAGTGGTGCAATTCGACGTGGCAACCGCGAAATCAACTTTTTGGTGGGCGGCAAACGCCTTTTCAAAAGCGATGGTCCGGGGCCCCTGGGCCACCCATCCGGAGGCAATCACCTCGGAAATCGCCTGTGCCTCCTCGGCGCCCAGCCATGGCTTCATCACATTGATGCGTTCAAGGATTTGTTGAGGGGTTGAAGCCGTGGTGGTGCCCATGTCAGTTCCCCCTGCCCTTGCCAATGAGCAGTCGTCCCGTCGCAACTTCCTCGCGAAGCGGGGCCCACCATTCGACCAGCTTCTCCAGCCCCTCCTCCAGCCCGGTGGTTGCCTCAAATCCCAGATCGCGTCGGGCCGCGGAGGTGTCGGCCAGCCTGCGTACCACCGAGTTCACCGCCCGCTCGGGGCCGAAGTCGATGCCCAGGTCCGAGTCCATGGCCACCAATAGCGTTTCCGCCAGTTGCCGCAGGCTGGTTTCGGTCCCGCTGGCGACGTTGTACACGCCCTCGTTGATGCCGCCGGCCGCCGCGAGCAGGTTGGCACGTGCGATGTCCTTCGAGAAGACGAAGTCCATGGTCTGGCTTCCGTCACCGAAAATCAGCGGCGGCAGCCCGTCGGCGATGCGTTCCATCCACCGCACCAGCACCTCGGTGTAGGCGCCGTGGACATCCATGCGGGGCCCGTACACGTTGAAGTAGCGCAGCATCACGTAGTTCAGGCCGTACATGGCACGAAAGCTCTTGAACATTCCCTCGTTGAACGTCTTGGCCGCGCCGTAGAGGGTGTCGTTGTTGTACGGATGGTGGCGCTCGGTCGTGGGAAATTCCTCCGCCATGCCGTACACCGAGGCACTGGAGGCCGCAACGATCTTGGGCACCCTGGCCTCGACGACAGCTTCCAGGACGTTGAACGTTCCGTTGACCATCACGTCCACCGCCAGTCGTGGGTCCTCGGCGCATTGGGTGATGCGGATCGCGGCCTGGTGGAACACCGCGTCCCGCCCCTGCACGAGCTCCCTGACCAATGCCCTGTCGGCGATGTCCCCCTCGATGAGGTTGACCTTTCCGGTGGCCAGCGCCTCGGCGATGTTGCTCCGGCGCCCGCGCACCAGGTTGTCCAGGATGTCGACGCGCGCCGCACCGGCCGCCAGCAGTTGGTCGACGATCTCCGAGCCGATGGTTCCGGCCCCGCCCGTCACCAGATAGCGACCCCCCGCCAATGACTTCAGGTTCTCGTTCATGATGCAGTCTCCAAACTGGAATCAGGATTGTGGGTTTGCGGCAACGAACCGGTTGCCAGGCTTGCGCTTGCCTCTTCAAGGACCTTCAACACGCGCAGCGCCGAGAGCCCGTCGGTCGGCGCTGCGTTGCCGGACCGAATGCTTGCGGCCAGCTCGGCCACCATCAAGCCCAGGGGCTCGAATTCCGATAGTGCGGGCGACCAGGTGTCGCCCAGCCGGTATGAGATGGTGGCGCCTTTGCGGTCCTCGGCATCGGCCCGGATCATCGCCTGGCGGTCAAGGTTGACCCCGCGGTCGAAGATGCTCAGGCGCTGTTGCGGGTTCAGGTCGTCCCAGACCAGGGTCTTGCGGCTGCCGCCGATCACCATTTGGCGGATCTTGGTCGGGGAGAGCCAGTTGACGTTGATGTGGGCCAGGGCCCCGTTGTCCAGCGGCATGTTCATGTAGCCCACGCAGGCCTTGCCGGCGTTCAGCGGGTCGGCGCCCTGGGCGGTGACCGACAGCGGGTTGAGGCCGCCGGGAAGCACGAAGTCCAGGATGGACAGGTCGTGCGGGGCCAGGTCCCAGAAGACATCCACGTCCGGCTGCACGAGGCCCAGGTTGATGCGCACCGAGTCGATGTAGAGGATCTCGCCGAGTTCGCCGGCTTCCAGGAGCTCGCGGATCTTGAGCACCGCCGGGGTGTAGCAGTAGGTGTGGTCGGCCATCAGGATGAGCCCGGCGGCACGTGCAGCTTCCACCATCTCGGTACCGCGCACGCTGTTGTCGGCCAGCGGCTTCTCCACCACGACGTGCTTGCCCGCGGCGAGGGCCGCCATGGCGATGCCGTGATGGGTCCGCGCCGGCGTGGCAATGGCAACCGCATCGATCGCGTGGTCCCGCAGCAGCTCCTCGACGGAGGAGACAACGGCTGGCTCTCCCGTTTTGCGTGCCAGTGCGGCGGCACGTTCCAAGTCCATGTCGCAGATGGCCACCAATTCCCAGTCGGAACTCATTGCAAAGTTGCGGGCGAGGTTGGGTCCCCAATAGCCGGCGCCGATCACGGCAACGCGCAGTGCGGGGTAGACGCTCGTTTCGGGTGCGATGCTCATCAGTAGGCCCCTTCCGGTTGAATCATGACTTTGAAAGTGCGCCACACGATGCGCAGGTCGCTGAGGACCGTCCAGTTCTCCACGTAGTACAGGTCCAGCCGAACGCTTTCCTCCCAGTCCAGGTTCGAGCGTCCGCTGACCTGCCACAGTCCTGTGACCCCGGGCTTGATGTAGAGCCTGCGGTAAGTGTGCCCCTCGTATTCGGCGACTTCCCTTCGCAGCGGCGGGCGCGGACCCACCACCGACATGTCGCCCTTGAGGACATTGAGGAACTGCGGCAGTTCGTCCAGGGAGTGCCGGCGCAGCCAGCTCCCCACGCGGGTGACTCGGGGGTCGTCCTTGAGCTTGAACAGCGGGCCCGCTCCCTCATTGTGCAGCTGCAGGATGGCCAGTTGTGCCTCGGCGTCCTCCACCATGGTGCGGAACTTGTACATCTTGAACGGAGTGCCGTCGCGGCCGGCGCGCTCTTGCTTGAAAAAGACCTTCCCTGGGCTGTCCAGGCGGATGACCAAGGCAATGACCAAAAGGATCGGAGAGAGCATCAACAGCACGGCGGCCGAGAACGCGACGTCCATGCCGCGCTTGAGTCCGTAGCGCCAGCCCGTAAACGCGGGCAGGTCAACGTGCAGCAGCGGCATGCCGTCCACCGGGCTCATGCGCACTCGGCGGCCGGAGACGTTGGTCAGCGAGGACACGAGGATCAGCTGGGTGGCACAAGTTTCCAGCCGCCAGCCCAACTCCTGGATGGCGCGGTTTCCCCCGGTCAGGGGGCCGGCCACCACCAACGCGTCGGCGCCCAGGCGCCGCACCTCTTCCTCGATTCGGCCCGAGTCGTAGATCAGCGGCAAGGTCGGGTCCGCCGCGCGGATCTTGTTCTCCGCGTCGATGTCGGGTTCGCCATCAAGGAGAACCCCGACCACGCGGTAGGCGGGGCCCGACTTTCGGGATATCTGGCGCACCACGTAGGGGGCGTCCTTGGCTTGGCCGTAAATCAGGACGTTGCTCAATGCGAAGCCCCGCGCCCGTTGGACTGCCAGCCACTGGCGCCATCCCCACCTCCCGATCAGGAGTGCGCCGAGACCCACAGGCAGGCTGAGGACGACGAAAATTCGCAGGTCGGTGCTGTCGGTGACAAGTGCCAGGCTCCCTATGGCCCCGGCCAGCGCGACGGTTGCATAGGCGAGGAACTTGTATTCCTGCATCCCCACGGCGATTCGGCCAATGGCACGGGTCCTAAAGAACCTCAGGCTCAGGATCCAGCATCCGCCGATGATGATACCGGCCAGGGCCAGACTATGCGGCGGGGTGGCGGCAAGGTTCGTCAATCCGAGGTTCTGGGCCAGTACACGGCCGCCTCCCCCGGCATCCGGGACCGCACCCATCGCCACCGCGGCCGGCAGGACGCAAGCCAGACAGATGATCAAGACGTCGGTCAGAAGCAAGCGGCGGCGATAGCTTCGACCGCCGACTCCGGTGTTGGCGCCGGCAACCGAAGAGGTGGTCGTCAGGGTCGAAGACGTCCAGGCCCGAATGATGCCAAGCTTGCGCCCATCCAGTTTTCCACTAATTTGCGTCATGACTTGCCCCCACGGTGCGACCTGGATCGGCACCGTGGAAAAGGGCAAAGTGTTCAGCCCGTTCTTTACACATTTGTGCAATCTCCCCAATGATGCTGTGACAATTCCGGGGCCCCCAAGTTCCCACGCGAGTGGTCATGCGCCCCGGTCAACACCGATCGTAAGTTGCGAGCCAAAGTCAGGCACGAGTGACCCGACACTCGTTTATCCACGTACCGGACGAAAAGGACACTCGGTCGCTACTCGGTCAATACCAGCGCCACACCTAATTCGGATTGCGGGGCCGAAGAAACAATCAGGCCCCATGCCTGGCGCGTGGTGCGCTCGGCATGGGGCCGGATCGGATAGGGGACCGACGGTCGCTGGGGGGTGGACTTTTTAGGGTCCGCTGGCCGCCGGTCCCGCCCTAGGGATGAGTCCAAACCCGTCGCAAGCGACGGGAATTAGAGGTAACTCGTTCGGACAGGACTTAATCGCATTTTTCCTGCGTTTCTCCCTGTAAAAGAGCTTACGTAGCCCCGACATTCCTTGACACGCGTGGTCACTACTTCAACATTGCGTGGATTGCGTCTACTCAGCTGCCGCCATTACCCGACTCGCGGTCCATGTCGTTCAGTTCCGAGCGCTCGGAAATACCCAACTTGGAGAACACCCGGTAGAGATGTCCTTCCACTGTCCGTTGGGAAACGGTCAACGCCCGGGCAATCTGCGCATTATTCATCCCCGAACGTGCCAGATCCACGATTTCCTTTTCCCGTGCCGTCAGTTCCGTGAAGGCCAAGGCCCGGGCAATGTGGTTTTCGGCCACCAGGCCCTGCTCATCGATGATGCGCCCCACCTGGCGCAGGATTGCACCGCAGACGCGCGGTTCCCCTTCGGCCAGGTATCTAAGTGCTGCTCTGGTCAACGCCTCGGTCGCGATGCGGAAATCGCCCTGATGCAGGGCATCTCGCCCCAGGCTCTCCAGGGCCTCGGCGTCGTTCATTCCCCGTGAAGAGACCAGGCGTGCTGCCAGCGTCGCCCGGGGTCCCTCGTGGCCTCGGACCAGGTACGCCAGCCGCTCTTGGGCGGGATCGCTTTGCAGCTCCTCGTGGTCCAATTGCGCTGTTTTCCATAGCAGCAATTCGCGTTCGACGAGCGGAAAGTCGGAAACCTTTTCGTGCCCCAGGGGATGTCCCATGCCCGCGGCGACTGCCCTGGCAAAGAGGCGACGGCTGGAAGGGGTCTCGGCCAGGGCTTCTGCTCGTTGCCGGTCATTCGATGCGGGATCTCGACGTTGCCGTGCACCTCGGTCGGACACGGCAACACCGGTTTGTCCCGAGGTCCATTGATACAGGCGCAATGCCAGCGCCAACAACTGGGCGGGGTCCCTAAGGCGGAGTTCCATGACGGCTTCGGCAAGTTCCTCAGTGGCTGCTGCTTTCCGGCCTTGCAACAGGTCACCCAGCCCATGAAGCAGGGCGAGCATGCCCTGGCGATGGACGATCAAATGAATGGATTGGCCTTGGTACGAATCGATGAACTCATTGGCCTCGACGTACCGACCGCATATGATCAGGTTCCAGCCCACCCGAAAGACTGTCTTTGACTGGTAGGTTCCCTCCAGCCGAGGATTCTGTCCCAGACCCTTGAGCACTTGACGTGCAAGATCCAGCGCAGTCTCGTTGCGTCCCTCGATGCTGTTGAGGTCACTGAGCAGGGACAGCACGACGAGGCACCCCTCGGGGGTCATGTCGGGATCCTCAAGAAGGTTTTCCAGCTCGGCCGTTGACGGGCGTTCCGCGTCGGGGGTGTTCAAGGAGCTCCAGCGCTCCAGGAGCAGCTCCGCGGTTCGATGTCCTCTTAGGATTTCGCCACGGCCGGAGTTGTCATCGAATTCACTGGCACGGGCTTCCCACAGTCGCTCGATGGCTTGCCTGTCATGGGCCTCGACATCGAGGTTGCTCAGAACAATAAGCAATTGCATATATGCCGAGGTCAGCATGGAGGCATCCCTGGCCTGGTCCAGGAGCCGGACCAGCAGCGACCGAGACGAGTAATATCGACCCATTCCCAGTAGCACGGCGGCTTCCAGTAGCGTTCCCCGCTCATTTCGCGCCGCGATGTCCGAGGCGACGCACAACTTCCACGCCAGCTCGAAGTCCAAGGCGTCCGCTGCCTGTTGCACGGCACGGAGCACCACGTCGGTTTCGGCTTCGACGCCGATTTCGATTCCCCACAGCACCTGCGTGGGTGTGGGTTGTAGGCCTAGGTCTGCGCGCGCCCTGTCCCACACGGCGAACAGCTCGGCCTTCCGCTGCGCCGGGACGAGCTGGCGCAACATGGTTTCATGCAGCGCGGAGTTGATGCGCATCGTGGAATTCGTGGTCTGCCGCAGTTCCCCGGAGTCGAGCAGGTGTCGGTAGGGCATATCGCAAATCGACAAGAGCTTGCTCGGCAAGGGACCTGCGAGGGCCAGCATTTCGAGCGTGCCCTGTTCTGCATGAGGGGTAAGTCCGTGAATTTCCGTCACCATGTCCGTCAACCGGTCGTCCACCGCCGGCAATGGGCGCGCAAGGATCCAGATGGATGGCGCATCTCCGCTGTCGTGGGCAAACGCCCGGTCGTTGAACAGGATTCCCTGCTCACGACAGGATTCCACGTTGGCCCGGACGAAACTCGGATTCCCTCCGCTCGTGGCCAGGATGATCCTTGCTGTTCCCTCGCTGATCTTGCCGCCAAGCTGCTCCTCAACGAGTGCCCGGACGCCCTCGAGGCCAAGCGGCTGCACAACGATGGTGGATAGTGCGTCGGAATCGGAAAGCGCCGCCAGCGCGGAACCGCTGTCAATGACGCCGGCGCCGATGGCGACCAATTTCAGGGCAGCGTTTTCCATCAGGAGCGACAATACGAATGCGGATTCGGTGTCAAGGTGGTGTGCGTCCTCCACCACAACGACGGGTTTCACGTCCCCCGTGGCGGCGGCCTCGAGTGCCGTGTTGATTTCGCGGAGAACCTCAACAGGACCCTCGATGCGTTGCAGGGAACCCAAATATGGTGACAGGACGCCATAAGGCACCTCTGAGAGGGTGGGGCTGCAATAAAGCCTCATCACCGGCGCGGGCGCATCGGGGTGTGCCAGCACCGCCTCGACCAGGCTTGTCTTGCCCATGCCTATGCTGCCAAGGACGATGGCGCCACTGGGCTCCGGACTAGTGACAATGTTGAGCAGTTCCCGGTATTCGACCGAGCTTTCCCTGCCCCTGTGGCTCGGCTTGCTCATCTCTTACCCGATGCACGCCTGGTGGCTCTGTCAAGGGCGGTGAGCTCCTGTCGATTTCGTACCTGCAGCTTGGAATACACCTGGTACAAGTGGCCTTCCACGGTACGGATCGAAACTCCGCTGCTGCGGGCAATCTCGGAGTTTCCACGGCCGTCTATGGCCAGAAGCGCCACCTGTGACTCTCGTTTGGTCAGTTCCTTCATCCAGCTGGGCAGTTTCTCCCCCGGTGCCTTTTCCGCGGCTAGGTCCTCGCTTTGGTTGCCTGCATATTGGCGCCTCAGACGGGACAAGTAGGTCGCCAATCTGCGTTGTTCCTTGGGGTCCATGAATTCGACCAACGCATTGGTGGTAGGGACCGACAACAGCACCTGGCCGGATCGTCCCAGCTCTTCCAGGACGTTGGGGATTCCGCTGCGTTCCTCGTTGCAAACTGCCGCCGCCAATCGCGCATAGTTCAGCGCAACCGAACCCTGGCAGTCCCCGGCGACTCGGTGGAGACGATCTGCAACCCCAAAATGCCCCAACCTGAGTGCCAACGCCAGCGTGTGCATCTCCAATCCCGCGTATCCGGCGTCATGGACCTTGTCGGCAAAGGCCGCGATCCGGGACTGCCCCGAGCCCGGGTCATTGATGCGGGCCACCGAAAGGGACGCAAAGACCTCAGCCACCCAGGAAAAGAAGTTCAGCGGCATTGCGGACGGTGCGGGTTCCTGCTCCTGGAGCAGGAGTTCGGTGGCCTCGGCACTCTGCCCGATGGACACCAGCGAAAAAGTCGCGACAGCTTCCACAGCTGCACGTTCGGCCACGTCCGGAGTGAACACGAACTGTTGCATGGCGGGATTAAGTGCCTTCAGGGCGAGTTCGGCCTCGTCAAAAAGACCGAACAGGATGCCCTGGACCGCATCGGCGTAGGCGGTGACCCTCGGGTTGCTGTATTGGCCGCTGGCCAACACCCCTGCCCGGTGTGCGGCACCCCTCCAATCCCCCGCCATCAACTGGGTCTGCAGCAGCATGGCTTCGAGCTCGGCAGCTTCGTCTGCGGGGAAGATCTCGTCAAATTGACCATTGATCCTTAGCCCGGCCAGGTCGTCGCTGATCTGTTCGACTGCGTTAAGGGCGTCGCCTTGCCGTGTGCGGGATGCCCATTCGAGAGATTGCACCGTCAATGCCCGGAAGTGCAACGATTCGGTGTGCCACTCGTTGCATTCGTCCAGGATTCTGTCCGTTTGCCTGTCGCTGTCCGGGCGCCCGCCATTCACGCCCATGAGAATTCGATTTCTGAGAAGCTCCAGTTCCTGTCCGGCCGAAGCCATTCGGTCGCCCAGGCCGTTCCCGTGAGGTGCTTCCTTGAATCCTGCCTGGGCGCGTGCCAACACGGTTGCGGCCTCGTCGGTTCGACGGAGCCTCAGCAGCGCCTTCACGTGCAGGTTCAGGATGGCGATCCGGTGCTCCGGGTCGCGCGGCCAGGCCTCGGCGGCAAAACCGTCCACGCCGAAGTCCTGGGCCACGGCGACCATCTCTTGGACGGCTCCGGTGTCCAGCAATGCGCGCATCGAAGTACGCGCCAGCGCGGCGGCCGGATCGGTGTGCAAGGTGCTCAGGCGGTCTTCAACGTTCAGTCGCAGATCCTCGTCGAGGCTTTCGCGCAACAGGATCGACAGCAACGGAACACCGATTTGCACCTGGTCGATGGGTCCCTGGACTATGCGGACATGTCCGCCTCTGCACAACGCGTCCAGTTCCTGCGCCGACCCGTTTCGGTGCACCACGTCGAGTGCTATCGGACCGCCGATGGCCAGGACCTGCAGCAACTGGCGCTCGGGTTGCTTGAGACCGGAGAGCATCGAGTTCATCAGGGTGTTCAATGCCGGCCCGGTACCGAGCCCTCCCAGCCTCAGGACCCATACGCCCCGATGCTGCTGCAGTTGCCCGTCGGTGACCCAGATGCGGCACAGCTTTAACATCAGGTCGCGGCTGTTGTCGGTCAGATAACGCAGCGTGGCGGCGGCCAGCATGGACATGGACCCGCCAAGTTCATGCTCCAGGAAAGTGCGCGTCTCGCCCATGTCCATGCTGCGCAAGCTAATCCTGGCCAGCCGACCGGAGCGGTACAGCGACAGGACGTCCTGGGGAAGGTCCTGAAGACGTTCGCACATCACCACCAGGACGATCTTCCGCATGGCGGCCAGTTGCGCCAGAATCGATGCCGACTGCTCGTCGACGAGCTCGGGCCGCCCGAGAAGCACCACCGCCGGATGCCCCAAGGGGCAGAGAATTCCAGCAATACCGTGGATGACTTCGTGCCGAGTGGCTTCGATGCCGACGTCCAGGCGCGACAGCAGGAAGGCGAGGGCACCCCTGGGCACGCCCGCTGCAAAACTGGTGCCGTTGAGCCTGATGAGTTCCGGTTTGACCTCGAGGCGGGAGAACCCTGCCTCGAAGGCATCCTGGCGCCCGTTGCCCGCGGGCCCGATCAACACGGCCCCACCGCCCTCGGGGTCTGTGAGAATCGCGTGGATCAATTCGGCCGGGTCGGCCGGCGCCAACGAAATGCTGGTCTCCCCCAAGAGCCCAGTTGGATTTCGAAAGCGATTTTTAGTTAAAAATAGCGAATACTGCATCGTCAAAACCGTCCCCAAAATCGGTTCTTTCCCCAAGTACGCCCAGATGCATCGGCGTTGATGGCCATCTTAGACGGCAAGCGTCGAGAAATCACTAGTTGTTGGCCTTACCGACCCCCCAGCCGGCAAGAGCACTACGCATGAAGTGTTCCTTGGTGCTCCCATCCCCCAGGGCGGCAACCACCGATGCCCACCGAATCCGGCTCGATCCGAGGTAGCCGCTGCTTCACCGTCCGTTTCCTTCAGTTCAAAGTCTCCCGCGCGGTTTCGCGTTGCACAAGGGGTAGCGGCCGAAGAGTACTGTCAGCGCCGGCTCCGGGTTGTTCCGGATGCCTTGTCGACCCGACGGCTGCGCGCCTCGATTGGCTGGCGCGGATGCTTGCCAACGCCCGGCGGGCTCGTGCACAGTTGACCAAACGGGCCATTCGACCGGCGCGGCAGAGGGATGTGTGGGGCAATGCCATGGACGCAGACAGGATCGTCATGTTCCGGGTGCACCCGGACCGTGACCGGTGAAGATTGCTTCACGCGCTCGACCCGCAGGGAATCACCGGCAGCGGGCCGCCGTATCCCGCCGGGCATCCCCCGGAGCGAACGATGACATCGCGATCGAATGTCCGGCGCCGAGCCGCCACGGCGGTTGCCGCCTACCTGGCGATCGTCTTCATGGTGGCGTTCATGCTCCGCCTCGGGGACATGCGCCTGCCGGAAACCGTGGGCGGCATCCTTGGGGCATTCCAGGGCCGTGGCATGTTGCAAGGCGTGCGTTTCGGCCATGTCGAGGCCGCCGCCAATGTCCTGTTCTTCGTTCCCCTGGGCCTGCTGCTGCCGCTGGCCTTTGCCCCTCGGAGCCCTATTGCCGGGTGGCTTTGCGCCGTGGCGCTTTCAATCGGCATCGAGTTGGTTCAGTATTTCCTGCTCGATGGCCGAGTGGGTTCCGTACGCGACGTTATCTGCAACGCCCTGGGTGCGGCATCCGGTGTGCTGCTGACGCAGGCCGCCCTGCTGGCCAGGGCGCGGCGCACCCGGGGAACCATCCAGTCGATATAGCACCCAGTGGACGGTTCGCCCGGTTTGTGCCTGGCCCCGCCGGCGCGGTACGCCCGCGTCCGCGGCATTTATTGCAGGTTCGCGGCCGGCCGCGGGCGGTGGCGGGGCTAATCCGAGGCTATTCGCTTACGGTTTCCGCGGCCTCAAGCCAGGCCATTTCCAGGTCTTCCTTTTCCAGCTCGACGCCGCGCAGGGTGGCATTGAGCGTGGAGACCTCGTCGAACTTCATGGCCTCGGAAGCCACTGCCATCTGGGCGTGGAGCTTGGCGACCAGCGTTTCAAGCTTGCCCATCTGGCGCTCGATGCGGTTCAGTTCCTTGCGGGCCTCGCGCTTCTCCGCCTCGCTGGGGCCCGTGGACTCGGGTGCCGCGGCGGGGCCGGATTTGTCGGTGGGCGCACCGGTGTTGCCGCCGCCCTGGGCACCGGCACGCAGCTCCAGGTATTGGTCGACGCCGCCGGGCAGACCGCGCAGCTTGCCGTCGCCCAGCAGTGCGACCTGGTGGTCGGTGACGCGTTCGAGCAGGTAGCGGTCGTGGGAGACCACCACGAGGGTTCCGGGCCAGCCGTCGAGCATGTCCTCGATGGCGGCCAGGGTGTCGGTGTCCAGGTCGTTGGTGGGTTCGTCGAGCATGAGCACGTTCGGCTCGCCGATGAGCAGGCGGAGCAGCTGCAGGCGGCGGCGCTCACCGCCGGAGAGCTCCTTCACCGTGGTCCACTGCTTGTCGGTGCCGAAGCCCAGCTGCTCGGCGAGCTGCCCGGCCGAGACCTCCTTGCCGCCGACCTCGAAGGACATCCGTTCGGCCTTGATGACCTCGATCAGGCGCATGTTGGCGACCTCGTCGAGCTCCTTGACCTCCTGGGTGAGGATCGCGGTCTTCACGGTCTTGCCGCGCTTGATCACCCCGGACGTGGGCTCGATCTGGCCGTTGAGCAGGCGCAGCAGCGTGGACTTGCCCGCGCCGTTGACGCCCACGATGCCCACGCGTTCGCCGGGGGCCAGGCGGAAGGTGATGTTGTTGAACAAGGGCTTGGGCGTGCCGAAGTCCAGGGTCACGTGTTCGAGGTCGAGCACGTCCTTGCCCAGGCGGGCGGTGGCCATCTTGTTCAGTTCCACGGTGTCGCGGGCCGCCGGCACGTCGGCGATGAGGGTGTTGGCGGCCTCGATGCGGAACTTGGGCTTGGCGGTGCGGGCCGGGGCTCCGCGGCGCAGCCAGGCCAGTTCCTTCTTGACCAGTTGCTGGCGCTTGTTCTCCACCACGGAGGCGGTGCGGTCGCGCTCGGCCCGGGCCAGCACGTAGGCGGCGTAGCCGCCGTCGAACGGGTCCACGGTGCCGTCGTGCACTTCCCAGGTGCGCGTGCAGATTTCGTCGAGGAACCAGCGGTCGTGGGTGACCACGAGCAGGCCGTTGGCGTTCGCGCGCCAGCGGTTCTTCAGGTGCGCCGCCAGCCAGGCGACCCCCTCGACGTCGAGGTGGTTGGTGGGCTCGTCGAGCATGATGACCTCGTGCTCGCCGATCAACAGCTTGGCCAGGGCGACGCGGCGCTTCTGCCCGCCGGAGAGCGAGTTGACCTCGGCGTGCCAGTCGACCTCGCCGACGAGCCCGCCCATGACCTCGCGCACCAGCGGGTTGGAGGCCCATTCGTGGTCGGCGGCCTCCCCGACGATGGCCGCGCCCACGGAGAGGTCCCCGTCAAGCACGTCGGACTGGTCCAGGTAGGCCACCCGGACGTCCCCGCGCTTGGTCACCCGGCCCTCGTCCGGGCTCATGCGTCCGGCCAGCAGCCGCATCAGCGTGGACTTGCCGTCGCCGTTGCGCCCGACCATGCCGATGCGGTCCCCGTCCTCGAGCCCCAGGGACAACGAGTCAAGGACGGTACGGGTGCCGAAGGACATGGAAACGTTCTCGGCGCCGAGCAGGTGGGCCACGGTGTGGTGCTCCTTTGGTTAAGGGGTGTGAATGACGGTGGGCAGGATGCCGGCGCCGGGGACCGGGCCGTGGACCTGCAGGGTTGCAACGCCCGCTTCGTCGGAGAGCTGGGTGATGATTTCCGCGCCGTGCGCCTGGTCGCGGGCGAGCAGTGCCAGGGTGGGGCCGGAGCCGGAGACCAGCGCGTGCAGCGCACCGGCCGCCTCGCCCACGTCGCGCACCACGCCCAGTTCGGGGGCCAGCGCCAGGGCGGCACGGGTCATGTCGTTGACCAGCAGGGGGGCCAGCGCGTCAAGGTCGCCGTCCAGCAGCGCCCCGACCATGCGCGGGTCGACCTCGGTGGGGGTTTCGACGTGTTCGTTGGCCCGGAGCCGGTCGAGCATGCCGTAGACCCGCGGGGTGGACAGGCCGTAGGAGGCGGGGACCAGCACCCAGTCGGTGCGGGTGCGCAGCAGCAGCGGCGCCAGCTCGTCGCCCACGCCCAGGCCGACGGCGGCGCCGCCCTGCAGGGCGAAGGGCACGTCGGCGCCCAGCCGGGCACCCAGGCGGGCCAGTTCCTCGCGGTTCAGCCCGGTGCCCCACAGGGCGTTGCAGGCCACGAGCGCGGCAGCGGCGTCCGCCGATCCCCCGCCCATTCCCCCGGCGATCGGCACGCGCTTGGTGATGCACAAATCGACCCCGGCGTAGTGGCCGGTGTGTTCGCGCAGCAGGGTTGCCGCCTGGACCACCAGGTTTTCCGGGCCCAGCGGGAAGGACTCGGGGTCCGAGACAGCGGTGGAATCCGGGTGCAGGAAGACCTGGATTTCCTGGTCCTCCCGGGCCGTGGCCGAGACGTCCTCGTAGAGCGAGACGGCCAGGTAGAGGCTGGCCACCGAGTGGTAGCCGTCTTCGCGGGGCGGGCCGACCCTGAAGTAGCAGTTGATCTTGCCCGGGGCCCGGGCAACGACGGCATGGGTCATGGGGCTGCCGGCTCGTGCGCGACCTTTGCCTCGGCGATCGCGGCGAATTCGGCGATGCCGAGCTTTTCCCCGCGGGCCTGCGGGTCGATGCCCGCTGCCAGCAGGGCCTCCTCGGCCAGTGCCGGGGATCCGGCCCAGCCGGCCAGGGCGGCCCGCAGCGTCTTGCGGCGCTGGGCGAAGGCCGCATCGATGACGGCGAAGACCTCGCGCCGGGTGGCGGTGGTTTCCGGCGGCGTGCCGCGTTCGAAGCTGACCAACCCGGAATTGATCTTGGGCGCGGGCCAGAAGACATTCATGCCGATGACACCTGCCTTGCGCATGGTGCCGTACCAGGCGCCCTTGACCGAGGGCACCCCGTAGGTCTTGTTGCCCGGGCCGGCGGCCATGCGGTCGGCCACCTCGTCCTGGACCATGACCAGGCCGTGGCGCAGCGAGGGGAAGTGCTCGAGCAGGTGCAGCACCACGGGCACCGCCACGTTGTACGGCAGGTTCGCCACCAGCGCGGTTGGCGGGTGCTCCAGCTCGGTGACCTTCATCGCGTCGGAAAGGACGACGGTGAGGTTCTGCGCCTTTTCCGGGCGCATTTCGGCGACGGTCTGCGGCAGCCGGGCGGCGAGCTTCGGGTCGATTTCAACCGCCACCACGCGGGCGGCGGCATCGAGCAGGCCCAGGGTCAGCGAGCCGAGGCCCGGCCCGACCTCGAGCACGGTCTCGGCCGGATCAAGCTTGGCGGTGGCCACGATGCGCCGGATGGTGTTTCCGTCGATGACGAAGTTCTGCCCCAGGGTCTTGGTGGGGCGCACGTCGAGTTCACCGGCAAGGCGGCGGATCTCGGTGGCGCCGAGCAGTGGTGGCGGGGTCGATTCTACGGAAGTCACGTCTCAATCCTAGTTCAGGGGCCCGCGGCCCGCCGACCGGGGCGTCGTCTGCGGCGGGGCCACGGCGGGAAATTGCCGCCATGAACAATGGGTCCCGCCCTGTAGAAGGCGGAACCCATGGTTCATCGTGACATCAGGTGCACCTGTGCGATGGTGCGTCGGGCCGGTGGGCCCGGGAGGAGCCTAGCGCAGGCCCAGCTTGCTGGAGCATGCCGGCCAGTGGCCCCAGCCGCCGCTGCGGCGCAGCACCTCGGCCGTGGCAACCTGCTCGGAGGCCGAAGCCAGGTGCGGCAGCGGAGCGTACTTGCCGCCGCCGGCACCGAGCCAGCTGCTGGCGGAGAACTGCAGTCCGCCGTAGTAGCCGTTGCCGGTGTTGATCGACCAGTTTCCGCCGGACTCGCACTTGGCCAGGGCGGCCCAGGTGCTCGAGACGCTGCCGGAGGTCGCCGGGGCCTTCGGCTCCGCCTTCGGCTTGGGCTTGGGCTTGGTGCCCACGGAGATCTCGGCGTCGACGGCCTTGGTGGTGATCTTGTTGCTGGCGAGTTCGCGCTTGGATTCCTTGCCGTCGCGCAGCGTCACGGTGTAGGTGAGGGTGCGTTCGCCGTCCTTGCCCTCTTCCAGGGTCTTCTTGGTGCCGACCAGCGCGTCGGAATCCTTGACGGTGTCGGTGCCGTGGTCGATGACCTCGGTCTCGGTGACGGTCTTGGTCTTCACGCGGACGATCTTCAGTTCCATGTCCTGGGTGATCGCGTCGGATTGGTTCGCGTTGAGCTCGTCGTCCTTGCCCAGGGAGAGCTTCGCTTCCTTGAGCGCGGCGCCGACGGTCTCGGCGGTGGTGTTCAGCTTCTTGGTCTTGCCATCGGCCTTGATGGACACGTCCTTGGGAGTGGAAATGTCGATCGGGGTGACCAGCGCGGCGAGGGACAGTGCCCGGCCCTGCTCGATCTGCGCCTTTTCGGAAAGGTTGAGTTGGTCCACGACGTCCGCCACGGTCAGTCCGGTGGTGTGCACGACGCGGTCCACGCCATCGATGCTCACGTTGACTTCCTTGTGGCGCTTGATGTCGATGACGGCTCCGTCGGCAACCGGTGCGTCCAGTGCCGGGGTGATGACATCGCGCTCATCGAGTGTGATCGATGAGTCCTCCAAGACATCGGCCACGGTGGCGGCGCGAGTGGTTATGCTCTGGCTTTCGCCATCGACGGCCACCGCAAGGGTCTTGCTGCCGCCGACGAACATGACAAGACCGAGGATCAACGCGGTCAAAACGGCTGCTTGCGCGCCGATCTTCACCCAACGATTCTTAAGGGCATTCTGCACAGGATTCCAAACTTAGGTTCAACCCGGGCACGGGGGGCAGATCGATGCGTACACGGCGGGTGAACGGTTGCCCCCGGAAAAACCCGGACGCAGCCCGCCGTGTGCCCATTGATTGGTGCGAGCACAATCCAATTCTTGTCATCTGTCGATGTCGCGCCCGGCGCGGGTTTCCCCGCCGCAGGCAGAATCAAATGCACCCGGGAACCTTCCCCGATCCCGGCTACTAAAAACCAACCGTAACCGAATCGTAATAAGGCCGCAAGCACTTCGTGCTTGCCTTGTGCACGAAATGGGCTAGAAGTCCCCGTAGACACGCCGCGTGTTTGCGGCCAGGGTCCGGCAGTACTCCTCCAGGTCGACGCCCATGGTTTCGGCCATGAAGCGCACCGTTTGCGGGATCAGGTAACTGGCGTTCGGGCGGCCCCTGTAGGGGTGCGGCGTGAGGAACGGGGCGTCGGTCTCCACCAGCACCAATTCGGGGTTGGCCACCGACAATGCATCACGCAGGTCATGCGAGTTCTTGAATGTCACGGTGCCGGAGAAGGAGAGGTACCAGCCGTTGGCGTTGCAGATCTCCGCCAGTTCCGCGTCCCCGGAAAAACAGTGGAAGACCACGCGCTCGGGGAGTTCCTCGCTTCCCAGGACGCGCACCACATCGAGATGTGCGTCACGATCGTGGATTTGCAGGGCCTTGGAGTGCTCGCGGGCGATGCGGATGTGCTCGCGGAAGGAGTGCTCCTGGGCCGGCCGGCCCGCCTCGCCGGTGCGGAAATAGTCAAGTCCGGTTTCGCCCACGGCACGCACGCGCTCATGGGCGGCCAGCTCCTCGATCCGGGCTATCGCGCCCTCCAGGTCCCCGGTCGCGGCCAGGCGTGCGGCGTCGTTGGGGTGGATGGCCACGGCGGCCAGCACCCGCGGGTCCCCGGCGGCGGCGCGCACGGCAAATTCGGAGGACTCCACGTCGCAACCGACCTGAATGACCCCTGGCACCCCCACGGCATTTGCCGCATCCAGCGCCTCGGCGACGGTGACATGGATCGAGCCGTCACGGAAATCCAGGTGCGTGTGGTTGTCCGGCACGCCAAAGGGCAACGGTGCCGGGGCGGGAGGGTAGGAGAGGTCGCGCTTCTTGCCCTGCTCGTCCTGGGCGCTCCGGGCCGGCGCTCCCGATCCGCCCGCCGCCGGGGCCGGCAGGTAGGCATCGGGCACCCCCCGGGTCCGTGAGTTTTCCACTTGCTGGTTTGCCGTTGACATGGATGCCACGTCCCCTTCAATACGTGCCCCGGCCTCCCGGGGCAATGAGCACTCGCCCATCCAGCGTACGCGGATGGGCGACTCGGCGGCATTTGCGTGATGCAGGGCACAGCATTGGCGGTATCGTGGGGATGAAGGGCTTTGACCGCCCGCCAATCGGATGCGCTCCAGGAGGACGTTGCATGTCGCTTTCCACCGAGTCCCAGGTTCTTCCCGCCGACGAATTCGGCCGGGTCTGCGAAGAAGTGCTGGCCGGGATTGCCACCGTGATCGACGGCAAGGCGGAGGTGGCACGCACCGCCCTGACAGTGCTGCTTGCCCAGGGGCACCTGTTGCTGGAGGACGTGCCGGGGGTCGGCAAGACCATGCTGGCCAAGACCCTGGCCAAGTCGGTTGACTGCACGGTGCACCGCATCCAGTTCACCCCGGACCTGTTGCCCTCGGATGTGACGGGGGTGTCGATCTTCAACCAGAACACCCACGAGTTCCAGTTCCGGCCCGGCCCGGTCTTCGCGCACATCGTCATCGGCGACGAGATCAACCGGGCCAACGCCAAGACCCAGTCGGCCCTGCTCGAATGCATGGAGGAGGGACAGGTCACCGTCGACGGGATCACCCACCGGCTGGAGACCCCCTTCATGGTGATCGCCACGCAGAACCCCATCGAGCTCGAGGGCACCTTCCCGCTGCCCGAGGCGCAGCGCGACAGGTTCATGGCCAAGATCTCCATGGGCTACCCGGATGCCGCCGCGGAGATGGCGATGCTCGAAACCCACCAGTCAACCTCGCCGCTGGATGACCTGCGCCCGGTGCTGGACCTGGAGGCCCTGCACACGCTGATCAACACCGTCGCGGCCGTCTACGTCTCCGAGCCCGTGAAGGAATACGTCGTGGCCCTGGGCCGGGCGACCCGGGAGCATTCGGACATCCGGCTGGGCGCCTCCCCGCGTTCCCTGCTGCAGCTGCTGCGGGCGGCCAAGGCCGAGGCGGCGCTCAACGCCCGCGACTACGTGCTGCCCGAGGACGTGCGCAACATCGCCTCCAAGGTGCTCGGACACCGCCTGATCCTGCACCGCCGGGCCGAGGCCGCCGGCGCCAACCCCGAATCCATCCTCGTGGCCATCCTCAACGCGATACCGGTGCGCGCCGGGGCCCGCGGCTAGCAGCGGGCGCGACAGAGACACGCATGAGGCACGCATGAGCACCAACTCCGCGGAACCCGGCGAGTTCCGCGAATCCCCTTCCCACGGCCGCTTTGCCATAGCCCAACGGCCGGCGACGCTGCGCGAAAAGGTCCACCTCGGATTCCTCACCGCGCGCGGCTGGGGCCTTTTCGCCTCCGGCGCCATCGCCCTGCTGCTCGCGTTCATGCTGGGGCGGCGCGAGCTGCTGGCCGTGTCCCTGTTCCTGCTGCTCACCCCGCTGCTGGCAGCCTTCCTGCTGCGCTTCGGCAACCCCGCGCTAAACGTGGCCCGCACCTTCAACCCGCCGCAGGCAACCACCGATTCCCCGGTGCGGGTGCGGCTGCACATCACCCACACCGGGCGGGCCGGCGCCTCGATTCCGCTCACCGACACCCTGCCCGAGGACTTCGGCACGGGCCCGGGGTTCAGCTATCCCTCACGCAATGCGGTGCAGGGCTCCGGCAGCTGGTACGAATACCGGTTGCGGCCCGCCACCCGCGGCATCTATGCCGTCGGACCGGTGCGGGCGCAGGTGGCCGACGTCTTCGGGCTCGCCGCCCGCCCCGCCGCCCTCGATGCGCCCAGCGCCCTGATTGCCCTGCCGGTGTGCGAGGCGCTCGAGCCCACCGGCATCCCCGGCGAACACGGCTCCCATGGGCAGGCCGCCTCCAACCGCCGGCTGACCCCCGATTCCTTCGAGGTGATGACCCGCGAGTACCGTCCCGGGGACACCGTGCGGCGCATCCACTGGCCCGCCACCGCCAGGCGCGGCTCGTTGATGGTGCGCCAGGAGGACTACCGGGCCACCCCGCGGGCGGTGATCATGCTTGACCGCTCCCGCGCGGCCTTCCTGGCCCAGGGCGTGGGCGCCGAGCCGACCCTGTCGATCCCGCAATTCACCTCCGCCCCCAAGGACTCCAGCCGGAGATTCGAGTGGGCGCTGCACGCGGCGCTCGGCGTCGGCGCCTACCTGGCGCAGACGGGGTTCGGCATCGACCTGATCGACCACCGCGGCCAGGGGGTCAACGACGTCTCCGCCTCGGGCACCGAGGAAGCAGGGGAGCTTTTTGCCGGGCCCCACGCCACTGCCCGGATGCAACAGGCACTTGCGGCCCTGGGCCTCGAGGACGCCGGGGCGGTCCGCCAGGACACGGCCAGGGCCACGCTCGCCGCGGCCTTGAAGGAACGCATGCGCGAGCACGGCGACAGGCTGGTGCTGATCCTTGGCGAGCCCACCGAGGAGCAGGCAGACGCCTGGCTCGAGGTCGTCGGCGCGCGCAGCAGGGTGACGGTGCTGTGCGTGGCGAATCGCGAGGCTCACCTGCACCCGGTGATCTCCCGCTTCCGGCAGGCCGGCTGGTCCGCCGTCGCGGTGAACCCGAAAACCACACTCACCGAGGCCTGGGGCGAATTGGGGCGGCAGACATGAGCACAGCGACCCTGCCCCGGACCCGCACCCCGGAACCGGCGCGCCCCGCCGCGGCACCCCGGAGACCCGCTTCCGGGATCCCGGCGGCCGCCTTCGCGGCGCTGGCCACGCTCGTGGCGATGCTCGGGGCCACCGCCGCACTGCACGGGGTCATCAGCGGCTGGGGGTGGATGCTCCAGGTGTTCGTGGTCGTGGCGTGCATCGTGCTTGCCACCAACCTGGTGCGGTGCCTCACCACCCGCCGCTACCTGGCTACGCTTGCGGGGGCAGCGGTGGCGGTCATGTCGCTGACCTTGCTGTTTTTCTCCAACACCGCCTGGCTGGGCGTGATTCCCACCGGATCGACCTACCGCGCCCTGCTGAAGGTCTGGGCGCTGGCCAACGAGGAAATGGGCTCCCAGGTGCCGCCGGTGCAGACCACCGGGGTCATCGTGTTCTCCATCTGTGTCTGGGCCGCCGCGGTGGCGCTGGCCGTGGACACCCTGGCCTTCGAGATCAACGCCGCCGCACTTTCCGGCATCCC
This sequence comes from Paeniglutamicibacter sp. GQ140, assembly GCF_059759235.1. NCBI lineage: Bacteria > Bacillati > Actinomycetota > Actinomycetes > Micrococcales > Micrococcaceae > Paeniglutamicibacter > Paeniglutamicibacter sp. GQ140. Next base: position 47,022 of record NZ_JCAXDW010000013.1, read on the forward strand.
GCTGGCGCTGTTGCTGTCCATCGCCTCGCTCTTCGAGCCGCACGGGGCCGGCATCGCCACGGTGTGCGTCACCGCGGTGGGCTACCTGTTGATCTTGGCCGCATCCCGGTGGCTTTCGGCAGGTGCCCGCACCGGCAAGCGCCGTGCCGTCGAGCTTGCGGCCCCGCAAGGGGAATCCTCGGTGCGGCCCTCCCCCGCGCCGCAGGCTCGCGGGGCGCTGCTGCAGGGCGGCGCCCTGGTCGCCGGTGCGCTGATCACGCTGCTGGTGCTGCCCGCGGCCATCCCCGGGTTCTCCAAGGGCATGCTCACCGAGGGCACCCGTCCGTCCTGGGGTAGGCTCGCGACCAACATCGACCCCCTGGTCTCGCTGGGCAACGACCTGCGCAGCCGTTCCTCCGGCACCGTGCTGCGCTACTTCACCGACTCGGATTCCCCCACCTACCTGCGCACCTCGGTGATCGGCCAGCTGGCGGCCGACCGCTGGCTGCCGGACCCGGACGCCTACCGGGTCCCGGCCACCGAGAACCTGGTGACCCGCGCCTTCCCGAGTGCCTTCGAGTCGGCGCAACCCGTCTTCACCCGGGTTCTCACCGACAGGTACCGCGGCGCCTGGATGCCGCTGCCGGGGAACGCGATCACGCTCAACGGCCTGGGCGGAAACTGGGGGTGGAGCCCCGACACCGGCACCCTGCTGGCCGCCGAGGACCAGGAGCCCCAGGCCGCGGACTACTCCGTGATGAGCGTGAACCCGAAGATCAGCGCGCGGATGCTGGCGGACCTGTCCTCCTCGATCCCGCGCGGCTTCTTCGCGGAGGTGGACCCGCAATACCTGCAGCTGCCCGGGGACGTGCCCCGGTCCCTGGCGCGGGCCACGGAGGCGGCGACGGAAAATGCCGGGGCGGACCCGTATGACCAGGCCGTCGCCATCCAGGACTACCTGCGTTCGGCGGCCTTCACGTACTCGGAGCAGACCCCGGTCCAGGACGGCTACGACGGCAGCGGCATGGACGTCATCGACGCATTCCTGGAGGAAAAGGCAGGCTACTGCGTGCACTTCGCCTCCACCATGGCCCTGATGTCCCGCGAGCTGGGCATCCCCAGCCGGCTGGTCACCGGCTACGCCCCCGGCACTCCCACCGGGGTGTCGATCACCGGGCAGGACGGCACGGAACTGGGCGAATTCACCGTCAGCTCGCGCAACGCCCATGCCTGGCCGGAGCTCTACTTCCCCGGGGCCGGGTGGATTGCGTTCGAGCCGACCCCCGGGCGCGGGGTCCCGCCGGCCTATGCGCCGGCGTTGCCCGCACCCAGCGCCGGCTCCGCCCTGGAGTCGAACCCGACCAACCCGGCCAATTCCGCGTCGAATACCGCCTCCGCCGAGGCATCCTCCGACGCACCCGCCGCGGCACCGGGCGGCGGACCCGGCACCGGGACCCCGGCCCCGGACGTGGCGCGCATCGCGCTGGTCGTGTTGCTGGCGGGGACCGTGCCGTGGGCGCTGCGCCGGATCCAGCGCACCAACCGCCTGGCACGCATGCGCCGGCACGGGCACGCGGAGGTTCGCAGCGGGAAGGAAACCGGGCCCGCGGCGGCCTGGGCGGAACTCGTGGCCCTGGGCATTGACTACTCCTGGCCCATGCGCCTTGACGAGTCGGCCGGGGACTATGCCCGGCGCCTGGCACGCACCTTCCCCGCGGCCACCGACGCCCTGGCTTTGCTGGCCGGCGCCTACGAGCTCCAACGCTACGCGCGCCCGAGGCCCGGCCCCGACCCGGCGGCCTTGGAGGCCGCGCTGGCGGACGCGAGGCGGGCCCTGGCCGCCTCGATGGGGGCCGGCGAGCGCCTGGGGCGCGGCCTGTGGCCCCGTTCGCTCTTCGCCCCGCGCCCGCTGGAACCGGCGGGCTACGCCTCGGCCAGGTAGTCGGCCAGGGCCTCGAACTGGTCCCTCGGCGTGAACCCGGTGGCGTTGATCTTGGCCAGGTCAAGGGTGCTGTTCGCGGGACGCGGGGCAATGCCGGGCCGGGAGCCGTAGTAGGCGGCGGTGGAGGTCGGGGTGATCCGGCCCGGGTCCTGGCCCAGCACGGTGAAGACCTCGGCGGCCAGCCGCGCCCAGGAGGCCGGCTCACCTGCGTTGCTCAGGTTGTAGGTTCCTGCCGGAGCCCCGGTCTCCAACAGGTGCAGGATCCCGGCCGCCAGGTCCGTGGCGAACCCCAGGCGCCCGACCTGGTCATCGACGACCACCGGGTCCACCCCGCCGGAGGCCAGTCGGGCCATGGTGGCCACGAAGTTGTTTCCGTCCCCCACCACCCAGCTGGTGCGCACGAGGTAGTGCCTGGGCACGCCCGCCACGATGGCGTCCCCGGCGGCCTTGGTCTGCCCGTAGACCCCCAGCGGGCTGGGGGTCTCGTCCTCGGGGTGCACGGTGCGTTCGCCGTCGAAGACGTAGTCGCTGGAGAGGTGCACCAGGGTGAGGTTGTGTGCGGTGCACGCCGCGGCCAGGGCGGCCAGGGCGGTGACGTTGGTGGCCCACGCCTCGCGGCGGCCCGCTGGCGTCTGTGCCTCGTCCACCTTCGTGTAGGCCGCGGCGTTGATGACCGTTGCATAGGCGGAGAAGTCCACGGCTGCCAGCTGTGCCGGATCCGCGATGTCCAGCTGCGCCCGCGTCCGGAAGTCGAATCCGCCGCCGGGCGGCGCCAGCGCGGCCAGGGCCCGACCCACCTGCCCGTTGGCCCCCAGCACCAGCGTCCTGGGCGGCACCACGGGCACCACCGCCTCCAGGTGCGGGTGCGTCCTGTCGGCCTCCGACACGGTGGCCCGCTCCAGCGGGATGGGCCAGGGGATGTCGGCCCGCGAGTCGGCGAGGTTCAGGAAAGTGTACTTGGCGGCGGCGGCCGCGCTCCAGTGCTCGGTGACCAGGTAGCTGTATCCGGTGTCGGGTTCCAGGGTCTGGAAGCCGTTGCCTACCCCGCGCGGGACAAAGACGGCCTGACCCGGGCCCAGCCTGGTGCTGAAGCTCGCCCCGAAGCCCTCCCCGGCGCGCAGGTCGACCCAGGCGCCGAAGACCGCCCCGCCCACGACCGCCACGTACTTGTCCCACGGCTCGGCGTGGATGCCGCGGGTGGTGCCGGGGTTGCGGTTGAAGGAGACGTTGTTTTGCACGGGCCGGAAATCCGGCAGCCCTGCGGCCACCATTTTTTCGCGCTGCCAGTTCTCCTTGAACCAGCCGCGCGCGTCCTCGTGGACGGGCAGCTGGATGAGCAACAGCCCCGGGATCCCGGTCTGCTGCACCACGGGTCCGCTCATGCCCCGCCTCCGTCGGTTCCGGCATCCTCGGTGCCCCGGGCCGCGGCCTGTTGCACGTAGCGGTCCTCGGTCCCGGCCTTGGCCCCCTCCCACCACCAGGGGTTCTGCCGGTACCAATCGATGGTTCGCGCCAGTCCGGCGGACAGGTCCCGGTGTGCCGGGCTCCAGCCGAGTTCCTCGCGCAGCATCGTGGAGTCGATCCCGTAGCGCAGGTCGTGGCCCGGCCTGTCGGCAACGCTGTCGAAGGCCGCGGCGTCCTGGCCCATGAGGCCCAGGATCAGCTCGAGCACCTCGCGGTTGTTCTTCTCCCCGTCGGCGCCGATGAGGTAGGTCTTGCCCGGGGTTCCGCGGTTGACGATTTCCCACACGGCCGAGGAGTGGTCCTCGACGTGGATCCAGTCGCGGACGTTGGCCCCGGTGCCGTAGAGCTTGGGCCGCACCCCGTGCAGGATGTTGGTGATCTGCCGCGGGATGAACTTCTCCACGTGCTGGTACGGGCCGTAGTTGTTGGAGCAATTGCTGATGGTGGCGCGGACCCCGAAGGAGCGCCCCCACGCCCGCACCAGCATGTCCGATGCCGCCTTGGTGGAGGAATACGGGCTGGAGGGGTTGTAGGGGGTGGTCTCGGTGAACCGGGCCGGGTCGTCGAGTTCCAGGTCCCCGTAGACCTCGTCGGTGGAAATGTGGTGGAAGCGCACCTCGTGCCGCCGCACCGCCTCCAGCAAGGTGTAGGTGCCCACGACATTGGTGTCCAAAAACGGCCGGGGGTCGAAGAGCGAGTTGTCGTTGTGCGACTCGGCGGCAAAGTGCACCACCGCGTCCGCGTCCGCCACCAGCCCGTCGACCAGTGGCGCATCGGTGATGTCCCCGACCACCACGTGCAGCCGGGACCTGTCCAGCCCGTGCAGCGATTGGAGGTTGCCCGCATAGGTCAAGGCGTCGAGGACGGTTATTCCAGCGTCGGAGTGCTCGATCAAGTAGTGCACGAAGTTGGCCCCAATGAATCCCGCACCCCCGGTTACCAGGATTCTTTTCATGGTTGCAAGGCTAGCGCCCCTCCCCAACCACGGCTAGATGTGCCTACTATGGGCCCCATGAAGGGGATCATACTTGCTGGGGGAACCGGATCGCGCCTGCATCCAATCACACATGGGATTTCAAAACAGCTCGTGCCTGTTTACGACAAGCCCATGATCTACTACCCGCTGAGCACGCTGATGCTCGCGGGCATCACCGAAATCCTGGTCATCACCACACCTGCCGACGCACACCAGTTCCGCGGGCTGCTGGGCGACGGGTCGCAGTTCGGGATCCGGATCGACTACGCCGTCCAGGAGTCGCCCGACGGGCTGGCGCAGGCCTTCCTCATCGGGGCGGAGCACATCGGCGACGGGCCGGTGGCCCTGGTGTTGGGCGACAACATCTTCTACGGGCCCGGCTTCGGCACGCAGCTGGGCGATTTCCATGCCGACGGCGGGGCCTCGATCTTCGGGTACTGGGTCAAGGACCCGGGAGCCTACGGGGTGGTGGAATTCAGCAAGGAGGGGAAGGCGATTTCGCTGGAGGAAAAGCCGGCGAGCCCCAGGAGCCACTATGCGGTCCCCGGGCTCTATTTCTACGACAACACCGTGATCGAACGGGCCAGGGAGCTGGCACCCTCGGCCCGCGGGGAGCTGGAAATCACCGACATCAACCGGCAATACCTCGAGGAGGGCTCGCTGCGGGTGAACGTGCTGGCCCGCGGCACCGCCTGGCTGGACACCGGGACCTTCGACTCGCTGAACGACGCCTCGAACTTCATCCGCACCATCGAGGCGCGGCAGGGGCTGAAGATCGGGGTCCCCGAGGAAGTTGCCTGGCGCCGCGGATTGATCGACGATGAGGCGCTGGAGGCGTGCGCGGCGAAGCTGGGCAAGAGCGGCTACGGCGACTACCTGCATGCGCTGCTGGGGCACGATTTCGAGGACCCCTACCACTAGGGAAAAACGCACGGCGCCCCTTGCTCCGCGCCTCACCTCGAGGGGGACGGGCGGAGCAGGGGGCGCCGTGCGTGCGTGCCGGTGTTTCTAGCGTGCCGCGTACGGGTCGGCGATGCCGATGTACTGGGTCGTGGTGTATTCGGCCAGGCCCTCGGCGCCGCCCTCGCGGCCCAGGCCCGACTGCTTCACGCCGCCGAACGGGGCGGCGGCGTTGGAAATGACGCCGGCGTTGAAGCCGACCAGGCCGAATTCGATCTGCTCCGCGACGCGGAAGAGGCGGTTGTGGTCGCGGGTGTAGATGTAGGAGGCCAGTCCGTACTCGGAGGCGTTGGCCAGTTCGATGGCGTGCGCCTCGTCGCGGAAGGTGGTCACCGGGGCTACGGGTCCGAAGATTTCCTGGCGCAGGATCTCGGCGTCGTTGGCGACGTTGGAGAGCACGGTGGGTGCGTAGAAGTAGCCCGGGCCATCGATCGGGGCGCCGCCGGTCTCGGCAACGGCGCCGGCCTCGACTGCCTTGGAAACAAGGGCGTGGATGTCGTCGCGGGCACCGGAGTCGATGATCGGTCCGACGTTGGTGGCTGCCTCTGTGCCGCGGCCGGTCTTCAGCGCGCCCATGGCGGCGGAGAACTTGGCGATGAATTCCTTGGCCACGGACTCGTGGACCAGGAAGCGGTTGGCCGCGGTGCAGGCCTCGCCCATGTTGCGCATCTTCGCAGCCATGGCGCCCTCGACGGCGGCGTCCAGGTCTGCATCCTCGAAGACCAGGAACGGCGCGTTGCCGCCCAGTTCCATGGAGGTGCGCAGCACCTTGTCCGCGGCGTCCTTCATGAGCATCTTGCCCACGGCGGTGGAACCGGTGAAGGAGACCTTGCGCAGGCGGTCGTCCTGCATCAGCGGGCCGGAGATCTTCGAGGCGCTCTTGGAGGAGACAACGTTCAGCACGCCGGCCGGCAGGCCGGCTTCCATCATGGTGGCGGCGAAGAGCTGGGAGGTCAGCGGGGTGAGCTTGGCGGGCTTGAGCACCATGGTGCAGCCGGCGGCGATGGCCGGGGCGACCTTGCGGGTGGCCATGGCCAGCGGGAAGTTCCACGGGGTGATCAGCAGGCACGGGCCGACCGGCTTGGTCTGCACGATCATCTTGTTCTTGCCCTCGGGGGTGGTGAGGTAGCGGCCGTAGTCGCGCACGGTCTCCTCGGAGAACCAGCGCAGGAACTCGGCGCCGTAGGTGACCTCGCCGCGGGCCTCGGCCAGCGGCTTGCCCATTTCCAGGCTCATCAGCAGCGCGAAGTCCTCGGCGCGCGCGGTGACCAGGTCGAAGGCGCGGCGCAGGATCTCGGCGCGCTCGCGCGGTGCGGTCAGGGCCCACTTGGACTGGATGGCATCCGCGGCGTCGAGGGCCGCCATCGCGTCCTCGGAGGTTGCGCTGGCCAGGGTGGCAAGCACCTTGCCGGTGGCGGGATCAACGACGTCGAAGGTTCCGCCGTCGGAGGCGTCGCGCCATTCGCCATTGATCAGCAAACCGGTCGGGATGGAGGCCAGTAGCTCGGCTTCGCGTTCGGGGGTAATGGTCATTGGGGCGTTCTCCCTTGAACAGTGGGGTGTTGCGAGAATTACAGGATCTTGTTGGTCTCCACGCTAGTGCCGCGGCAAGTTGCTGTAAATTTCTATCTGCACTATGACGCAGCCCCCATTTTGTGCAGGTACCCCAAGGGCGCTCCGACGCCGATTCGGGGCGCCGCTTCGGGGCCCCGGTCTCAGGCGCGGGCCTCGAGCACCGCCGCATAGAGTTCGCGCTTGGACACGCGCTCGGTCTCGGCCACCGCCGCCACCGCTTCCTTGAGCCGCAGGCCCTCGGAGACCAGTTGCTGCACCTGGGCCACGTGGTCGGTGGCGCGGGCAGGCTCCCCGGCGGGCGCGCCGGCGATGACCACGGCGATCTCCCCGCGAACCTCGCCCTCGGCCCAGAGCAGCAGCTCGTCGAGGTCCCCGCGGATGACCTCCTCGTACATCTTGGTCAGTTCCCGGGCGATGGCACCCCTGCGCCCGGGGCCGAAGGCGTCGCGCAGCGCGCGGATCATCGCGTCAAGCCGGTGCGGTGCCTCGAAGAAGACCATGGTGCGCTGCTCGGTGGCCAGGTCCTCGAGGCGCTTGGAGCGTTCCCCCGCCTTGCGGGGCAGGAAGCCCTCGAAGGTGAACCTGTCGGTGGGCAGCCCGGAAAGGGCCAGCGCGGTGAGCACCGCGGAGGGGCCGGGAACCGCGGTGACCGTGACGCCTGCCGCCACGGCCGCCTCGACCAGCTTGAAGCCGGGATCGGAGACCGCGGGCATGCCCGCGTCGGAGACCACCAGGATCGTGGCGCCGCCGGCGACCAGTTCCAGCAGCTCGGTGAGCCGGTGGGTTTCGTTGTGTTCGTGGTAGCTGATCAGCCGCCCGGGCACGCGGACGCCCAGCCCGGTGGCCAGGTGCAGGAATCTCCGGGTGTCCTCCGCGGCCACGATGTCTGCGCTCTTCATGAGCTCGATCAGGCGTGGGGACGCGTCGGAAAGGTTGCCAATGGGGGTCGCCGCGAGGACGATCTGGCCCGGGGTTTCTTGAGTTTCCACGCCCCAAGCCTACTGCCCGCGCGTGCCGCCGGATCCCGCCGGCGGGCGCCGGTAGAGTGTTGACGGTGACTACCGCATCCACGCAGAGACTTCGGCGCTGGGTCCTCCCGCCGGCCGGCGCCTTCGGGTTTGAGGCCCTGCGGGACCGTCTGGTGGGCCCGCTGCACCGGAGCGGGATCTGGGGGTGGATCGTTCCCCTTGCTGTCACCGTGCTCGCCGGGGTGTTGCGATTCACCAACCTCGGACACCCGCACCTGCTGATCTTCGACGAGACCTACTACGTCAAGGACGCCTACACCATGATGCAGGCGGGTTACGAGCTCGAATGGGGCGACGACCCCAACCCCGCGTTCATTGCCGGGCACCCGGAACCCCGGGACGGCGCCTCCTTTGTGGTCCATCCCCCGCTGGGCAAGTGGCTGATCGCCGGCGGCATGTGGCTCTTCGGCAGCGACAACGGCCTGGGCTGGCGCTTTTCCGCCGCGCTTTTTGGCACCCTCGCGGTGCTGCTGTGCGCGCTGGCGGCCCAGAAGCTGTTTTCCTCGGTGTTCCTGGGCGGTGTCGCGGGCCTGCTGGCCGCCATCGACGGGCACCAGCTGGTCATGTCCCGCACCGGGCTGCTTGACATCTTCCTGATGTTCTTCATCCTGGCCGGGTTCCTCGCCCTGCTCCTTGACCGCTTCCACGGGCGCGCGAAGCTGGCGCGGGCGCTGGCCACCGCGGACGGTGCCCGCCCGGCGGACCGGCTGCTGGCCTACGGCCCGTGGCTGTGGTGGCGGCCGTGGCGGCTGGTGGCCGGGGTGATGCTCGGGTGCGCGGCCGGGGTGAAGTGGTCGGCGCTGTCCTTCATTGCGGTGTTCGGGCTGATGACGGTGCTCTGGGACCTCTCGGCCCGGCGCCGCGCCGGGATCCGCCACTGGGTCCTCGCCGGGCTGACCCGCGACGGGATCCCGGCGTTCCTGCTCATCATTCCCACGGCCGTGGCGGTGTACCTGGCGACCTGGACCGGCTGGCTGCTCTCGGCCGACGGGCGCTACCGCCGGTGGGGCGCCGAGAACCCCTCGGAAGCCTGGGGCTGGGTCCCGGAGGCGCTGCGCTCGCTCGGCGAATACCACCGGGCCGCCTATGCCTTCCACGAGGGCTTGGGCTCGCCGCACGGCTGGGAATCATCGCCCTGGAGCTGGCTCTTTGCCGGGCGTCCAGTGCTCTTCTTCTACGAGTCGCGGAGCAACGGCGAATACGGGTGCACCTCGGCCCATTGCGTGCAGGCGATCACCGACCTGCCCAACCCCGTCATGTGGTGGGCGGCAACGCTGAGCCTGCTGCTGGTGCTCTTCTACTGGATCGGCGCCCGCGACTGGCGTGCAGGCGCGATCCTTTCGGCCCTGGCCGCGGGATTCCTGCCGTGGTTCGCCTACCCGGAGCGCACCATGTTCTTCTTCTATACGCTGCCCTTCGCCCCGTTCATGGTCCTGGCGCTGTGCTACGTGCTGGGCAGGTTCCTGCCTGGCGACCGCCAGGCGCCATGGCACGCCCGCCGGACGTTGTGGGGCGTGGGGATCTTCCTTGCCCTGGTCGTTGCCGTCTCCGCATTCTTCCTGCCGGTGTGGACCGGGGACATGGTCACCTACGGGAACTGGCGCAGCCACATCTGGATGCCCAGCTGGGGATAGACCCTATATTACCGGCAAGTAACATAGACTATGGCCCAGACCACATGCCGACCACCACCGGGAACCACCACACCATGCGCGAAGCCAGCACCGCTCTGATCCATGACCTGCCCCCGGAATTCAACACCACCCAATTGCTGGTCGACCGCCTGGCGCGGGAAGACGACGCCCCGCTTTTCAGCGTCAAGCGCGACGGGTCGTGGATCGACGTGTCCACCGCCGACTTCGTGGCCGACGTCCGCTCGCTGGCCAAGATGCTGCTGGCCGCCGGGATCGGCGCTGGACAATGCGTCGGGATCATGTCCCGCACCCGCTACGAATGGGCGCTGGCCGAGCAGGCCATCTGGTTCGCCGGCGCGGTGTCGGTGCCCATCTACGAGACCAGCTCCCCGCACCAGGTGGCGTGGATCCTTGAGGATTCCGGGGCACGCCATGTCTTCGCCGAGGATCCGGGGTGTGCCCGGGTCATCGGCCAGGCCGCCGGATCCCTGGGCGAGGAGGTCACTGTGTGGAGCTTCGAGCAGGAGGCCTCCCCCGCGGATTCCTGCATCCCGGCGGCCGGGCTGCGGGAGCTGGTGGCCGCGGGCGCGGCCAGCCAGGTCGGCGACGAACAGGTGGAAACCGCCAGGACCGCCGCTGGCCTGCGGGATCTGGCCACCCTGGTCTACACCTCCGGCACCACCGGACGGCCCAAGGGCTGCATGATGACCCACGCGAACTTCTCCCTCATTGCCGTGAACCTGGCACCGCACATGGCCCCGGTCCTGGGCACCGGTGAGCGGACCCTGATGTTCCTGCCGCTGGCACACGTCCTGGCCCGTGCCGTCCAGCAGGTCTGCGTGCACGCCGGATCGACCATTGCCCACACGCCCTCGGCCTCCACCCTGGTCCAGGACCTGGCCGCGGTGCGGCCCGGCTTCCTGCTGGCCGTTCCCCGGATCTTCGAAAAGATCCGCGCCACCGCCGCGGCCACGGCCCAGGCGGCCGGCAAGGAGCGGCTTTTCGCCCAGGCCGAGTCCGCCGCCATCGAATACTCCCGGAGCGCCGACGCCCGCGCCCGCGGGCTCGCCTCCCGCCGCTCCCCCGTCCGGCTGGCCAGGCATGCCCTGTTCAACAAGGTGCTCTACCCGAGGCTGCGGGCGGTGCTGGGCGGCCGGGTGCGCTACGCGATCTGCGGCGCCAGCGCGCTGAGCGCCGACCTGGCCCACTTCTTCCGCGGCGCCGGCGTGGGCCTGCTGGAGGGCTACGGGCTCACCGAGACCACCGCCCCCGCCACCGTGAACATGGCCGCAAACCCGCGCGTGGGTTCCGTGGGCGTCCCCATCCCGGGAACCACCATCCGGATCGCGCCGGACGGCGAGGTGCTGGTGCGGGGCATCGGCGTCTTTGCCGGGTACCACCGCAATGCGCGGGCCACCGCCGCGGCCTTTGACGGGGAGGGCTTCTTCCGGACCGGCGACACCGGGACGCTGGACGAGGCGGGGTTCCTGCGCATCACCGGGCGCAAGAAGGACATCCTGGTGACCGCCGGCGGCAAGAACGTGGCACCCGGGCCGCTGGAGGAAATCATCCGCTCCTCGCCCCTGGTCTCCCAGGTGGTCCTGGTGGGCGAGAACCGCCCGTTCATCGCCGCGCTGCTGACCCTGGACCCCGACGAAATTGCCCCGTGGTGCCGGGCCAACTCGCTGCCGGCGCTCTCGGTCGCCGAGGCGGCGGTCCACCCGGCCGTGCTCGCCGGGCTCCAGGCGGCGGTGGACGCGGCCAACGCCACGGTGTCCCGGGCCGAGGGCATCCGGAAGTTCGCCGTCCTGGACTCTGAGTTCACCGAGGAATCCGGGCACCTGACCCCGTCGCTGAAGGTGAAGCGGGCCAGCGTCGCCCACGACTTCCGCGCCCGGATCGACGAACTCTACTCCCGCTGAAAACGCCGCATAAACAGCGATTCCCGGGCGTTTCCCGGCCCCGGAACGGGGCGGGAAACACCCGGGAACCAGGTGCACCGGAAGGCTACAGCCCGAAGACCCGCTTTTCCTGGCGCAGGCGCGAGCCCTCGCGGCGCTTGGCCGTGGGCCAGGTGGCGAACAGGGTCACCAGGGCGGTGATGACCACCAGGCCGGCGATGCCGATGGCGGCGTCGATCCAGAACTGCGGCGGGTAGAGGCGGATCAGCGTGTCGGAGTAGTTGAACGTCCAGGTGCCGTTGGCGAAGAAGATCCGGTGGAAGGTGGTGAAGAAGCTTTCCCAGCCCAGGATCGCCAGGGTCGTGAGCCCGGCCAACAACACCAGGGTGGCCACGGATCCGGCAAAGAGCCCGCGGCGGATGCCGCCGGCATAGCGCTTGCCCAGGTAGGCCAGGGCAATGAGCGCGATGACGCCCAGGACGACCCCGCCCAGGTAGGTGAATGACATCACGAGCTTGACGTCGGCCATGTGCTGGACCTCGGTGCCCAGGAAGAGCGGGTTGCCGTTGGGATCGCGCAGCTCGCCCAGGTACCGGTTGTCGGCGACGTTGTTCAGAAAGTCCACGCCGTAGGACCCGTAGGTCAGCCTGTCGGCGGTGGTGAACCCGAAGCCGTCGGCCGGGAAGCCGGGGCGCTGGTAGGCGATCCAGAGGAAGACGGGGCTGGCGACCAGGCGGATCGCCAGGATCAGCAGCACGAACGGGTAGGCGATGGCCAGCAGCACCTGCAGGGTGCGGGCCAGCGGCGGCTTGGCCTCCAGGGCCGCCTCGCGGGCCGCCCGGCGTTCGCGGGCCGCGGGGGTCGGCTCGGGAACCGGGGTGTAGGCGCCGAAGACCCTGCTGCGCGCCTCGGCAATCGCGGAGGCGGTTTGCGGCGTGGCCGGGGCCACCGGCCGCGGCATGGCACGGGTCTTGTCCTGCGCGGCCGAGGCGTCGGACCCGGCCGGTGCCGCCGGCTTGTCGAGCTTGGTGGTTTCGGCATGTGGTTCCACCGGGATCTTGGCGATGATGTCCTCGACCTCCTCGGGTTCCTCCGCCTTGGGCTGCGCCGCGGGCTTGGCCGGGACGTCCTTCGCGCCGCCCGCCTCGGCGGACGAAGCAGGCGCCGGGGCTGTCTTCGCCGTGTCGGCGGGCTTCGGCGGCGCGGGGTCGGCCTTGGCCGGGGCCGTCGTTGTGGTTGCGGCCGGGGCCTGTGCCGGCTTGGCCGGTGCTCCCGCCGGTGCGGGCCCGGTCGTCGCGGCAGGCTTCACGGCCTTCGCCTCGGCTGCCTTCTGCGCAGCGGCCGCCCGGGAGGCAATCAGCGAGGCCTCGATCTTGGCGGCGGCCGACGCGGCGGCAGCGCTCAATGGGCCGGGAGCCGAATCCGTCTTGGCCCCGGCACCGGGCACCGCCGGTGCGGTGGCCGGAGTTCCCGGCTTGCCGGTCTGCGGTTCGTCCTGCTCAGCCATGCTTCTCCCTCAAAACTCTGACATGCGGTGCGCTTGCGGTGCGGGGCACGGCGGGCCGCCAGCGCCCACTGCCAAACACAGTCCCCAGCCTATCGAGCCGAGGGTTCACCCGGGGCCCACCAGCGCGTTTTCGCTCCGCGTGTCGGTCCCGAGACGCGCGGGCGGGCTCCGGCCCCTGGGGCGGGGTGCCGGCGGCGCCTCGGCGCCGGCCCCCGGGGGAGGCTAGTAGCGGTACATTTCCGGCTTGTACGGGCCCGCAGCGTCAAGGCCCAGGTAGCGGGCCTGCTCCTCCGACAGCTCGGTCAATTCCACGCCCAGCGCGTCCAGGTGCAGCCGCGCGACCTTCTCGTCAAGGATCTTGGGCAGCACGTGGACCGAGGTGGCGTATTCGCCGGTGCCGGCCTTGGTGAACAGCTCGATCTGCGCGATCACCTGGTTGGTGAAGGAACTGGACATCACGAAGGAGGGGTGGCCGGTGGCGTTGCCCAGGTTCAGCAGCCGGCCCTCGGAGAGCACGATGACGGAGCGCTCCCCCGCGGTTCCGGCCTCGAAGGTCCACTCGTGCACCTGCGCCTTGATCTCGACCTTTCGAACGCCGGGGACCTTCGCGAGCCCGGCCATGTCGATCTCGTTGTCGAAGTGCCCGACGTTGCCCACGATAGCCTTGTTCTTCATACCCTGCATGTGTGCGGCGGTGATGATGTCCCTGCCGCCGGTGGTGGTCACGAAGATGTCGCCTTGTTCCAGGACGGTTTCCAGGCGGGCTACCTGGTAGCCGTCCATGGCCGCCTGCAGCGCGCAGATCGGGTCGATCTCGGTGACGATGACCCGGGCGCCCTGGCCGCGCATGGCCTCGGCGGCGCCCTTGCCCACATCCCCGTAGCCGCACACCACCACGACCTTGCCGCCGATGAGCACATCGGTGGCGCGCATGATCCCGTCGGGCAGCGAGTGGCGGATGCCGTACCTGTTGTCGAACTTGGACTTGGTCACCGAGTCGTTGACGTTGATCGCCGGGAAGAGCAGGGTGCCCGCGGTAGCCATCTGGTTCAGCCGCATCACCCCGGTGGTGGTTTCCTCGCTGACGCCCTTGATCCTCGCGGCGATGCGGGTGAACTTTTCCGGGTCCCGGGCCAGGGAGGCGCGCAGGGTCTCCAGCACGATGGAGTGCTCGTGGCTTGTCGCGGCCTCGGGGCCGGGCACTGCCCCGGCGGCCTCGAACTGCACGCCCAGGTGCACCAGCATGGTGGCGTCCCCGCCGTCGTCCAGGATCATGTTCGGACCAAGCCCCGGGTCCTGCCCGGCCCCCGGCCACGAAAGGATCTGTTCGGCGGTCCACCAGTAGTCCGCCAGCGACTCGTTCTTCCAGGCGAACACCGGGACCCCTGCGGGGTTTTCCGGGGTGCCGGCGCCCACGACCACGGCCGCGGCGGCCTCGTCCTGGGTGGAAAAGATGTTGCAGGAGGCCCAGCGCACCTGCGCGCCCAGGGCCACCAGCGTTTCGATGAGCACCGCGGTCTGCACCGTCATGTGCAGGGAACCGGCGATGCGGGCACCGGCCAGCGGCCGCGCCGCGGCGTACTGCGCGCGCAGCGACATCAATCCCGGCATCTCGTGCTCGGCAAGCCGGATCTGGTGGCGGCCGGCCTCGTGCAGGGACAGGTCCGCGACCCGGTGGTCGATGCCCATCGCGGCTGTGCCTAGCCTTGGGCCCTGGCGGGGATCACGGTGGCCTCGGGGGCCAGCATGACCGGGATTCCCTCGACGATGTCGTAGCTGTAGGTTTCCCCGTTGGCCCCGGTGCCGGTGGACACCAGCGTGTCCCCGTGCTGGACGAGGGCGGAGCCGGTGACGGGGCAGCGGAGCTGGGCAGTGAGTTGGGTTGAAAGATTCGACATGGAACCCAGTTTAGGGCTCTTGGTTCCCTTCGCGCAGCACCCGCAGGTGCCGCCGCGTCATGCCCTGCCCGGGGCCCGGTTCGATGGCCGGCGGGGAGGTGCGGGGCGCCGGGACCTCGGGGGCCGGCGCGGGCGCGGGCTGGGCGTCGTTTTCACGCACCGCATTGGCCAGCGCGTACAGGTCGTCGTTGCGCAACCGCCCCTGTTCCGGCAGCGCCAGGCGCATGACTTCCCAGCCCAGCGGCACCGTCAGGCGTTGGGCGTGGAGGGTGCACAGATCGTAGCAATGCGGTTCCGCGAAGGTCGCCAAGGGACCGAGCACCGCCGTCGAGTCGGCGTACACATAGGTCAGGGTGGCGATGGCCGGCTGGCGGCACGCCGAACGTGAACAAAGTCTGGATGATCCCACGGTTACACAGACTACCGCAGCCAGGCGGCGGCACGGCGGCGCACCGCCGAGCGGCAGGCGGATCCCACGGGCCCAAGGTGGCATAGGCTAGATACTATGTCCGGAAAACTGTCGATCGATTTGGACGGGCGCGATCCGGCCTCGCTGCAGAGCGGGGAAACCCGGGGCTTCGCGGCCCGCAAGCGCAACCGGCACGGACGCGGCCGGCGCGGCCCGATGATCATGGCGCCGCTGCCCGGGGCGCGGACCCGCGCAGAGCGCTTCGAGGACCTCCTGGTGGAGTCCGCCGAACGCCTGGCCGACCGCTGGGGCGACCGTGTGACGGCCATCGACTTCCGCATCATGCTGGTCCCCAATGCGAAGGTGCTGGCCCGGGCGCAGGCCGCCGGGACCCGGGTGCCATGGGCGACCAACCGCTCGGCGCGCCCCGGGCGCCCCGACCGCATCACGCTCTACCGCCGCCCCATCGAGGAGGCGTGCGTCCGCGGCCCCGACCTGCTGCCGGAGCTGGTGCACATGTCGATCGTGGAGCAATTGGCGGACCTGTGGGCCATGGACCCGCAGTCAATTGACCCCGAATACGGGGTCTGGGGCACCGGCCCGAACGACTAGTCGCGCAGCACGACCTGGACGCCCTCGCGTCCCAGGGCCGCGTCGCTGACCTTTACCGCGGCGACGCCAAAGGCGCCGTCATGGAGCACTGCTGCGGCGTAGCTGGGGGCGCCGGTGGCCGAGAGCACCAGGGCGGTGGCCCCGGCGCCGAAGTCGGAGGCTGTCAGCGCGACCGACTTGCCGCCGGCCAACTCGACCGTGCGCGCCGCCGAAAGCCTGCCGTTGGCGCCCATCGAACGCACCGAAACCTTGGCGGTGTCCTCCGGGGCATTGAGCACCACCGTGGCCCGGCCCTGGGCCGGAAGCACCAGCAGGTGCTCGCTGCCCAGCCGGTTGGCGGCACCGGCCCAGGCCAGGTCGATGGGCTCGTTGGCCTTGGTGCCGCGCACCATTTTCACGCTTGCGCTCACCGCCGAGTCGCCCTCGACGACGATGGTGTAGTTCCCGGCCGGAAGCCCGCCCAGCGGCATGCGTGCGGTGGCGTTGGAGGCCACCACCACTTCCCCGCCGCCGGGGATCGGGACCTCGCCGGCCGGCCCCAGCGCGCGCACCTTGACGGTGGCCCCCTCGGCGGAGGTGGCCGCCAGCACCACCTCGGCGGCGGCATCGGCGTTGGCGGCGGGCTTGCCCAGCGCCCCGGCGAGCTTCGGGTCCAGGATCGCGACCCCGGGAATCACCTGGGTGTTGTTGGCGGTGGCTGCCGCCCCCAGGTAGTCAAGGCCGCCCGGGACCAGCCCGCGCAGCGTGCTTTGCTGGATGGTGGCGTTGATGCGCCCGCCGGAGGAGGTGACCTTGGCCGAGAGCGCCTTTTCGTTGGGGGCGTAGCCGGCCAGGATGACGGATTTCGACTCCCCAGGGGCCACCGCGAGCGCGGAGAGGCTGGGTGCGGAGACCATGCCGTCGGCACCGCGCAGGTCAACGCGCACCTGGGCGACGGAGGCCGAGGGGTTCACCAGGTTCAGCACCGCGGTGGAGCCGGGCGTGGTCACCGCCCCGGTGAGCCAGGATTCGGAGGTCGGCGGGGTGCAGCCGGCGGCCGCGAGCCCGGCCAGGTCGCCGTCCGCGGCGGAGTAGGTCCGCACGGCGGAGACCAGGGACTGGACCCCGCCCAGCGGCTGGGAGTGCACCGTGAGCGACTCGGCGTAGTTGGTCACCGGCCCCGGGGCGCCCTTGCGCTCGGAGGTTCCGTCCGCGCCGGCACCGGTGGCCCGCTCGGCCTCGGCGGCGGGCAGGCGCGGGGCGATGGTCTTTTCGACGCCCGCATCGTTCCTGAGCATTTCGGTCCCGGGGATGCGGCCGGCGGAATCGGAGAGCACCGCGGCGCGCACCGCGGTCCTGGCGTTCTTGGATGCCGGGGCGAATTCCGGGTCGACCCCGGATCCGGCGCCGGTGAACAGCTTCATGGTCGACGGGCAGCTTGCCAGCGCGTCTCCCGCGGGCAGCGACGTGACGGCGATGTCGGTACCGGTGGCGGCGGTGGCCGGCGGGAACACCGATCCGGCGGCGATGGCCGCGGCGCCCAGGCACAGCACCCCGACCGAGCCCAGCACGCCCAGCGCCCTGCCGCGTCCCTTGGTGCGTCGGCTTCCGGCGCGGGCCGCGGGTTCGGCCTTTGCTTCGTTCTCCGCCCCTGCGGCCGCGGCGGGTTCCGCCGGGTCTGCGGGCGCGGACGGGGCGGCAGACCCGGCGGAGGGGTCCGTCGGACCGGGTGCCACGGCCTGTGGCGCGGCGGACACAGGGCCGGGGACCTGCTCCCCCGCCGGGGGAAGTGCCGTCCCCGGGGCCAGTCCCGCGGCTTCGCGGGCGGCCTGGGCTACGCGTTCAGATTCTCGTCGTGCCTTGCGGGAATCGTTTTTCACTTCTTCTCCTTGGCGTCCGCGAGACGGTTTCCGCGGTCGAGCTCGTCGATGCTTTCGGCGTTGCCGCGGGTGCGGTATTCGTCCAGGCGGCGCGCGGCAAAGCGGCGGCTGCGCGGGATGGGAATGACCAGCAGCAGGGCCAGCAGCAGCACCACCAGCTGGGCGATGGCCACGGGCACCTTGTAGGGGCTGTGGTAGTGCAGTTCCAGGGTGCCGCCGGCGGCACCCAGTTCAAAGCCCTGCGCCCATTGCGCTGTCTCGACACCGGTGCCGGTGGCGTCTTCGGCCTGTCCGGCATCGGCGCCCACGGCCAGGCTCTTGAGCGGCACCCCGTCAAGGGTTGCGCTCCAGCCGGCATCGGCGCGCTCGGCCATGGCCAGCACGCGGCCGGCCTCGCCGGGCTCGATGCGCGCCCCGGAGACCTCCCCCCGGTGCGAGGGCAGCAATGCCACGGTCTTGTCCCCCGCCACGATGCGCACGCGGGAGGTGGAGTCGGTGGCGTTGTCCACGCCCGGGATCGCGGCCCGCGGTTCCACGCGCCACAGCCACCCGGACTCGGTCTGTCCCACGGAAACCAGGCCCGGCACCGCGTCCAGGCGCGCGACCAGTGCCGAGGCCGTCGCCCGGGAATCCTGCAGCACCACGAAACCGGTGCCGAGCGCCGCGAGTTCCTCGCGCGGGTCCAGCGCGGAGTCGGAGACGAGGGTGGCCACGGTCTGTTCGATGAGCCGCTCGGCGTCATCGGATTCGCGCAGCGCCGGGGCCAGCAGGTTGCCGACGACCCGGTTTGCCGACGCCGTCTGGGACAGGGAGTCGGCGGTGGTGCCGGCACCGTTCATCAGTGCCGCGCTCACCGCCCCGTCGCCGTTCTGGGCCAGCACCAGCGTGCGGTCCTCATAGGCACCCAGCCCGCGGTCAGCCGCAGTGGCCGGCAGGGTCCGGGCGGACACGGGCCGCAGGGCGCTGGTCGCGCCCAGGTCGGTTTGCGCGGCCGCCCCGGCAGGTGCCGGGACCTGCGCGGCGATCCAGCTGCCGCCCGCCACCAGGACCGAAACGCCCAGCAGTGCCGAGGCCCAGGCCAGCGTGCCGGTGGCAACGCGGCGTGCACCCGGCACGCCGGGGGCCAGCGGCTCCCGCTCGCCGCGGAACACGGAGATCCCCAGGCCCGCGGCGAAGAGCAGCGCCAGGACAAAGAAGGAAACGAAGGGGCCGTTGAACGCGGCAACGAAGCTGTCCCCGGCCACGGCGGAGGGCACCAGCGAGGCGCCGTACCCGGCGGCGAGCATCAGCACCCCGCCCAGCCAGAGCGTGCGGGCCAGCGGGGTCGAGCCGCTCCGCGCCCCGGCAAAGAGGCCGGTGAGCGCGAAGCCAAGCAGCGGGGCCCCGACCAGCAGCACCAGCACCAGAGCCCAGGGCCCGGCGGGCAGGAATCCGAATCCGGCGGGGGTGCCCAGCGGGTCAAAGGCGGTGGGGAAGCCAAGTCCCTGGGCCCACAGCGGAGCCGGGGCAAAGGGCAGGGCAAGTCCCGGATCGGTGAGCAGCACGCGCGGGTTGCCCAGCGAGGCAACGACCAGGGGCAGGTGGAAGACCAGCATCGGCAGCGGCACCCACCACAGCGTCTTGGCCCGCGAACGCAGCACGATCGCCGCGAGGAGGATCAGCAGGACCAGGACCAGCCCGGCGGCCGGGGACCCCGCGGAGATGGGGACCAACAGCAGGGCCGCGGCTGCAGCGGCCGTCCAGGACGGAACGGCCCCGACGCCCGGGCGCGAGGCCCGCCCGCGGCCGGCCCGGAAGTCGACGCCGGCGCCGACCGAGCGCAGCAGGGCCAGCAGGAAGAGCGGTGCCAGCACGTGCACCAGCACGCTGCCGGTACGCCCGGAAGCCAGGGAGTCCTGCAGCGACGGGGCCAGTCCCCAGAGCAGGGCGCCGAGCATGCGTGCGGCGCGCGAGCGGGTGACTGCGGCCAGGCCCAGCCAGGCCCCCAGCGCGGCCAGCGGCATCGCCAGCAGGGTCAGCACCACGGCCACGGCGTTGGCGTTTCCGCCGCCGGCCAGCGACGCCAGCCAATACAGGTAGTCGATGGGATCCCCGCCTGCCGGGCTGCCCGCCCCGAGGTTGGCCCACCACGAGGTGGCGTTGGCGAAGATCTCGGAGGGTTTGGCGGAGATCGGGAGCATCGCCCCGCCGGCCACGGCGCCGGCGCCGAACAAGGCGCGCAGCCCCACCAGCGATACGGCCAGGGTGGCCAGCACGGCGATGATGGCGCTGACGAAGGCCGAGGTCCGGTTGGGTGCCGCCAGCGCGGCGAAGTCGTTGCGGGCATCCCCGCTGGGGTCCTGGGTGGCGGTGGCTCCGGTGCCGTCCCCGTAGACGCTTTCGCCGTCGAGCGAGTCGAGCATGTTCTTGCGGTGTTCGCGCACCAGGTCCTGGTCGGTGAGCAGCCGGGAGATCGATTTGCGCGGGACCCGGCGGGTGGCTGCGGCCGTGGCACGGGACCTGGAAAGTTTCACGGGCTTGCCCACGGCCCTGAAGGTGGCGCCCAGCTGGCCAAAGGCGTAGGCCGGGTCCTTGGCCAGCACCGAGAGGAGGAAGCGGTAGATCCCGCCCAGCACCGCCCCGACCACCAGGAAGGGGATGGCCCAGGCAGGGGCATGCTTGAGGCGCATGAACACCTCGGCGCGGCGGGTTTCCGCCGGTCCGGCCACGGCGCGCACCACCGCGGCCTTGTGGTGGATCTTGGCCGCGGGCACAATGACCACGCGGTTGCCCATGAGGCGGTTGCGCCAGCACAGGTCCATGTCGTCGCCCAGCCCCGGCAGCGCCGGGTCGAAACCCTCCAGGGCCTCAAAGACGTCGCGGCGGATCAACATGCCGGCGCTGGTCACGGCGAAGGAGTCGGTGCGGGCGTCGTACTGGCCCTGGTCGACCTCGTCGATCTCGATCAGCGTCAGCCGTTCGGCGTACTTGTTCACCCCCAGGCCCACGTCCAGCAGGCGGCGCGGGGAGTCAAGGTCAAGTTGCTTGCACCCGGCAATGGTCACCGATTCGGTGGCCTCGACCACGGTGAGCAGCTTTTCCAGGGCGTTGAGTTCGGGAACCGAATCGTCGTGGATGAGCCAGAGCCATT
Source organism: Paeniglutamicibacter sp. GQ140 (assembly GCF_059759235.1). Lineage (NCBI taxonomy): Bacteria > Bacillati > Actinomycetota > Actinomycetes > Micrococcales > Micrococcaceae > Paeniglutamicibacter > Paeniglutamicibacter sp. GQ140. Next base: position 67,896 of record NZ_JCAXDW010000013.1, read on the forward strand.
CGGTGCGGCCTGGTCGGGGCTTCCCGAGGGATTGCACGGCGGCCATCACCGATTGCCCGAAGCTGTGCTCGGGAACCTCCAGAAGCGTGGAGTCGGAGGGCAGGTGCTTGCGCAAGAGGTCCGCGGAACCGTCGGTGGACGACGCGTCGACGCCGACAAAGCGGTCGATCAGTCGCGTTTGGTCGCGCAGCGCGGCCAGCGTCCGGGGTAAAAAAGCGGCGCCATTGTGGGCAGCCACAATGGCGGTGACGTGGATCGTGGGGAGAATTAGACTGCTCTTTTCCGCAAGCGACGGCGTTCGCGCTCGGACAGTCCGCCCCAAATTCCGAACCGCTCGTCATTGGTCAGTGCATATTCGAGGCATTCGGAGCGCACATTGCACGCACCGCACACGCGCTTGGCGTCCCGGGTGGAACCGCCCTTTTCGGGGAAGAACGCCTCGGGGTCGGTCTGCGCGCACAGTGCCTCGGACTGCCAGCCCAGCTCGCCGTCCTCGTCCTCGGCCCCCAGGCCGATCCAGATGGCCTGTGCGGGACTCTTGCCGTCCAGCATGGCGTCCATGCTCGGTGCCCATGAAGGAGTCGGGTCCGCGGCCAGGTCGTTGGCGGCGTCGTGCGCCAACAGGAATGCCGCTGTCTCCTCCGCCGGGGTCAGAACCTGCGAGCGATCGGCGTCCTGCTCCCGGCCGGTCTCGGCCGGGTCCACAAACCAGTCGGCCGGCACATCCCGGGACCCGCTGTAATTTGGCGTAGGTGCCGTCGTTGCGGCTTCGTTGAAGCTTCGATCCACGTTCCCCATGGTTTACTAACCTTCCGCCGTTACGAACTAGATACCTATAAATGACCCTAAAAGAGCGACGTCGGCGGCCTCTCAATAAAAAGCCGTCGCGAGACAATTTCCCTCTCCGTGACGGTGCACTATCTAATTACACTGGTGTAACTCCGGTCGCGTCAAGTGCGGTCGTCGATTTTAGCCACACATGTCGTAGATTTAGAGTCACGCCACGCCCGAGACTTCGCCGTGATCGTACAGAAATATGCCCGCCCGCGGATTCCCGGGGAATTCACAGGCTTGACAAGGAGCTTCACATGACCATTGATACCAACTCGTTATCTCCCGTCGAATCCCTACTGGCTCCGGTGCGCCACTCCACCCACCCATATTTGACCTGGTATGCCAAAAGCGGGGAGCGCGTGGAACTCAGTGGTCGGGTGTTTGACAACTGGGTCGCCAAGAGCGCAAATCTTTTGCACGAAGAATTTGATTTAGCCCCGGGCAGCGTTGTCGCCACCGACATGCCCGGCCATTGGAAGTCCGCGGCACTGGCACTGGCCTGCTGGCACCTGGGTGCCGAGGTGCGCTGTGTGGCCCCCGGAACGGACCCCGGGGATGTCGACGTATTCATTACCGCCGACCCGCAAACCTTAGCAGTCAACGGCTCGGTCGAGGTCATCGCCGTCCCCCTGCCGGCACTGGCCATGGCCTTCGGCGGCCCCCTGCCGGTGGGTGCCACCGACTACGCTTCCGAGGTCCGCTCCTACGCCGACTCGTTCAACTGCTCCCCCATCGACACCGCTGCCACCGCACTGCACTCCGCTGCCGCCACGCTTGGCTACACCCAGCTCTTTGCCCCGGGCGCACTGCCCGAGGCCGCCGGAACCACGCTTCTGAGCACCGCGTGGCCGCTCGAACGCATTCTTCCGGCACTGGTGTCGCTGTGGAGCGGCGGGTACCCGGTGGTACTGGTGGAGGAGGGCCTGGAGATCAGCAAGTCCCTGCTCGAGGGTGAACGCGTGGTGACGCGCCTGGACCAGGAGTCCTAGGCGGCGCCTCCCCTTCCGCCCGCCCCGCGGGCACGAAAAAGCCCCGACACGTTCCCTGGGTTCCTTTCACCCGTGGGTGAAGCGGGAAACGGGGGCACATGCCGGGGCGACAAGCATTCAACAGCCAGCGCCTAGGGCCCTTAGGCCGGGCCGTCCGGGGCCGGGTCGGCCATCTGCTCCGGACCTGCGGCCCTGCGCTCGGCCGCAACGGGCTCGGGGCCGACGCGCAGCAGTTCGCGGTCGTGCGCGAATTCCTCTTCGGCGTCCATTTCCGCGCCAAAGACCCAGAAGCGGTAGGCGAAGAACCGGAAGATGGTGCCCAGCACCAGTCCGACCACGGAGCCTGCGATGAACACGCTGGTGGTGTCGGTCAGGCCGATCCAGTACTTGGTGACAAACACGCAGGCCGCGGCGATTCCCAGCCCGATGGCGTTCATAATGAGGAACATCACGAGCTCGCGGACCACGTTCGCCTGGCGGCGGTGGCGGAAGGTCCAGTAGCGGTTGGCCACCCACGAGAACATCGTCGCCACGACGCCGGCCACGATCTTCGCCTTGACCTCGGAATCATGCATGGGCCCTTCGAGCAGCCACAGGTAGATGCCGGAGTCAATGATGAACGCGACACCCCCGACCACGCCGAATTTCGCGACTTCGCGCCACAGCATGGACGCCAGGCCCATGAGTTTGCGCCAGATCTGTTGCAGCATGATCCTCCATGGATTCGTATCTATGCACCACACCGCCACATGGCGGGCTAGCGGTGCAGTCGGTGCGGCTGAACCGTCATTTGCTCAGACGGCCAACCAAACTATTCTAATGCGGTTCACTGGATGTTCACCGCCAACGGTGTCCAAACTCGCCATGGACACCCTAGGTTAGGTCGCGCGTTCGGTAGGCTAGGCGGGTGATGTTTCCAGTGATTGGCGTTGTTGGCGGAGGCCAGCTTGCCCGAATGATGGCTCCCGAGGCCCTGAATCTCGGCATCGAACTACGCATCCTGGCCGAGGGCCCGGATGTCTCTGCCGCGCGCAGCGTTGCATCCGCCCCGGTAGGTGACTATACGGATTTGGCGGCCCTGCGTGAATTTGCCCGCGGAGTGGACGTGCTGACCTTCGACCACGAGCACGTGCCCAACGAGCACCTGCGGGCGCTGATCGCGGAGGGCGTGAACGTCCAGCCGCGACCGGAGGCGCTCATCCACGCCCAGGACAAGCTGGTGATGCGCGAGGCCATCGCGGCCCTCGGCCTTCCCAACCCTGAATGGGCAGCCGTCGAAACCGTCGAGGAACTGCTGGCCTTCGGCGAGCGGATCGGCTGGCCCGTCGTCCTCAAGACCCCGCGCGGCGGCTATGACGGCAAGGGCGTGCGCATGATCGACGACGCCGCCCAGGCACGCGCCGCCGCCGATTGGTTCGGCAACGGCGCCCTGCTGGCCGAGGACAAGGTGGCCTTCACCCGCGAGCTCTCCGCCTTGGTCGCACGCAATCCCGGAGGCGAGGCCAAGGCCTGGCCGGTGGTGCACACCATCCAGGTCGACGGCGTCTGCGACGAGGTCCTTGCACCGGCACCCGGCCTGGACCCGGTGGTCGAGGCAGCCGCCGAGGAGGCGGCCCTGCGCATCGCCGAGGCCTTCGGGGTCACCGGCGTGATGGCGGCCGAGCTCTTCGAAACCCCGGGCTCCGGCGCCGGATTCGTGATCAACGAACTTGCCATGCGCCCGCACAACACCGGGCACTGGACCATGAACGGCTCAATCACCAGCCAGTTCGAACAGCACCTGCGTGCGGTCCTTGACCTGCCGCTGGGCGCCACCGACGCGCTGGCCGAGACCACCGTGATGAAGAACTTCCTCGGCGGAGCCAACCAGGACCTGTACAGCGCCTTCGCCGCGGCACTCGCCGCCGAGCCCCGGGTGAAGGTCCATGCCTACGGCAAGTCGGTGCGTCCGGGACGCAAGATCGGGCACGTGAACGTGGTCTCCGAGCCCGGCGAATCGGTTGACTCGCTGCGTGCCCGCGCCAACACCGTGGCCTCGATGATCCGTGACGGCGTGCCCTCCGCGGCACCCGCATCCACCACCTCCACCACCGAAGGACAAACATCGTGAGCACCCCCGCACCCCTGGTTTCCCTGGTCATGGGCTCCGACTCTGACTGGCCCGTCATGAAGCTGGCGGCCGAGGCCCTGCGCGAGTTCGGCATCCCCTTCGAGGCCGACGTCGTCTCCGCGCACCGCATGCCCGAGGACATGATCGCCTACGGCAAGGAAGCCCACACCCGCGGCATCCGCGTGATCATCGCCGGCGCCGGCGGCGCAGCCCACCTGCCGGGCATGCTCGCCTCGGTCACCCCGCTGCCGGTCATCGGCGTTCCGGTGCCGCTGAAGACGCTCGACGGCATGGACTCGCTGCTCTCCATCGTCCAGATGCCCGCGGGCGTCCCGGTCGCCACCGTCTCCATCGGCGGGGCGCGCAACGCCGGCCTGCTGGCGGTGCGCATGCTCGCCACCGGCACGGACGGGCTCGCCGCCGAACTCCAGGAAAAGCTCATTGCCTTCGCAGCCGAGCTGCGCCAGGTCGCGGCCGGGAAGGGCGCCGCACTGCGGGCCGCCGCGGCCTCCGAAACCCCCGGCACCTAAGGACTCCTATGACACCGACCCGCCGTTCGTCCCGCAACCCCGACCTGCTCCCGGATCCCGTCTCGGCTCCCGCACCGGTGCGCTCCAAGCGCGCACTGTTCCTGCTGCTGCTGACCACGTTCTTCCCCGGCAGCGCCCAATGGGTTTCCGGGAACCGCGCCCTGGGCGGGTTCGTCATGCGCGTCACCATCACCTGTTGGGCACTGCTCCTGGTGGTGCTTGCCCTCGCGCTGCTCAAGCGCGACTGGCTGCTGGGCTTCTTCGCGCAGGGTTGGGTGCAGCTGGGCGCAGCACTGCTCCTGGTCGTCCTGGCGGCCGGCTGGCTGCTGATGTTCCTGAACACCCTGGCGATCATCCGACCCAGGTACCTGGCCCCCGGGGCGCGGATCGGGCTCACCGCCACTCTGCTGGTGCTCGCCCTGGCGATCAGCGGGTCCCTGGGCTACGGCGCCTTCGTGCTGAACAAGGGCCGGGAGACCATTTCCAGCGTCTTCTCCGCCGGACCGGCCTTCAAGCCCGTCGACGGGCGCTACAACATCGCGGTGTTCGGCGCCGACTCGGCCGGGAACCGCGAGGGGGTGCGCACCGACTCGATGTCGCTGCTTTCCGTCGATGCCAAGACCGGCAAGTCGCTGCTGATCTCGATCCCCCGCAACCTGCAGAACGCCCAGTTCTCCGCCGACTCCCCCATGCGCAAGGTGTACCCCAATGGGTACGACTGCGGGGACGAGTGCCTCTTCAACGCGATCTACCGCAACGCCACCGACAACCACGCCAACCTGTACCCCGGGGTCGAAAACCCAGGGGCCCAGGCCACTATGGAGGCCATCGAGGGCACCACGGGCCTGAAGGTCCAGGCCTACGTGATGATCGACATGGCCGGGTTCGCCGGGTTCATCAACGCCATGGGCGGGGTGACAGTGGATTCGGGCGGCTGGGTTCCCTACAACGGCAAGTACTGGCCCAACTCCTCGGTCAACACCCACTGGTTCGCCCCCGGCGAGCAGAAGTTCACCGGCAAGCAGGCCCTGTGGTTTGCCCGCTCGCGCGACTTCACCACGGACTACCACCGCATCGCCCGCCAGCAATGCCTGCAGCAGGCCATGATTTCCCAGTTCAGCCCCAAGACCATGCTCACGCGCTTCACCTCGATCATGGATGCCGGCGAACAGCTGGTGGAGACCGACATCCCGCAGCAGCAGCTTGGCTCCTTCCTGAACCTGGCCGACAAGGCCCGCCAGACCCCCTTCAAGCGCCTGACCCTGGGCGCCCCCGACTTCGGGTCCGCCGGCGACAAGTTCTCCACCTACCCCGACTTCGACGTGATCCACGAGCGCATCCAGGAACTCATCTCCGCGCAGTCCGGGTCCTCGCCCAAGAAGACCCCTGCCGCGACCAGTGAATCGGCCAAGGCCAAGGAATCCTCCGCGCCGTCCAAATCGTCGGGCGACTCGGGGACCAAGCGCAATTCCGAGCCCGGCAAGATCAACGTGGCTCCCTCCGACGCACCCACGGCCCAGCCCGACGGCGCGGAGCTGGACGAGCGCTACCTGGTCACCCTCGAGCAGATCGGCCGCACCGACCTGCTGGAAAAGATCGCCGCAAACAACAACGAATGCTCGGTGCCCTAACCCGGCCGCACGGCCACCCATAGCCCTAAGGACAATGATGTATCGCCTGACAAACACCATCCGTGATTATGCCTGGGGATCCACCGGCGCCATTTCGGGGTTGCTGGGAAGCACGCCCAGCGGCAAGCCGGAGGCCGAAATGTGGCTCGGCGCCCACCCCTCCGCCCCGTCGCGTGCCATTGACGGCCAGGAAGGCGGCGAGGCCATCGGCCTGGACCGTTTGATCGCCGCCGACCCGCAGGGGCTGCTGGGCCCCGAGGTGGCCGGGGCCTACGGCCGGCTGCCGTTCTTGATGAAGCTGCTGGCAGCGGGCAAGCCGCTGTCCATCCAGGTCCATCCCTCCGCCGAACAGGCAGCGGCCGGGTTCGCGGCGGAAAACGCCGCCGGCCTGCCGGCCGACGCGCCGCACCGGAACTACCGGGACGGTTCGCACAAGCCGGAAATGATCTACGCGCTCACCGATTTCGCTGCCCTGAGCGGCTTCCGCTCCCCCGCTGCGACGGCCGAGCTCTTTGGCACGCTGGGAACCGCACTGGAAGCAGATGCCGCCGCGACCTGCGACAGGATCGTCTCGCTGCTCACGAACCCCGACGAGGCCGAGGCGCTGCGTTCGACCTGCGAATACCTGCTCGGCGGGTCCCCGGAACTTGGTCGGCTGGGTGCCGCCGCGCTGCGCGCCGTCGAGGCGAACCCGGCCCTGGCCGAACATCCCTCGCTGGCTGAGCTGCCGCGGATCAACGAACACTACCCGGAGGACATCGGCGTGCTGGTCTCGCTGCTGCTGAACCTGGTGGTGCTGGAACCCGGCCAGGCCATCTATCTGGGTGCCGGTAACGTGCACGCCTACCTCCGCGGGCTCGGCGTGGAGGTCATGGCCAACTCGGACAACGTGCTGCGCGGCGGGCTGACGCCCAAGCACATCGACGTGCCCGAGCTGCTGCGCGTCAGCCGCTTCGAGGTCCTGGGCGTCCCGCGCCTGGAACCTGTCGAGACCATGTACGGCCAGCAGGTCTTCACTCCGCCGTTTGCCGAGTTCCAGCTCCAGCACATCGAGCTGGACGCCGTCGCCGATGCGGCCGACATGGGCGGCGGGGACGTGCCGGTGGCGGCCAACGGCCCGGTGATCGTGCTGTGCGTCGAGGGCGAGGTGCTCATCGACACCCCGCGCGGGGACGAGCTCTTGCGCCGCGGCGACTCGCTGTTCATCGGCGCCAACGAGGCCCCGGCCATCGCGCGGCGCAGCGCGAACGCGGCCGGCCGCGCCTTCGCCGTGACCCCGCAGCCGGTGCAATAGGCCCCGACTGACAAAAAGCAGCGGTGCCCGGCGGGAAGTGATTCCCGCCGGGCACCGCTGCGTTTTGCGGCAGGGCCGCAAGGCGTTCTAGCGGGTGTACGCTTCCCACTTGTCGGACTGGTGCTCGCCCTCGACGAAGCGGATGGTGCCCGACTTCGAGCGCATCACGATCGACTGGGTGTGGATGCGGTTGTTCTTGTAGCGCACCCCGCGCAGCAGGTCGCCGTCGGTGATGCCGGTGGCGGCGAAGTAGCAGTTGTCGCTGGTGACCAGGTCGTTGGTGGTCAGCACGCGGTCCAGGTCGTGGCCTGCGTCGATGGCCTTCTGCTTCTCATCGTCGTCCGTGGGCCACAGGCGGCCCTGGATGATGCCGCCGAGCGACTTGATGGCGCAGGCGGTGACGATGCCCTCGGGGGTGCCGCCGATGCCCATCAGCGCATCCACGCCGGTGCCCTCGCGGGTGGCGGCAATGGCGCCGGCGACGTCGCCGTCCATGATGAACTTGGTGCGCGCACCGGCGGCTCGGATCTCCTCGACCAGGCCCGCGTGGCGCGGACGGTCAAGGATGCACACGGTGATCTGGTTGATCTTCTTGCCCTTGGCCTTGGCGATCAGGTGCAGGTTCTGCTTGACCGGCAGGCGCAGGTCGACCAGCTCGGCGGCCTCGGGACCGGTGACAAGCTTTTCCATGTAGAAGACCGCGGACGGGTCGAACATGGAACCGCGGTCGGCAACGGCCAGGACCGAAAGCGCGTTGTTGATGCCCAGGGCGGTCAGGCGGGTTCCGTCGATCGGGTCGACGGCGACGTCGCATTCGGCGCCGGTTCCGTCGCCCACGCGTTCGCCATTGAACAGCATCGGGGCTTCGTCCTTTTCGCCTTCGCCGATGACGACCACGCCATTGAAGGACACGGTGGACAGCAGCGAGCGCATGGCGTCGACGGCCGCGCCGTCGGCGGCGTTCTTGTCGCCGAAACCGACCCAGGGGCTCGAGGCGATCGCCGCCGCCTCGGTGGCACGCACCAGCTCAAGGGCCAGGTTGCGGTCGGGTGACGCGTCGCTGACAGACAGTCGTGGGGACAGGTGGGCAAAATTCGTGGCTTCAGTCACGGTCTTCCTCGTCGTTGAGATCTGTTCGTTTGCCGGGGGCCAACAGCCCCCATCATATCTCCCGGGGCCAACTAGTCCCTTTCGGCCCGACTTGCATTACGCGCCCGGCCGCATCCGGGGCCGGTGCCCGCCCGTTTAGATTCTGCGCGGCGGATGGGCGAGAATGGAGGGGTGAGTGAACACCCCGAAGGCCCCGCCGTACCCGCAGCATCCCCCGCAAGCGCCACCACCCCGGCGCCCGTGGACGCCGACGCGCCAACGCACGTTTCCGCTTCGGCGCCGGAGGATGCGCAACAGCCCGTCAAGCCCGTCCTGACCCCCTCCCAGGCCAAGCGCGCCAACCAGACGCTCAAGGGCATGATCATCTCGGTGTTGCTCACCGTCGCCGTGGCGATCCCCGTCATCCTGATCAACCCGCCCGACAAGGCCGAGAACTTCCGCGCCCCGGTCGACGTTGCCGATGTCGCCTCGCAGGCCGCCGCGGATGCCGACTTCACGCCCTGGGCACCGAACCTTCCCGAGGGCGACTACGTGAACTTCGCGCGCTGGATCACCGGGAACGTCGACGGGATCAAGTTCTGGGAATTCGGGGTGGTCACCAAGGACGACGAGTTCGTCTGGGTCAGGCAGACCGCCGGGGCCAACCCGTCCTGGCTGGCCGCGGTGACCGAGAATGCCGCCCTCGCCGGCACCCACGCGGTGGACGGGACCGACTGGGAGCTGCGCACCAAGGGAAAATCCGAGATCCTGATCGGAACGCTCGGCAAGTCGACCATCGTGCTGACCAGCGACAGCGGCCTTGGCACCCTTGAGTCGCTGGCCCGCCTGGCCCAGCAGGAGATCCCCGCAAAGTAGCGGGTCCGCCGCCGGGACGTCGAATACGGCACGGAAGTGTGAGAATTGCCACAGCGCACCCCCTCGGCGCGCCCCGATTGCGGGCTTCACGAAACGTAGGGCGTGCCAACCCGGGCAGTCGGGGCGTCTAAGCTAAAAAACATGAATGAATCCGACGTCCCCGTCGACCACCTTGACCTGACTCCCGCACAGGCATGGCGGAAATTGCGCGAAGGCAATTCCCGCTTCGTGGCCGGTCACACCGACCACCCCAACCAGGATGCGCTGCGCCGGCAGTTCCTGGTGGACAAGCAGCACCCCTTCGCCGTGATCTTCGGTTGCTCGGACTCCCGTCTCGCCGCCGAAATCATCTTCGACCTGGGCCTGGGCGACGTGTTCGTGGTGCGCACCGCCGGCCACGTCATCGACTCGGCGGCACTGGGCTCCCTGGAGTACTCGGTGGCCATGTTGAACGTCCCGCTGATCGTGGTCCTGGGCCACGACTCCTGCGGCGCGGTGACGGCCACCATCGATTCGGTGGAAAGCGGAACCATGCCCCCGGGCTTCATCCGCGATCTCGTCGAGCACATCACCCCGTCGGTGATCACCGCCAGGCGCAACGGCATCCGCGACGTCAACACCACCGTGGTGGAGCACGTGCAGCAGACCACCCACCGCCTGGTGGAACAGTCGCGCATCATTTCCTCGGCCGTGGAGGAGGGCCGCACCGCGGTGATCGGGGTGACCTACCGCCTGGCCGAGGGCAAGGCGGAAATGGTCTCCGGTTTCGGCGTGCTCTAGCCGCAACCGCTGCGCCCACCTGCAGCCCGTGCCACGGGCTGCAGGTGGGCGCCTTTTTATTCCCGCGTTCGCCATTGGGCTGAACTGTGCGCCCGGCCACTGCCGAAGGCCGTGCATGCGGCGTAGCGTGTCTGGCATGGACACTTCTGCAGATTTCCGCATCGAACACGACACCATGGGCGAGGTCCGCGTGCCGGCCGCCGCCCTCTACCGGGCGCAGACCCAGCGCGCGGTCCAGAACTTCCCGATCTCCGGAAAGAAACTCGAACCCGCGCACATCCGGGCCCTGGCCCAGGTGAAGAAGGCAGCCGCCCTGGCGAACCTGGAGCTCGGGGTGCTGGATGCCGAGCGCGCGCATGCCATCGTGGCAGCGGCCGACGAGGTCGCCGCGAACAAGTACGACGCGCATTTCCCCATCGACGTGTTCCAGACCGGCTCGGGAACCTCGAGCAACATGAACATGAACGAGGTGCTCGCCGAGCTGGCGACCCGCGCGCTCACGGCGGCCGGCTCCGACACCGTGGTGCACCCCAACGACCATGTCAACGCGTCACAGTCCTCCAACGACGTGTTCCCCACCTCGGTCCACGTCGCTGCGACCGCCGGGCTGCTCGGCGACGTGATCCCCGGCCTCGAGGTCCTGGCCGCCTCCCTGGAGGCCAAGGCCGTCGAGTTCAGGGACGTGGTGAAGTCCGGACGCACCCACCTGATGGACGCGACCCCGGTGACCCTGGGCCAGGAGTTCGGCGGCTACGCCGCCCAGATGCGCTACGGCGCCGAACGCATCATGGCATCCCTCCCGCGCGTGGCCGAGGTGCCGCTGGGCGGCACCGCGGTGGGCACCGGCATCAACACCCCCGACGGCTTCCCCGAGCGCGTCATCGAGCTGCTGGCGCAGGACACCGGGCTGCCGCTGACCGAGGCCCGCAACCACTTCGAGGCCCAGGCCAACCGCGACGGGCTCATCGAGGCCTCCGCCCAGCTGCGCAACATCGCGATCTCGCTGATGAAGGTCAACAACGACCTGCGCTGGATGGGCTCGGGCCCCAACACCGGGCTGGGCGAGATCGCCATCCCGGACCTGCAGCCCGGATCCTCGATCATGCCCGGCAAGGTCAACCCGGTGATCTCGGAGGCCGCGATCATGGTCGCCGCCCAGGTGATCGGCAACGACACCGCGATCGCGTGGTCCGGGACCAACGGGGCGTTCGAGCTGAACGTCGGCATCCCGGTGATGGCCTCGAACCTGCTCGAGTCCATCCGCCTGCTGGGCAACACCACCCGGGTGATGGCGGAAAAGATGGTCGACGGGATCACCGCCAATGTGGAGCGCGCCCGCTTCCTGGCCGAGGCCTCCCCCTCGATCGTCACCCCGCTGAACAAGTTGATCGGCTACGAGAACGCGGCGAAGATCGCCAAGAAGGCGGTCGCCGACGGGCTCACGGTGCGCGAGGCGACCGTGGCCCTCGGCTTCGTCGAGCGCGGCGAACTCACCGAGGCGCAGCTCGACGAGCTGCTCGATGTCACCACCATGACCGGCAAGCACTGACCGGTCGGACGAACGGGCTCTTCTTGGCGGGGGCGGTGCACCGGGGTTTGGTCCCCAGTGCACCGCCCCCCGGCGTGTCTGCGCCGCCGCGCCGCGCCTCGGTGTGGGCGCGGGCACAACATTTGCACTGAGGTTTGATTAGTGCAAAACTGCACTCTGTGAAGAATAGTGCAACAAAGGCTTCGGCCGAGCCGGCCACCCCGCCTAGCCTCAGCGCCCGCATGCTGAAAACCCGCCTGTCCATCTCGCGGAACGCCCGAGAGCTGACGGCCGAAAACGGCTTTGCCGGGTTCACCATCGAGGAACTCTGCGCCCGGGTCGGGATCTCCCGACGCACCTTCTTCAACTACTTCGCGACCAAGCTCGATGCAGTGTTCGGGCACTCGGAGGACGGCCTATCCGCCGAGGCACTTCAGCGGTTCATGGACGCCCGGCCCGCCGACACCGTGGGCATCTCCCCCACCCTGCTGGCCGACCTGGTTGCCCTCGTGCTGGAACAGCTGCGCCGGGACGAGTCCGAGATCCGCGGTGTCCACGGCTTCTTCACGATCCTGCACCGCGAACCGGAACTGCTGGCACGCATGATGAAGGTCGGCCCGGAACGCCAGGCCGAATTCACCGCCCTGGTGGCCAGGCGCGAAGGCGTGGCGGCCGACCACAGCGGCATCGGCATGCTGTTGCATTGCCTGCAATTTGCCACCCACCGGGCGATCGAGCGCTATTTGGCCGCTCCCGACGGCCCATCGCTGGAGGAAGAATTCCTCTCCGTCCTGCACCAGACCCGGGAACTCTTCCACCAGCACCTCCCGTCCGACGAACGGCATCCAGCACCCTGACCCGCCGGCAGCTCCCCGCCACGCATCTTTCCCTCCACACGCAAGGAACCACCATGTCCACCACCACCGCGTCCCGGCCCACCCCGGGCCCGGCGCCGTTGCTGCTGACGCAACGGCGCATCTGGATCATCTTCTCCGCGCTGATCGCCGGCATGATGCTCTCCTCCCTCGACCAGACCATCGTCTCCACCGCCATGCCCACCATCGTGGGGCAGCTCGGCGGGGTCGAGCACCAGGCGTGGATCACCACCGCCTACCTGCTGGCCACCACCATCGTGATGCCGATCTACGGCAAGTTCGGCGACGTGATGGGACGGCGCAACCTGTTCCTGATCGCCATCGCGCTGTTCACCCTTGCCTCCGTGGGGGCCGCGTTCGCCGGGACCTTCTGGATGTTTGTGTTCTTCCGTGCCATGCAGGGCCTGGGCGGCGGCGGGCTGATGATCCTCTCGCAGGCCATCATCGCCGACATCGTCCCGGCCTCCGAGCGCGGGAAGTTCATGGGCCCGCTGGGTGCAATCTTCGGCCTCTCGGCCGTGGCCGGTCCGCTGCTGGGCGGTTTCTTCGTGGACCACCTGACCTGGCAGTGGGCGTTCTACATCAACATCCCCATCGGCATCGGCGCCTTCCTGATCGCCTGGTTCGCGCTGACGATCCCGAGCAAGAAGTCCACCAAGAAGATCGATGTGCCCGGCGTGCTGCTGCTCTCGATCGCCACCACCTGCCTGATTTTCTTCACCGACTTCGGCGGATCCAGGAACCACGGCTGGGCAGCGCCCGAGACCTGGGCCTGGGGCGTGGGAATGCTCGCGGCCATCGTGCTCTTTGTGATCGCCGAGGCCCGCGCCGAGGACCCGATCATCCCGCTGTCGCTGTTCAGGAACCCTGTCTTCGTCAACGCCACGGCCATCGGCTTCACCCTGGGCCTGGGCATGTTCGCTGCCATCGCGTTCGTCCCCACCTTCCTGCAGATGTCCTCGGGCACCTCCGCCGCCGTTTCGGGGCTGCTCATGGTCCCGATGATGGTCGGCCTGATGGGCACCAGCATCTTCTCGGGAATCGCGATCACCAAGACGGGCAAGTACAAGGGCTACCCGATCGCCGGCGCCCTGGTCACCGCCGTGGCCATGCTGGCCTTCACCTCGCTTTCGGCAGCCACCCCGCTGTGGCTGATCTGCGTGTACCTCTTCGTGTTCGGTGCCGGCCTGGGACTGATCATGCAGGTCGTCGTGCTGGTGGTGCAGAACGCCGTGGACCCCGCCATGGTCGGCACCGCGACCTCCACGAACAACTACTTCCGCGAGGTCGGTGCGTCCCTGGGCGTGGCGATCTTCGGGGCCATGTTCACCAACCGGCTCTCCGAGAAGCTGACCGAGGTCTTCACCGGCGCCGGGGCCAACGCCGCGGATGCCGGCAACGCCACCGCGACCCTGGATCCGCAGACCATGTCACAGCTTCCGGAGGCCGTGCGCGAGGGCATTGTCAACGCCTACGCCGATTCCCTGGCACCGGTGTTCTGGTACCTGATCCCGTTCATCCTCATCGCCTTCGTGCTGGCGCTCTTCCTCAAACAGGTCAAGCTCTCGGACACCGCCGGCATGGTGGCCCGCGGCGAGGCCATCGGCGGCGAGGAGGCACAGTCCCTGGAGGATGCGGCACGCTCGGGTGCGAAGGTCTCCGCCGGCGCCTCCGCCGAGGAAACAGCGGGTTCGGAGCCGAAGGGCTAGGTTCCTTCGCCGTCGCCGCACGTTGGCGCCCCACAGGAGACCAGCCGATTCCCGCCCGGGGACCGGAGGGGCGGACCTGCGGGGCGCCTTTCGCGTCAGGTGTCAGCCAGGTTCGGGGCCGCCGGTGATGAAGTGGCCCGATTCGGCGGGCTCGAGGGTCCAGTCGATGGCGCGTTGGTGCTTGGGCGGCAGTGCCGGCAGCTGCCCCAGCTCGAACCACGCCACCTCGAGGTTCTCGTCGTCGTTGACCCTCGCCTCCCCGCCCAGGTATTCCCCGGCCAGGATGATGTCCAGGTACTGCGCGCGGTCCCCGTTGGGGTAGACCGCCTCGTCGGTCGTTGCCACCCCGACGAGGCGGGTGATGGCGCAGTGCACCGCGGTTTCCTCGAACACCTCGCGCACCGCCGCGACTGCCGGTTCCTCGCCCGGCTCCAGGATGCCGGCCGGAAGCGTCCAGCGCCCGTTGTCGGCCCGGCGCACCAGCAGCACGCGGCCCCCGTGAATCACCACGGCCTTGACCCCGGGCAGCCACAACGGGTCGTTGCCGATCTTCCGGCGCATCCGGAGAATGAATTCCGGTGTGGGCATGGCGGCTATCCCGCCACGGCAAGGGCCAGGGCGGCTCCCGCCAGCATGAACGGGCCGAAGGCGACCGAGGAGCGCAGGGTGACCTTCCGGGCGAGCAGCAACACCACCGACCAGAGGGCCCCGATGATGAATGCGAACGCGGTGGCCCACAGCAGGTGGGTGTAGGAGAGGAAGCCGAGGTAGAGCCCCAGCACGGCGGCCAGTTTCACGTCCCCCAGCCCCATGCCGGCGGGCGCAATCAGGTGCAGCACCAGGTAGCCGGCGAACAGGATGACGGCTCCCAGGACCATGCGCAACAGCACCATCGGTTCCCCCGCCAGCAGGGCGGCCGCGCCCAGCAGCACCAGCGCCGCAATGAACCACGGGCCCAGGATCCGGTTGGGCAGCAGGTGCGACTTGAAGTCGATAATGGTCAGTCGCACGGCGTTGAAGAGGTACAGCGCCAGGGCCAGCGCGGCCAGGATTCCGGCCACAGTGGCCAGGGCGGGGTCGGCGGCAAACCAGTGCAGGATTTGTTGCGGCATGGGCCAAACCCTACGCGGTGTGCGGCCCCGCTGTCAGCGGCGGCACGCCACCTGCAGGGCAAAGGCACGCGATGTGGCTCCTCGCTACACTGAAGGCATGGATCAGCTCAATGGTGCGGCAGTTTTTCCCGACCCCGACCGGGCACCGAGCAAGGAACTCATGGGGCACTTCCGTCGGCTTGCCCGCTCCTCCCCCTGGCTGTGGAACACCATCCAGATCCGGATCGGCGTCACCGACAAGGAACGCCGCGGGCTGGCCTTTGCCGCCCCCGGCCGCCCCCGGCACCTCACGGTGCTCATCAGGCGCCCGGACGCCATCCGCGTCGAGGAGGAGGACGGCACGGTGCTCTTCCGCACCGAGCACATCAACGACTCCCGCGACGCCGGCTTCGTGGCCGCGACCCGCAAGAGCTGGCTGTTGCCGCCGCAGCTGCTGGCCCCGGTCTACGGGGACGACGGCCTGGTCTCCCGGCGACCGGAGGCAGCCTATGGCAACGAGCTGATGCCGGTGGGTTTGTGGGGCGCGTTCCTGGATCCGGTCGAGGTCGCCGGTTTCGCCCCGGGCCCGGCCGACATGTCCTTCCCCCACCCCAGCACCATCCATGCGCTGCGCAGGCTCACGGACGAATCGGGCCGCGAATGCCTGGAGGCGGAACTTTCCCGGGGCCATTCATATGCCCCGGTCAATGCGGAGGCGCCGCTGCTGGGCCCGGGCCGCACGCGGGTGCGGCTCGACCGGGCCACCGGCATCTGCGTGCTGCACCAGGTGCTTGACGGGCCGGATGCGGGGCTCGAGCACCGGGTGTCCGTCATCGCCGTGGACGAGTACATGATCGACGGGTTGTTCACCCAGCCGCGGGCCTCGCTCAGCGATGTGCGGCAGGCGCCGCTGTGGCCGATCCCGGGGCTGGCGGACCACCCCGGACCCGCGGATCGCGACAACGCACGGCACCGTGGCGGGCCCGCGGCCTAGGACCGCGGGACCGCCCCGGGGTTGCACCCGGCTAGTGGATGCGGTCCTCGAGCAGCTCGGTGACCAGCGCGGCGATCTCGGAGCGCTCGGAGCGGGTCAGGGTCACGTGCCCGAAGAGGTGGTGGCCCTTGAGCTGTTCGACCACCGCCGCGACGCCGTCGTGCCGCCCCACCCGCAGGTTGTCGCGCTGGGCCACGTCGTGGGTGAGGATCACCTTGGAGTTCTGCCCGATGCGCGAGAGCACCGTGAGCAGCACGTTGCGCTCCAGCGACTGCGCCTCGTCGACGATCACGAACGCGTCGTGCAGCGAGCGTCCGCGGATGTGGGTCAGCGGCAGCACCTCGAGCATGCCCCGGCTCATGACCTCGTCGATGGCGTTCTTGGAGACCACCGAGCCCAGGGTGTCGAACACGGCCTGCGCCCAGGGGTTCATCTTTTCCGCCTCGGCGCCGGGCAGGTAGCCCAGCTCCTGCCCGCCGACCGCGTAGAGCGGGCGGAAGACCATGATCTTGCGGTGCTCGCGGCGTTCCATCACCGCTTCGAGCCCGGCACACAGCGCGAGCGCCGACTTGCCGGTGCCGGCGCGGCCGCCGAGGGAAACGATGCCGATTTCCTTGTCGAGCAGCAGGTCCAGGGCCAGGCGCTGTTCGGCGGAGCGGCCGCGCAGCCCGAAGGCCTCGCGGTCCCCGCGCACCAGGCGCACCAGGTGGTTGCGGTCCACCCTGCCCAGCGCCGAGCCGCGCGGGGAGTGCAGGATCAGCCCGGTGTTCACCGGCTGCTCGGCTGCCTCCTCGAGCTCCAGGGACTCGTCGGCGTAGAGCGCCGACATGTCTTCCTGGCTCACGTCCATCTCGTGCACGCCGGTCCACCCGGAGTCGGCGATCAGCTCGTTGCGGTATTCCTCGGCGGTCAGGCCCATGGCCGAGGCCTTGATGCGCATGGGCATGTCCTTGGACACCAACGTGACATCCAGGCCCCCATCGAGCATGGCCTTTGCGACGGCGAGGATGCGGGTGTCGTTGTCCGCGTTGCGGAACCCCACCGGCAAGACGTCGGGCGCGATGTGGTTCAGTTCCACGCGCAGGGTGCCGCCCTGCTTGCCGACCTCCATGTCGTTGGCCAGCCCGCCGTGCTTGCGGCCCAGGTCCTCAAGGGTCCGCAGTGCCTCGCGGGCAAAATAGCCCAGCGTGGGGTCGTTGCGCTTGTGCTCGAGTTCGGTGATCACTGTCAGCGGCAGGACCACATGGTGTTCGGCAAAGCGCAACATGGCGTGGGGGTCTGCGATCAACACCGAGGTGTCCAGGACGAAGGTCCGGGTACCTACCGCCGATGCCATCTGGGTGGCAGTCGCTGCCGAGTCGGCGGGTGCGGTTGATGGGTTTTCCTGTTTCGCTACCACTGTGGCTCCTCGCGGGGAGTGCTGCCCCGTTCAGCGGGCAATGACGGCTTCATCACCCGTTACGCTCAACATACGCCGAATGCATCGGGCAAACCTAGAGTTCGGCCCGCGCCGTGGTTAAGAAAAGGTGAAGCTTGGCCGACGCCCGGATGTCGCAGCGGAGCGCACCGGCCGAACCATGGGTCAGGAGCCGAAGCGGCGTTGCCTGTCGGCGAAGTCCCGCAGCGCGCGCAGGAAGTCGACGCGCCTGAAATCCGGCCACAGCGCCTCGCAGAAGTAGAACTCCGAATAGGCGCTTTGCCAGGTGAGGAAACCGGAGAGGCGTTGTTCGCCCGAGGTGCGAATGACCAGGTCCGGGTCCGGCTGGCCCTTGGTGTAGAGGTGGGTGGCCAGCTGGTCGGGATCGAGGTCCTCGGCGATCTGCGCCGCATTCAGCCCATCGGCGTGGCCCTGGAGCAGCAACGCCTTGACCGCATCGACGATTTCCTGCCGGCCGCCGTAGCCGACCGCGACGTTGACGTGGATGCCGGTGACGTGCGCGGTGGAGGCCTCCAGCTCGCGCAGCTTGTTGGCCAGGTAGTCGGGCAGCAGTTCAAGGTTGCCGACGGGTTTCACGCGAACGGTCTTGGTTTCACCCAAACGGTCCAGGGTGTTGGCGATGATCCCCATCAGGGCGTCGAGTTCCTCGCTGGAACGGCTCATGTTGTCGGTCGACAGCATGTAGAGCGTGACCAGGTTGATGTCCAGTTCCTGGCACCAGCCCAGGAATTCCAGGATCTTGTCGGCACCGGCCTGGTGTCCGCTGGCCGTGGTCTGTCCCGACAGCTTGGCCCAGCGACGGTTCCCGTCCACGAGCACGCCGATATGCGCGGGCAGCTTTTCCGGGGTCAGCATTCCCCGCAACCGCCGCTCATAGAGCCGGTAGACGAATCCCGGTAGTTCCACGGCGATACTCCTGCTTGTGCTTGGGGCGGGGCGGCATGCAACCGCCAACGGGCTGCATGTTCAACTTAACGCTACCGGGTTCCCTCCCCGTCGGTGCGCCAAGACGCGGGCATTGCGTCTGGGAATACTCCGAGCAAGACCTCCGGCCGGAACGTTCCGCGGCTTTCAGGTGCCCGCGGCCACCAAGGCTACCGATTGGTAGTTTAGGCTGGGTCCATGACCCAACCATCCGGCAGACCCTCCCAGCCACCGGTTCCGGCGCAGCCGTCCAAGCCCTTGCTGCGCGGCTGGATCCATGCGGTCACCGCACCCCTGGCCTTGGTCGCCGGCATCGTGCTTGTCGTTCTGGCACCGGCGGGCGCCGCGAAGATCACCAGTGCCGTCTTCGCGCTCACCGGGGTGCTGCTCTTCACCGTGTCGGCGTTCTATCACCGCGGAAATTGGTCGCCGGAGACCACCCGCGTGCTCAAGCGGATCGACCACACGAACATCATGTTGCTGATCGCCGGTTCCTACACCCCGCTCGCTTGGGCCCTGCTTCCGGCCAGGTCCGCAACCATCCTGCTGGTCGCGATCTGGATCGGGGCGTTGGCAGGGGTCGGTTTCCGGGTCTTCTACACCGATGCACCGCGGTGGCTTTACACCCCGGTGTACGTGTTGCTCGGCCTGGCGGCGTTGCTGTTCATCGGGGACTTCTTTTCCGCCAGCCCGTCCGCGGCGATCCTCATTTGCGTCGGGGGCGCCTTCTACATTGCAGGGGCGGTGTTCTATGCCATGAAGGCACCGAACCCCATCCCGGAAATCCTGGGGTTCCACGAACTCTTCCATGCGTTCACGCTCATCGGCTTCGCCTGCCACTTCACCGCCATTGCCATCGCGGTTCTCGGCACCGCCTAGGGCCCCGGCGCGGGTCGCGAGAGACCCGGGACGAACAGGGCCGCCAATGCGGGCAGGTCACTGACAGGCGCATGGCAGATGCCGCCGCGGCACACGTAGAGCCGCAACTGGCCCTTGGGCCCGGCCGGGTAGGCCGCGTTTTCCGCGCCTGCACCGGCGAGTTGGGCCACGCCGGCCAGCACCCCCAGGCGCACCGCGGCCCGGCGCTCGGAATCGGTGCCGCCGGCCACCACAAGCTCGGTGCTTGAGCCGTGGACGAAACGGGCCGCCACGCCCAGTGCGCTTCCGGCACCGTGGGGCGCCCGGTCGGCAATCGCCGGGACGAAGCCCAGCAGCATCCGAACCAGCGCGAGGTCGGCCTCGCCGGGGCCTGACCCCGATTCCGCTGCGTTGCCGCCGGTCTCCAGCTGCCTGCGGCCCGCCCTGTTCAGCAGGGCGGCTGCCAGCAGCGAGGTGGCAGCCGGCACCGCGTCATCCAGGGCCTCCGCACTGGCGGCGCCCCCGCGCATGGCCCGGACCCGGGGATCGTTCCCGGCACTGTCCTGCGGCTTACCGCCTTCCAGGAAAATCTCCAGCGCGGCGCTGAGGACATCGTCCGCACGGGCAAACCAGATCCGGTCCCCCGAGGCGACAGCCAGCTGCTGGAATCCCAGCGCCACCGCCGCGTAGTCCTCGAGGACCGCGGCTATGGCGGTGCCCGCCCGCCCCTGGTGGCTGATGCGGTGGAGCACGGCCCCGGTTTCGCCGCGCGCCGGAACCCAGTGCACGCGGTGCAGGTATTCGGCCGCCCGGGTGGCGGTGGCGAGCATGCGCGGTTCGCGCAGCAGCACCGCTGCCTCGGCCAGCGAGGCGATGGCCAGGCCGTTCCACCCCGCAACGACCTTTTCGTCGCGGCCCGGTTGCACCCGTGTCGCACGCTCGGCGCCGAGCATCTTGAAGGCCGCCTCCAGCCCGGGCCATTCGGCAAGCGTCGGGGTGCGGGACAGCGCAATGGTCATCGGCACGTCTTGCGCGGGATCACTTGCCTGCTGCGCGTTCTCGGCCGGGAGCGGCGCGCCCTCCCACAGCTGCCAGAAGACGTTTCCGGCACCCGGAAGCGCCCCGGGGCGCTGACCGCTTGGGCCCGAGTCACTGGCATCGGGCTCCCCGAGGATTCGTGCGACCTCGCCCCGGCTGAAGGTGTAGGTGGCACCCTCGTGGTGGCTGCCGTCGGGCATGACGGTGTCGGCGTCAAGCGAGGAGGCGAATCCCCCGCCCGGAAGCCGCATTTCTTCCTCCAGCCAGCGGTGGATGCCGCGTGCCGAGACGCGGCAGAGTTCGGCGGCCTCGGCGTCGGGCAGCTGCGCCGCCGCCCTGGCGTACAAACCCAGCAGCTGCGCGTTGTCGTAGAGCATCTTTTCAAAGTGCGGGATCTTCCACTGCGGATCCACGCAATAGCGGGCAAACCCGCCGCCCACGTGGTCTGCCAACGCGCTGCGGGCCATGGTTTGCAGTGTCCGCGATGCCAGCCCGGTGGCCTGCGCCGCCTCGGATCCCTGCCCCAGTGACGCCCGCAGCAGGAAGTCCAGCACGGCACTCGGCGGGAACTTGGGAGCCGGGCCGAAGCCGCCGGTTGGATCCTCCAGCGCGGCCAGCCGCCGCACGGCAGTGCCCAGCACCGGGGCCAGGACCGATCCGGCACCGGCGGTGGGCAGCGGGAGCTCAAGGGAAAACATCTTGGCCTGCCCGCCGGCGACGGAGCCCAGATGGTCGGCCAGCGTGGCAGCCTGTAGTTCCAGGGCGTCGCGGCGGTTGTCCCAGGCATCGGCGACGGCCTCGAGCACCTGCATGAAGGAGGGCATGCCCGGCCGGGGAACCGGTGGGAAATAGGTTCCGGCATGGATGGCGCGGCCATCGGGGAGCGTGAACACGCTCATGGGCCAGCCGCCGGCACCGGTGAGCGTTTGGGTTGCCGCCATGTAGGCGCCGTCGACGGCCGGATGCTCCTCGCGGTCGACCTTGATGGGCACGAAGTGTTCGTTGAGGTAGGCGGCGATCCCCGGGTCGTCAAAGGATTCGCGGGCCATCACATGGCACCAGTGGCAGGCTGCGTATCCGATGGACAGGAACACCGGGACGTCGCGGGACGCTGCCAAGGCAAAGGCCTCGTCCCCGTACGGCCACCAGTCCACCGGCTGGTGAGCATGCTGTCTTAAGTATGCCGAGGCGCTCGAGGCGATTCGTTGTCCCATGCTGGCACCCTACTCCAAGGACCTCGGCATCCCCTGACCGCCGCCAGAGGTTGAGCGCCCCGGGGACAGGAGGTGGCCGCCGAAGCGATCCGCGCTCCCTCCCGCGGCAGAAGTGTGCCGGATTCAGCTGTCCCTGCCCCGCAATGCCGCATACCCGGCACCGAGAAACACCACCGTCCAGGCCGCCAGCACGGCAAGCGCTGTGTCAGGGCCGTAGGGCTGCTCCGCTGCGGTGCCAAGCACCGCAGCGGCATTGGTCGGCAAGTAGCCGGCCGCTTCCTGCACCGCGTCCACGGTGAACAGCGGCAGGACCTGTGGCAGCCCGAAGAGCAGCACGAACGCCGCGGTCACGGCCCCGGCGCTGCTGCGCAGCAGGGCCCCGAGGCCCAGCATCATCATGGCCAGCAGCCCCAGATAGGTACCCGCACCCAGCATGGCCGTGGCCAGCTGGCCGGGCGTGAACTGGCCGTAGCTTCCCGCGGCGGGTGCCGCCACCAACGTGCCGGCCCCCACCAGGACGGCCCCGGCAACGAAGCCGATGGAACCGAGCACCGCGGCCTTGGCCCCCAGGAACCTAAAGCGCACGGGGATTGCCTGCAGCGAGGTGGTGATGGTGCCGGAACCGTATTCGGAGGTGATCGACAGTGCGGCGAATACGGCAATGAACAGCTGGGACAGCTGCAGGGACACAAAGGCAATGAAGGGTGCCGGCATCGCCGTGTCGTAGCCGTTCTCCCCGCTGGCCTGGGCCGAGGAACCCAGCAGCCAGGCCAGGGCGGCCTGGCCGAGGAGGGCCAGTGGCAGGATGATCCGGGTGGACCGCAGCGAGGCCAGCTTGGTGGCCTCAAACGCCACGGCCCCGGCCCAGCGGGTGCGCGCGGGGCGAATACTTGCCGGTGTGGTTTCTTGGATGGTGCTCATGATGCTGCCCTTTCACTTTCGGTTGGCACGTAGTCGAGGCTGGAGGAGGTCAATTCGGTGTAGGCCTGTTCCAGCGAGGCCTTGTGCAGGGTCAGTTCGTTGATCCTCAGCCCCAAGCCGTGGGCCATGCCCCCGACATCCTCCAGCGAAGCGCCGGTGATCCGCAGGGCGCCGGAGTCAGTACGGGTGACCGAATACCCGGCGCGGGACAGTGCCTCGGCGAGCGCGGCCGCATCGGGGGTGGCAACGGTGATGGAGTTCAGCGCGCTTTCCGCGATGACGTTGTCGATGGTGTCGTCCGCGATCAGCCTGCCCCGACCGATGACCACCAGGTGGTCGGCCGTGGACTGCATCTCACTCATCAGATGGCTGGAGACGAACACCGTTGCCCCGGCGGCCGCCTTGGCGCGCATGAGCCGTCGGATCCACACCACCCCGTCGGCGTCCAGCCCGTTGACCGGTTCGTCGAAGATGAGCACCTGCGGGTCGCCCAGCAGCGCGCCAGCGATGCCCAGGCGTTGGCGCATGCCCAGAGAAAACGTGCCGATGCGCTTGTGCCCCGCGTCCGCGAGCCCGACTTCCGCCAGCACCGTCCCCACCCGGCAGGCGGGGATGGAATTGCTGCGGGCCAGGCCCAGCAGGTGCGAAGCGGCCCGCTGCCCGGGGTGCCCGATCCGCGAGTCGACCATGGCCCCCACGGTGCGCAGCGGGGTGTGGAGCCGCGCATAGGGGACCCCGCCAATCAGTGCCGCCCCCGCGGTGGGTGCGTCCAGCCCCAGGAGCAGGCGCATCGTTGTGGTCTTCCCGGCCCCGTTGGGACCCAGGAAACCGGTGACTTTCCCGGGTTCAATGGCCAGCGAGAGCTTGTCCACCGCCCTTTTGCCTCCGAAGTCCTTGGTGAGTTCCTCAAGCACGATCATGGTCCCGCTCCTTGCCCGGTTGGTGTTTCCTCGTTGCCTTCAACGCTAGGTTCCGTCCCGGGTCCGCGGCCACCGGCGTTGGCCGGGTCTTGGCCGCTGGAACCCCTGACTTTCGTCGGTGTCGGGGCGCTCGGCGGCTCGGTAGCATGGGTGAATGAGGACCCGCTTCGAAGCCGGCTCCCGGTCGCAGCAGGCCGGCTGGGCCATCGTGCTGTTGCTGGCCACGTTCTTGGTGCCCGCCGTGGGCCAGGGCAATGCCCCGGCCGCGGTCCTGTCCGTGGTTGCCGCCTATCTATCCGGGCATCGGCTTGCATCCCTCCGCTTGTCGGTCTCCATGCTGGGGGCGGGGATCCTGGCCGCGGGCGCGCTGCGGCTGGCGGCCGATCCTTCGGGGGCCGCGTCGAGGTGGCTGCTGGACGCGCTGGTGGTCTTTGCGGCGGTGGTGATGCCCTGGTGGTGGGGCCGCTACCGGATGCTGCGCCGCGCCCAGCGCCAGCGCGAACACGAGGTCGTTGCCGCCAACGCCCGCCTGCTCGAGCGCTCCCGCATAGCCCAGGACATGCACGACGAACTGGGGCACGAACTGGCGCTCATTGCCTTGGGTGCCGGGGCCCTCGAGGTCCACGCCTCCAGCACCGAGCAGGGGCGCCGTGCGGCGGCCGAGATCCGCGAGCGGGCATCCCAGGCGATTGATTCGCTGCATGGGATCGTGGCGATGCTGCGCCAGGACGATTCCAACGGCGCGGCACCGATGCTCCCAGCCGGCGAATCGATCCGGGCCCTGATGGAGAGGGTGCGCACCGCGGGGCTTCGGACAGACCTCGAACAGGTGCCGGCCCCGCCCGGAACCCCGGAGCCTTCGCGGGCGCTCCAGGCCGCCATGTACCGGGTGGTCCAGGAAGGCCTGACCAACGCGGCCAAACATGCCCCGGGCGCCGCGGTGCGCATCGGGATCGACGAAGGCGGGGACCCGGTGACCATCACGGTCGAGAACCGCCGCACCTCGCCGGCCCCCGCCGTTCCAACCGGAGGCTCCGGGCTCGCCGGAGTCGCCGAACGGCTGCGCATGCTCGGCGGCACCCTGGAGGCCGGAACGCACGGCCAGGATTTCCGCCTGGTGGCCCGCATCCCGCGGTCCGCTGCGCCCCGCGAACCCGCTCCGGCCCCGGGGATCGGCCCCCTGCCGCCGACGGACGCCCCGGTGGCAGGGGCGCTTGCGGACCTTCGGCGCAACACGCGCTCGCGGCAATGGGCCAGCGCATTGCTGCCGCTGGGGCTGGCGGTGCTGTTGGCCGGCATCCTGGTGACGGTGCAGGTGCTCACTGTGGTGGAAAACGCCCTGGCGCCTGCCGCATACGCGCAGCTGTCGGTGGGCCAGGACCGTGTGGCAGTCGCTTCGCGGCTCCCCGCCGGCGGCCTGGACGGGCCCACCCCGCTGCTTGCCGAACCTCCGGTTCCCGAGGACACCACCTGCCGCTACTTCCTGGCCCGCAGCGGCTTCATGGATTTGAGCAGCGACATGTACAGGTTGTGTTTCGGCCACGGAGTACTCGTGTCAAAGGACCATTTGTTGCCGCGCGAGGAAGGATGAAGCCCATGCCACCGCCGGATGTTTCACAACCCGTCGTCGACCGCGGGGCCGGGCCCATCACGGTGCTGCTGGCCGATGACGAGGCGCTGGTGCGCGCCGGGGTCCGGGCGATCCTGTCCTCGGATTCCGACATCGAGGTCGTGGCCGAGGCGGGCGACGGGCGCCAGGCGCTTGAACTTGCCTTCCGGTTCCGGCCGCAGGTGGCACTGCTGGATATCCGCATGCCTGTGCTGGACGGGCTCGCCGCGGCCCGCGAACTGGCGGTGCGCCTCCCCGGGACCGCGGTGGCGATGCTCACGGTCTTCGGCGAGGACGAATACATCGATGCTGCGCTGAAGTTGGGCGCCAGCGGATTCCTGCTCAAGGCCTCGGCTCCGCAGGAGCTCATCGCCGGGGTCAAGGCCGTGGCCACCGGCGCCGCCTACCTTTCACCGCGCGTGGCTAGGCGGGTCGTGGACCGGCTGCGAGCCCTCGACGTCGGCGCCCCGCAGGCGGCACGCGTGGCCGTGCAGAAGCTGAGCGCCCGGGAAACCGATGTTTTCGTCCTTGTGGGGGCCGGCTGCTCAAATGCAGAGATCGGTGCACGGCTGCACCTGACCGAGGGCACCGTCAAGGGGCATGTCTCGGCAATCCTGCTCAAGCTGGGGGCGGGGAACCGTGTGCAGGCCGCCGTGCTGGCCCACCAGGCAGGGCTGGTCCCGCAAGGCCCGTAAGCCAAACGCCTGCGGTCACGGCAACAGCCCCCAGGGAAAGGTCTCCGTGGGGGCGTGCTTGATACGGGCCGGCTAACGCGCCGGAGTGTCTCCCGGCTCGTCGGGCTGGATGTCCTTGCCTTTTTCCACCAGTTCCTGCTGGCGGGCCTCGGCCTCGCCCTGGTAACGGACGCGGCGGATGCGGCGGGTCATGTCACGGATCAGGAAGATGGTCACGATCACCAGGGCAGCGGTGGCCACAAAGCCCACGAATCCCGGGCCAATGCTCTGGGCCGCGTCGCCGACGGGCGCGCCGGGGGCCGGGGAAGGACTAACTGAAGCTGCATACAGCAGGAACGAATACACGCGCGAAGCTCTTTCCGAAAAAGTTGGCGGGCCGGATTCACCGGCACGTTACCTATCTTAGACCGGCAAACAGGTCGGTCTCTGGGAGTGTGGTGGGAACGGCCGATTCGATGAGGGTGAAGTCCTCCCACGGCCAGGACTTGGCGTAGATCGCCTCGGGCACAGCAAAGAAGAATCCGGTTGGATCAATCTGGGTCCGGTGGGCAAGCAGCGCCCGGTCGCGGTGCTTGAAGAAGTCGGCGCAGTGGATCTGCGTGGTGGTCTCGTGGGGCGAGACCCAGCCGAAAAGCTGCTCGTCCGGGTGCGCCTCCCAGGCGGCGATTCGCTCGGCATACGGCGACTCGATACCTGCATCGACCATGGCGTAGTGCAGTGTCTTGAAACGCTCGGGGGCGAAGGCGCGGTCGTAATAGAGCTTGGAGGTTTCCCAGGGCTCCCCGAGTTCCGGGGAGCTGTCGGCCTTGGCTGCCTCTTCAAAGGCGTGCACGGCGATCTTGTGCGCCTGGATGTGGTCCGGGTGCGGGTAGCCGCCGTTTTCGTCGTACGCAATGATCACGTGCGGCTTGAACTCGCGGATCAACTTGATCAGCGGTGCGGCTGCGCGGTCCAGGGGCTGCAGGGCGAAGGCGCCGAAGGGCAGCTCCGGCAGCGGGTCACCCTCGGGCAGTCCCGAATCAACGAATCCCAGCCAGCGGTGTTCGATGCCCAGCACCGCGGCGGCCTCTGCCATTTCAGTGCGCCGCACCCCGGCCAGGTCGCGGTGCGCGTGCGCAAGCTCGCCGACTGCGGCGTTGAGGATGTCCCCGCGTTCCCCGCCGGTGCAGGTTGCCACCATCACGGAAGCGCCGGCCGCAATGTATGCGGCCATCGTGGCCGATCCCTTCGACGATTCGTCGTCGGGGTGTGCGTGGACTGCCAACAAACGCAGGCCAGTTGAATCAGCGATGTGCTCCACGTTTCGTTCTTCCACCTAGGTAGCTCCAACTTCTCATGCTCGGTGAAGGGTTCCCCTTGCCAAGGCTTAGACTGGTAGGGATGATTTCCCGGCCGCGACGCCCACGAATGGAAAGGGGCGCCAATGTCCAGCTTAACTAATAGGTACGGTTCCCCCAAGCGGGGTTTGGCCAAAAGAACCCGTGTGATGCTCATCATCGGCGGCGTCGGCGCCGGAGTGCTCGGTGCGCTCTATTTGACCACCACAACCACTTCCGGCGTGCAGTTCAAGGACAACTCCTTCGAGGTCCTCTCCCCCACCTTGGCCACCGCGACCGTGGACATCGCCAAGGACGCGAGCGCAACCGTGCAATGCGAGGTGCGGGCACTGAGCGAGTCCTACGCCATTGTCGGGTGGAAGACGCTGACCGTTGGGCCCACCGAGGGCAAGGGCATGACAAATACCCGCTTCAAGGTCGAGCTGCGCACCGAATCACTGGCAACCACCGCAGGCGTCGAGGAATGCCGGGTCATCAAGGACGCATAGTTCCCACACGATCCCCGCTTCCCGGACATTATGAAGTGGCCGAGACGCGCCGATACGCCAAAAGCTCAAACCTTGGGCAATTAGCCAAATGACGGCTAATATCTTTCTAATACGTTAATGCCCCGCTACAGACCGTGACGGACAAAGTTCTTCACCCACTGTGCGGGGTCTTTGCTTGCAAGATGTTCGTCGCATCATCGGGCGGGACCGTCTCGGCATGTTGTTCCCCCAGGGAGTAGCGGCCCTGATTACACAAGGAGTACCACGTGACCACGACCAATCACGAACCAGTTATTTGGCTGACCCAGGAAGCCTTTGACCGTCTGACCGTCGAGCTCGAGCACCTCTCCGGCCCGGGCCGCGCGGAAATCGTGGACCGCATTGAGCAGGCACGTTCCGAGGGCGACCTCAAGGAAAACGGCGGCTACCACGCGGCCAAGGAAGAGCAGGGCAAGGCCGAGGCTCGCATCGCGTACCTCAAGGACCTGCTGCGCCGCGCCCACGTGGGCGAAGCCCCTGCCGACGACGGAGTCGTTGAGCCGGGCATGCTGGTTCAGGCGATCATCGCCGGCGACAAGACCACCTTCCTCTTTGGCAGCCGCGAGGTCGCCGGGGACACCGACCTGGAGGTCTATTCGGAGCGCTCCCCGATTGGCGCCGCGGTCCACGGTGCCAAGTCCGGTGACACGCTCACCTACACCGCACCGAATGGCAAGGAAATCACCGTCGAGATCGTTTCCTGCAAGCCATACAGCGCATAGTTCTTTTCACCCGCGCCTCGGCGTGAGCGGTGGCCCGGTGGCCGCCAGTGCTTCACCCACTTGGATGTCTTGCCCCGCTTAGGGCGATCACCCGGAGGGCCGTCGCATTGGCGGCCTTCGGTTTTTTGGCCCGCTGGCCGCATTCGTGCCACCACGTGCAACGCCCCCTGGAATCCAAGCTGGATTCCAGGGGGCGTTGTCGCGGGTTGGCGGGAGCTGCCTAGCCCATGATCATGGGCTGGAAGCCCTCGGCCCGCAGGTTGTTCAGCACGGCCTCGGAATGCACATGGCCCTTGGTTTCCATGTCGATGGTGATCGCCACGTCCCCCATGGACAGCGAACCGCCGACGCGGGTGTGGTCAAGCCGGGTGACGTTGGCGTCGGATTCTGCGATGACCCGGGAGATCGTTGCGAGCTCGCCGGGGCGGTCATCGAGCATCATGCGCACGGTGAGGTAGCGCCCCGCCGCGGAGAGGCCCCGTTGGATGACCTTGAGCATCAGCAGCGGATCGATGTTGCCGCCGGAGAGGATCACCGCCGTCTTGGTGGGCTTCAGCCCGAGTTCCTCCAGCTTGCCTTCCAGCAGCGCCGCCACGCCCACCGCGCCGGCCGGCTCCACCACCAGCTTGGAGCGTTCCATGAGGAACACCAGCGCGCGCGCCAGCGCGTCCTCGGAAACCGTGACAACCTCGTCGACAAGCTCGCGGATGATCTGGAAGGGCAGCTGCCCGGGCCGGCCCACGGCGATGCCGTCGGCAATGGTGCGCACGGTGTCCAGGGGGACCAGCGCATCGGCGGCCAGCGAGGGAGGATAGGCCGCGGCGTTCTCGGCCTGCACCCCGATGATCTTGATGTCGCGTCCCAGTTCCCGGGCACGGGACTTGATCGCCACCGCGACCCCGGCCAGCAGTCCGCCGCCGCCCACGCCCATCAACACGGTGTCGACGTCGGGCAGCTGATCGAGGATCTCCAGGCCGATCGTGCCCTGCCCGGCAATGATGTCGGGGTTGTCGAAGGGGTGCACGAACACGGCGCCCGTGGCGGTGGCGTAGCGCTCGGCCTCCGCCAGCGCCTCGTCGACGTTGTGGCCGTGCAGGATGACCTCGGCGCCATGGTCGCGGGTGGCGGTGAGCTTGGGCAGGGCCACGCCCAGCGGCATGTAGATGCGGGCCTTGATGCCGAGCCGGCGTGCCGCCTGGGCCACGCCCTGGGCGTGGTTTCCGGCCGAGGCGGCGACGACACCGCGGGCGCGCTCCTCCGCGGAGAGCTTGGCCATGCGCACGTATGCGCCGCGGACCTTGAACGATCCGGCACGCTGCAGGTTCTCGCACTTCAGGTAGACTTCCGAGCCAATGTCCAGGGACAGCGCGCGCGAGTGCTCCATCGGGGTCTGGACGCTGACGCCCTCAAGCAGGGTCCGGGCCTCTTCGATGTCGGACAGGCTCACCGGGAGTGTGGTCTTCTGGATCATGGGAGCGGCTTTCTTCTGGGCGTGTGCGGACACGCGAATGCAATCGGGTCGGGAAGTCTTTCGGGCCAGGACCTTGTGCCGGGCAGTTTGGGCGGCGTGCGGGATCAGGAACCGGGGTCTGGTTCTTCTCCGTCAAGGTCTGCGGGAGCCGGTTCCGTGGTGCGGACCGGCTTGGTAATTCGGGATTCGCCCACCGCGGCCATGGCCGCTGTCTGGGGACCGAACGGGGTCTCGTGTTCCCAGCCCCGGTCGGCGATGTACTTGACCACGGTGTTGGCCACGGCCAGCACCGGAACGGCAAACAGGGCGCCGGCGATGCCGGCGACGATGGAGCCTCCGGCCACGGCCATGACGACGGCCAGCGGGTGCAGGCTCACCGCCTTGCCCATGATCAGCGGCTGCAGGATGTGTGATTCGGCCTGCTGCACAAACAGCACGACCAGGAGCATGATGAGCGCGTTCACCGGGCCGTTGGCGACCAGGGCCAGCAGCACTGCAACAGCGCCGGTGACCAATGCGCCCACGACCGGGATGAAGGAACCGATGAAGACGAGCACGCCCAGCGGCAGCGCCAGCGGCACCCCGAGGATCAGTGCGCCGACGCCGATGCCCACCGCGTCGATGAAGGCGACGAAGAGCTGGACGCGCACGTAGACGACCATCGAGGCCCAGCCCCGGCGTCCGGCGCCGTGGGCTGCGGCCCGCGCGCGGCGCGGCAGGATGTTGACGAAGAAGCGCCCGATCCGCGCACCGTCAAGCAGCAGGAAGATCAGCGAGAAGAGCACCAGCAGCAACCCGGTGATCAGGTGCCCCAGCGTGGTGCCCCAGGACAGCGCGCCGGAAAGAATCGAGGAGGAATTGTTCCTGAGCTGGTTCAGGGCGTCCTGGAGCAGCTGGTCCACGTCCTGGTTGCTCAAGGCAAGGGGGCCGGTGGAGAGCCAATGCTGGATCTGGCCGATGCCGGTCAGGGCCTGGGACCACAGCGAGGCGAATCCGGTGGCCAGCCGCTGCCCGACGATCGACAGGCCCCCGACGATCAGCGCCAGGAATCCGATCATGGTCACCCCGACGGAAAGCCCCCTGGGGAAGCGAAGCGCACGGTTCAGGAATTTCACCACGGGGCTCAGCAGCCCCGCCAACAGGGCAGCGATCATCAGCGGGATCACCAGCAGCGACACGTGGGACAGCAGCCACACGGCGATGCCCAGTGCAATCACGATGACAATCAGCCGCCAGGACCAGGAGGCAGCAATGCGAACGCCGTAGGGCAGGTCTTCGGCCGTGGCGTGATCTGCGTAGGACGGCACTTCGACCGTCTCGGCTTCGGGATAGGTGGCCAGGCGCTGCTTGGTTGCCTGGGCCCCCTGCTGCACGGCTTCGGTGGCGGCGGCCAGGCGCTTGAAGGCGCGCGGCAGCTTCATGCCGCTGCCCCGAGGGAACCGAACCGGGGCGCAGCGACCGGGCGTCCATGCCTCCCGGTCGCATCCAAGCTGCCTGTAAATGCCATGAACATACGTTATCCCCTGGAAGTTGACTGTGCGGCATTGATGACGCACATATTGCAGAAAAACCGCGGGGCAGTACCCAAATCATGGGTACTGCCCCGCGGTCACACGGCAGATTGACTAGTCGTCGCCACGCAAGATGGCCAGAATGCGCAGAATCTCAACGTAGAGCCAGATGAGTGTCACGGTCAGGCCGAACGCGGCTGCCCAGGCCATCTTGGCAGGAGCCCCCTGGCGCACGCCCTCGGAGATGTTGGTGAAGTCCAGCACCAGCGCGTAGGTGGCCAGCAGGACGGCGAGAACGCCGATGCCCAGGCCAAGCAGGCCGCTGCGCATGCCGAACATGCCGTCGATGACACCGAACATCATCAGGCCGAAGTTCAGCAGCGAGAACAGGCCGTAGCCGATCATCGCGATCATGAACATGCGGGTCATCTTCGGGGTCGCGCGGTACTTGCCCGAGCGGTAAAGCATCAGCGTCACGGCGAAGACCGACAGGGTCGCGAGCACGGCCTGGACGGCGATGCCCGGGTACATGTTCTCGAAGACGCCCGACAGCCCGCCCAGGAAGATGCCCTCGAAGCCCGCGTAGAGCATGATCAGGATCGGCGAGGGCTGGCGCTTGAAAGCGTTGACCAGGCCGAGAACCAGGCCGACCAGTGCGCCGACGATCATCAGCCCCGGGAACTGCCAGCCAATGGCGGCACCGATGACGACCAGGCCAAGTGTCAGCATGGTCTTGTTGATGACATCCGCATAGGTCATGCGGCCGGTTTCCTGCGGCGATGCGGACGGCTGCGTGTACAGGTCCTGCAGCGCTTGCGCGCTCATCGGCTGAGCATAGGTCGTGGACGCGGCACCCGTTGCGCCGGCCGCACGGGTCTGCTCGCGGTAGTTCTTGGAATTGAAGACCGGGTTTCCGCCCAGGGCCATGGTGATTCTCCTCCGTAGGGTTGTTAGTAAATAGCCTACGTTGGTAGAACGCTCGATGCAGACCAATAAATCCCCAAATCACCACCTTTTTGGGTTTTAGCGTGTAGCTTGTGGCTTTTAGGGCAACATGGGCGGCATCCCCGTCATTTTCGGCTGTCGCGGCATCCGAAAATGAGGCCCGGATTGCAGCCGGGAAAACAAAGGCTCCTGCTCTCCCGCAAATTCGGGACAACAGGAGCCTTTCGTTTTGTACCCCCAGTGGGACTCGAACCCACAAGCCTTTCGGCAGCTGATTTTAAGTCAGCCGTGTATGCCAATTCCACCATGGGGGCCTACTGCACCAAGCGTACAAGATCGTCCCCTCGGTTGAGAAACGACCGGTTGCCCGCAATACATGGGAAAGGGCGGCGGCAAAGTCATCCTGGGTTCCCGGGCCGTGGGCCTATCACTTTGGTGCCCGGGATCCATGGCGTGTTGCCGCCGCCCTCAATCCGTCGCTGCTAGGCGCGCGGCTTCGGCGTTGCCGCCTCCACGAAGGTGGCGCGCGGGGTTTCGAGGTTGTTCAGCTGCAGGGTGTCGCGCTGGAAGAACAGCGCAACCATCCAGTCGCCCAGGACGCGGAACTTGCGCTCGAAGGTCGGCATGGCCATGCCGTGGTAGCCGCGGTGGGCCATCCAGGCGGGCCAGCCCTTGAGCTTGAGGCCCATGACCTTGGCGACGCCCTTGTTGGCACCGAATCCGGCTACCGCGCCGAGGTTCTTGTGCTTGTAGTTCTTGACCTGGCCCACGCCGTAGCGGGTGGCGTACAGGTTGTGTGCCAGCAGCTTGGCCTGGCGCACGGCGTGCTGTGCGTTGGGCACGCAGGTGCCGTCGGGCAGTCCGCCGGTCACGTCGGGCACGGCCGAGACGTCGCCGGCTGCCCAGGCGCCCTCGATGGCGATTCCGTCTTCGCCGGTGATGCGCAGGTCGGTGCCGGTCATGACGCGGCCGCGGGCCTCGATCGGGAAGTCGGTGGAGCGCACCATCGGGTTGGCCATGACGCCGGCGGTCCAGATCAGGGTGTCGGACTCGAAGGTCTCCGCGTCGGACTTGTCAGGCATGTTGATCAGGGCCAGGACACCTTCCTCGGCGTTGGCCAGGGAGGTGTTCAGCAGCACCTCGATGCCGCGGCTGCGCAGGTGGTCGACAACCCACAGCGCCTGGTCCTCGGTGACCTCGGGCATGATTCGGCCCATGGCCTCGACCAGCACGAAGCGCAGCTCGTCCTTGCCGATGCGGCCGTTCAGGGCGGCGGCGTGGCGGGCCATGTCCTCGATCTCGGCGATGGTCTCGATGCCGGCAAAGCCGCCGCCGACCACGACGAAGGTCAGGGCGCGCTTGCGCTCCGTGGCATTGGTCATCAGCGAGGCGGATTCGATGCGCTCGAGGATCTTGTTGCGCAGGGCAACGGCTTCCTCGATCGACTTCAGGCCGATGCCGGTGTCGGCAAGGCCGGGGATCGGGAAGGTGCGGGTGACGGCGCCGGCGGCCATCACGACGTCGCGGTATTCAAGCTCAAAGGGCTCGCCGACAACCGGCACGATGACGGCCTTGTTGTTCTTGTGGTCGACGGCCGAGACGCGGCCGGTGATCAGTTCTGCGTGCTTGAGGTGCTGGCGGTGGGAGACCACCGCGTGGCGAGGTTCGATCTGTCCGCCGGCGACCTCGGGCAGGAAGGGCTGGTAGGTCATGTAGGGAAGCGGGTCGACAACGGTGACGATGCCGCCGTGGTCCTTGACCTTCTTCTGCAGCTTCATGGCTACGTAAAGTCCAACGTAGCCGCCGCCAACGACAAGAATGCGCGGGCGGTCGGAAAATTGTGTAGTGATAGGCATGTAGCCCATCCTATCCCCAAAAACACCGTTTGTGAAAGTCTTCACTAGCGGCCCATGGCGTGGCAAGCACCACTATTTCCAGGCGGCCTTCAGGCGTCCGGGCCGGACTCCGGAAGCTCGTCGAAAATGTCCTTGGTCCCGGGTCGGTCGCCGAGCTTCAGCGCGGCAACCGGCGCGCTCTTGGCCGATTCGGCAACGGCGGCCCGGTGCCGGGAGCGGGCGAAATGCAGGGTCCCGGCCAGGACGGTGAGCCCCAGCAGCCCGCCAAAGCCCAGCACCAGCAGCGGCGGCAGGAAGCCGACGTCGTCCCCCGGCGCCTGCGGGGCGGGCGCGGCAATCGGCTTGACGCTGGATTTCTCCGTGGAGATGCCCGGGTCCCCGGTGGGCGCGGTATTGACCTGCGGGCCGCGGCGGTGCACCCGGATCCATTCGGTGATGGTGTTCATGGGATTGGCCTTGACCTCGGCGACGGGCGCGGTGAGTGCCGCGTAGGCGTCGAGGATGCCGTGGCCGTACAGGTTGTCGACGCCCGGTGCCCCCGCATCGCGCGCGGTGGACAGGATCCGGTTGATGACCTGCGGGGCCTTCATCTCGGGATACTTGGAGCGGATCATGGCCGCCACACCGGCAACCAGCGGGGCCGCGCCGGAGGTGCCCGACCAGTCGGCGTAGCGGCCGCCGGGCAGCCCTCCGACCAGCGGGTCGGCGGGAGCCGCCACGCCGATGCTGATGCCCTCGGTGGAGGAATCGACGCTGGCCTTGCCCTTGCGGTCGATGCCCGCCACGGTGAGCACGCCGGGAATCGTCGCCGGCGCCCCGACCTGCTTCATGCCGCCGGCGCGGTTGCCCGCCGCCGCGACGATGACCACGTCCCTGTCCTCGGCGTACTTGAACGCGGTGTCCCAGCTAACCGGCCAGTCAGGCTGGGTGGAACCCAGGGAGATGTTGATGACCTTGGCGCCGCTGTCCACGGCCCATTTCACTGCCGCGGGAACCTGGTTCTCCACGGAGATCCCCGCGGGGTTTTCGGTGCCCATCCACAGCGAGACGGAGAGCACCTCGGCCTCCGGGGCCACCCCCAGCATCCCGTCGGGACCCGGGCCCGGCTTCGGGATCTTGATTTCCTCCGGTGCCGGGGGCGGATCTTCCTTGGCTTCCTTGGCGGATTTCACCGCCTTCTCGTAGGCGATTTTTTGCGCTTCGGCATCGGCCTTGGCCGCTGCGATCGCCGCCTTGTTGTTGCCGCGGCCGGCCAGCAGCGTTGCCACGAGCGTCCCGTGTTCCGGAAGGGTGCCCAGCGGCTTCGAGCCGTCGGCGTTTCCGGCCCCCGAGACGTCGGTGCCGCCACTCACCACCCCGCGCAGGTCAGGGTGGGTCTTGTCGATTCCGGTGTCAATGACGGCGACCTTGACACCCGCCCCCTTGGAGACACCCCACGCCTTGGAGATGCCCGAGGCCTGAAGCCACCACTGCCCGTCGCGGGCCGCATCGGCTTGCGCGGCCGGAGCCGCGGTGAGCGCGGCAGACATGCAGAGCGCCAGGGTCAGGACCGTGGCGGCGGCGCGGCGCAGTCTGTGGCTCAAGGGTTCTCCTAGCATGGTGCGTGGACGGGGATTGCGGCGGCGGTTCTCAGTTGCTTGTGCCAAGTCCCAGGGCAATTCCGTCCAGAATATCGTGCTCCGAGGCCGTGGCGGTGGTGATCCGCCCGGAGCTCGCCTGCCCCACCCGTTCCAGGATGCACCCGTAGATCAGCGCGCCCGCGGCAATGAC
Source organism: Paeniglutamicibacter sp. GQ140 (assembly GCF_059759235.1). Lineage (NCBI taxonomy): Bacteria > Bacillati > Actinomycetota > Actinomycetes > Micrococcales > Micrococcaceae > Paeniglutamicibacter > Paeniglutamicibacter sp. GQ140. Next base: position 103,982 of record NZ_JCAXDW010000013.1, read on the forward strand.
ATCCACCCGACCGGGATGCATGAACCCTAGTGAAGCGCGGGTTTCGCGTTCGGCCTCGAGCATGAAAGCGACGGCTGATTCGAGCTTGTCGAAGCCGACCTCGGCACCGTGAATGAGGGTCGAGTCATACTTCTCAAGGCCGAGCGCGGCGGCGGTAAGCGTGGTGATGGTCCCCGCAACGCCCACGATCCGGTCCACCAGGGAGAAGTCGACATCCCGCTGGACTTCGTCGAGCACCGCGTTGACCTGGGCGCGGGCAGCGGCGATCAATTCGGGCGTGGGGTTTTCCAGGCGCCAGAAGCGCTCGGTCAGCCTGACGCAGCCCATGTCCATGCTGCGCGATGCCACCGGGCCGTGGCCGTTGCCCAGCACGAACTCGGTCGATCCCCCGCCGAGGTCGATGACCAGGATGTGGGTTCCGGGGGCGGCCGGCGCCACGGAGGCGGCCCCGGCATAGGACAGCGCGGCCTCGGTCTCGCCGGGCACGACCTCCGGGTCGACGCCCAGGCGCTCGCGCACCCCGGCGACGAACTCGTCGCGGTTCCTCGCGTCTCTCGTGGCGGAGGTGGCCACGAAGCGGATCGAGGTGGCGCCGTGTTCGCGGATCAATTGCGCGTATTCGTCGATGGCGGCAAAGGTGCGCTCCAGTGCCTCCGGCGCGAATTCGCCGGTGGCATCCACGTCCTGGCCCAGGCGCACCACCCGCATCTGGCGCAGCACGTCGGTGAGCGCCGGGCCGTTGGGTGTGTCGTGCGTGTCCGCAATGAGCAGGCGGATGGAGTTGGTGCCGCAGTCGATGGCGGCGACGCGTGTCATGCTCCGGGGGTTTCCTTCGTGTCGGCGGCGGCCTCGCGGGCGGCCCGCGCGGCGGCGCGCTCGGCCTTCTTCACGGCCGGGTCAACGGCCTGCGTCTTCACGTGGCGCGAGCGGTCCTGGCTCGGGGCCGGGGCCTGCGTGTCCCAGGCGCCGGCGCATCGGCAAACGTCCTTGGTCCACCATTCGGCGATGGCCTCCAGCGCCCTGTCCCCCAGCGGGTTCACGCCGGGGCCGGCGGCCAGCGAGTGGCCGACCAGCACATGCAGGCACTTGACGCGGGTGGGCATGCCGCCGGCGGAGACGCCGGCGATTTCCGGGACGGCACCGGTGCCGGAGCGTTCGCCAATGGCGTCGCGCACGGCCAGGTACTGCTCGTGGGCCTGGGCGTAGGCCTCGGCCAGCGCCGGGTCCTGCTCGAGTTCCGCGTTCATCTCGTTCATCAGGCCGCCGGCCTCCAGACGCGAGACCGCGGCGGTGATGACCGGGTGCGTCAGGTAGTACGTGGTGGGGAACGGGATCCCGGAGGACAGCCGGGGCGCGGTGGTGGCCACCAGCGGGTTCCCGCAGACGCACCGGGCGCCGATTTCCACTACATCGCGCACCGGGCGGTTCAGTTGGCGGGAAAGCGTCTCCAGGTCTGCGGCGCTGGGCACTCGTGCTGCAGCATCAAGTGCTTCGTGGTTTTGGTTCGCGGCGTCCACGGTTGGGAGCATCTCCTCGCGTCGGTGGGTCAGGTCAGGGGGTTGGTGCAGGCTCAGTCGGTGGCGGCGCGCTGCACCGAGTCAAAGAGCGCATCGACCCAGGGAAGGTCGGTGCGGACTTCCTCGGGGCTTTGGTTCGCCTCGCCCGGCACGTCGTCTGCCGGCCGGGAGCCGACGACCATGTAGTTGCGCTCGCCCGGCATGACCAAGTTTATCCGGTCGCGGGCCTGCTGCTTGATGTACAGCGGATCGTCCCAGCGCGCGATCTGGTCCTTGAGGGCTTCCTGTTCCGCCTGCATGGCGGCAATCGAGGTGCGCAGCGCCGCGATTTCGTCGCGCTGGCGCGCATAGGTCCCGATGCTGGGGACCAGCAGGACGGCGAAGACCGACAGCGCGATGCTCAGTGCCAGCAGGCGACCGGAAAAGCTGCGTGCCGGAATGGGCTTCTTGGGACCGTCGGGGCCCTTGCGCTCGGTCTTTTGGGCCGCCTTTTCGTCCTTGCGCACCGCCCCGGAAAGCAGGTTCCGGTCTTCGATGCGTCGCTGCGAGGCGGTGGCCCTGGAGCGCGGCGACCCGCCGCCCTTGGCGCCCGTCTTGGGTTTGGAAGCGGCCTTGGGACCTGTCGGCCTGGACGGGGATTTCGCGGGCGAGGCCTTGGCAGCAGCCGGCTGGGCCTTGGCGGACCTGGGGGTGCCGGGCGTTGCCTTGCCGGAGGGGGCCACCGGGCCTAGCGGAATGACCTTGGCGCGGGGGGCATTGGCCGCCGGGCCCGGGGTGGCGTTCCGGGGCGCCGCGGCAGCGGAGCCCGGCTGCGTCTCGCGGTAGGGCCGCGGCCGCTTGGGCGCGGCACCCGGGTCGTTGGCCTGGGAACCTGCACCCTGGCCGGGACCGGTTTCGGCCTCGCGTGCGGGGTTGTGGGCCGAGGCCCCGGAGCGTGGCCTGGGGGGACGTCGCGCGGCCATCTGACTCCTTGCCCGGTAATGCCGGAGCCCGTTTCGCATGGCCCCGGTTGGTTCGTGGTGGCGAGCTTTCGGGGGTTAACACAAAAACTCGTGGGGGAACCAAGAATAGTTCCCCCACGAGCCTACGTGTAATTACGCCGTGCTAGGCACCGAAACGCGGGAAGGCCCCGGCACCGGCGTAAACCGCCGCGTCGCCGAGCTCTTCCTCGATGCGCAGCAGCTGGTTGTACTTGGCAACGCGCTCCGAGCGGGCCGGGGCACCGGTCTTGATCTGGCCGGCGTTGGTGGCAACGCAGATGTCGGCGATCGTGGTGTCTTCGGTCTCACCCGAGCGGTGCGAGGTGATGGTGGTGTAGCCGGCGCGCTGCGCCATGGACACTGCATCCAAGGTCTCGGTCAGCGAGCCGATCTGGTTGACCTTCACCAGCAGCGAGTTGGCCGTGGCCGTCTCGATGCCGCGGGCCAGGCGCTCCGGGTTGGTGACGAACAGGTCGTCGCCCACCAGCTGGACCTTGTCGCCGATGGCGTCGGTGAGGGTCTTCCAGCCTTCCCAGTCGTCCTCGTCCAGCGGGTCCTCGATGGAGACCAGCGGGAAGTCGGCAACCAGCTGGGCGTAGTAGTCGCTCATTTCCTGCGCGGAGATCGACTTGCCCTCGAACTGGTAGGTGCCGTTCTCGAAGAACTCGGAGGAGGCAACGTCCAGGGCCAGGGCGATGTCCTGCCCCGGGGTGTACCCGGCGCGGGTGATGGCCTCGGTGATCAGTTCCAGGGCAGCGCGGTTGGACGGCAGGTTCGGCGCGAAGCCGCCCTCGTCGCCCAGGCCGGTGGACAGGCCCTTTTCCTTGAGCACCGACTTGAGGTTGTGGTAGACCTCAACACCCCAGCGCAGGCCCTCGGAGAAGGTCGAGGCGCCGATCGGGGCGATCATGAATTCCTGGATGTCGACATCCGAGTCGGCGTGCGAGCCGCCGTTGAGGATGTTCATCAGCGGAACCGGCAGCACGTGGGCGTTCGGGCCGCCCAGGTACTTGTACAGCGGCAGGTTCGCGGACTCGGCGGCGGCGTTGGCCACTGCCAGCGAGACGCCCAGGATGGCGTTGGCGCCCAGCTTGGACTTGTTGGACGTGCCGTCCAGGTCGATCATCGTGAGGTCGATGGCGCGCTGGTCGGTGGCGTCCATGCCCTCGATGGCCTCACCGATGTCCTCGATGACCGCTGCGACGGCGCCGAGAACACCCTTGCCCTGGTAACGCTTGGGATCCTCGTCGCGGCGCTCTGCTGCCTCAAAGGCACCGGTGGATGCACCGGAAGGAACTGCTGCGCGGCCCATCGAGCCGTCGGACAGCAAAACCTCAACCTCAACGGTTGGGTTGCCGCGCGAATCGAGGATCTCGCGGGCGTGAATGGCTTCAATCAATGCCATGGGAAGGTACTCCTTCAAGGGGTGTGGATGTTAGTCAAACGTGAACTGCATGATGCAGGCGCCGTTGCCTGCCCCAAGCCTAGCTTGGGTGAGACTCAGTTCACGAAAGGGTTTCGTGTGTTTCGGCCCCGGCCTGCGCGATGCGCTGTTGCACGACGTTGCGCAGGGCCCGTTCGGCGTCGAGCCCCTGGGCCTGGGCCATGGCGCACAGGGCGAGCAGGTGCTCGCCCAATTCCTGTTCGCTTTCCGGGATGCCGCCTTGCGGCGGCTCCCCCCGGCGGACAGAATCCTGGATGTCCCGCTTCTCCGCGGCGCCGGGTTCATCCCGGGTTTCGGTGATTGCCGCGTGGCGGGCGGTGCGGGAGAGAAATGTCTGGGCGTACAGCAGGGCCGGCAGGTTGGAGGGCAGGCCCGCTGCGGCCGATTCGTTTTGCGTTTTTTCGGCTCGCTTGGCCCGGTCCCAGGACTCGATGATCTCGGCGATCGAGTCGGGGAAGCTGTCCCTGAGGCTGCCGTCGGCGTGGAAGACGTGGGTGTTGCGGCGAATCATCTTGGCGCCCAGGTAGGCCGCGATCGACTCCAGGTCGAAGGCCCGCCGTTCGGACCCGATGGCAGCATGCAGGACGACCTGGAGCAGGATGTCGCCGAGCTCGGCTTCCAGTTCCCCGTCCGGGGCGTGGGTCTCGATGGCCTCGGTGAGTTCGTAGGATTCCTCGAGCAGGTACTGGACAAGCGACTCGTGGGTCAGCGCCGCGGTCCAGGCGCAGTGCTCGCGCAGTTGGGAAATGATGTCAACGAGGCGGTCGACCTGCTCACTCACTGGTTACCTCTAACTCGCCACCGTTGCGATTCTTCAATTGCGCGCGGGCTTTCCTGCTCGCCCGCAATTCATCTAATCGAATCGCGGCCGAACATTCGGTACAAAGCAATTCCAACTGATAGGCACTAGACACGATGTCATGAAGATCGGCCGTCACACCCTTGGCTGCCACCGATTCGATAACGAGCACACCTACTGGAACGACCATGCCGCCCACCACTCTATCAATCCGCCTACACAGGTAGCTGCGTGACTGCATGCGCAGATTTTGTACTACCGCCAACGGCAAGTTGTATTCCCCCGCGATCTTCTGATCCCACAAGTCGCGGCCCCTAGGTAAGTCAGTCTTAATAAACTGCCGGGCCTGCCAGGTCTCGGCAACGATGCCTTCACCTTGCTCGTGGTGCGTACGGACAGTGGTCGCAAAAGTAGCGTTGTCTGAGTACCGTCCGATTTGAATAAACTGGCCACTCAAACACGGAGCAAAGATAGATGCCCTGAACTCGACGGTGTCGATGCCGAGATCCTGAAGCAATCCACGTAGGAGAAATTGCACGCGTTCGTTTCGTGGACCAGTCAAGAGTTCAAGTTCGGCACGCAATTGCAAAACCTGCTGCTCCGCCTTGCGGCTGGTGCTTGCCCAAACTATTGCCCAAATAGTTCCACCCAGGACTACCAGCGCTGGTAGCCACCAATACTCTGAATTCGTGTTCCTGGCCAGAAGGACGCTGAGCCAAATAGTTCCGGCTACTTGCACGGTCGTCGGTCCGAACTGTTTGATGATCCGCCATACTGCGGCCGCTCTCAGTTCGCCCGTGCTCAAACTATGCAAGCGCCAATTCCGTGCCGTATTTTTCAAGATGACGGTTACCCCGCGGTGACGGCAATCTTGTTGGCACGAGCTGTTCATCATCCTCAACGACAACCCCGGCATCAGCAAAAGTCCTTCGAATCACCTCTTCGCAGCGAGCCTGGGCTTCACCCCAAGATCCCGCTTCGATGTGAAACGAAATACGAATCAAATGGTCATTCGCTAGATGGACTCCAGCCTTTTCAATCACTTGGTTTCCGAAGATCGTGTCGTTGAACGCGGTCGATATATCACTAGTAAGACTGTCTATGTCCTCAACACCGGCGGCTAAGACCTCAGTCTCAAATTGGAACTTCATTGGACGGGCGGTAGCCATCGCAGTTCCTCCTTTCGGTCCGATTATTGATTCTCGTGCCACCATCATAGCCCTCTAGCGTCAGCCCACACTGTAGTCAAGAGCAAGTGGTGCTCAGCATGGCATGACCTTCGGAATCCGAAGGGCCCTCCGCCCCGCACGGATATGTGTCAGCAAGCATCCATGAGTTCCCGTCATTCCGATTTATCGGACCGAAGCAAAAAACCAAGGCCGGTGCACCCACGCTCCAAGACGAGCATCGATGCACCGGCGATCGGTGGCACGGACCGGCTGCTGCCGGCTCCCGCTTGGGTTATTCCCTAGTCTTCGTCCTCGTCGTCGATGTCCTCGTACTCGAGGTCATCGTCGTCGTCTTCGTCGTTGAGTGCGTCGTAGGCCTCGTTGATGAAGTCGACCAGGGCCTCGCGCTCCTCCAGGGGAAGGAACGCTGCCTCGGCGGCGTTCAGCGTGAGGTCCATCAGGTCCTCTAGGTCGTAGTCGAAGGCCTCGACGAGCAGTTCGAACTCGTCAGAGATGGTGGTGCCGCTCATCAGCCGGTTGTCCGGGGAGATGGTGACGTTGAAGCCGGTCTGGATCAGCAGGTCCACCGGGTGGGACTCGATGCCCTCGCCGAACGCGGCGGTGGCGCCGGTCTGCAGGTTGGAGGACGGGCAGATTTCCAGGGCGATGCCGCGGTCGCGCACCCAGTTGGCCACCGGGCCCAGGTTGACCAGGCCGGTGTCCTCCCCGACCTCATCGCCGTCGTCGTCGACTCCGCCGTACTGGATTTCGATGTCCTCGGCAATGCGCACGCCGTGTCCCAGGCGCTGGGCGCGGCCGGTGATCAGCGCGTCGCGGATGGATTCGAGGCCGGCTGCCTCCCCGGCGTGCACCGTGGTCGGGAAGAAGTTCTCCGCCAGCAGGTCGAAGGCCTTCTTCATCCGCGAGGGCGGGAAGCCCTCCTCGGCACCGGCGATGTCGAAGCCGACGACGCCGCGGGAGCGGTGGCGCAGCGCGAGTTCGGCGATCTCGACGCCGCGGTCGGCGTGGCGCATGGCGGTGAGCACCTGGCCGACCTGGATCGGGGTGCCGGCCTCCGTCATCCGGGTGCTGGCCTCCTCGAGCCCGGCCTGCACCGCCTCGACGACGTCGTCCAGGGACAGGCCCTCGCGCTGGTGCTGCTCGGGCGCCCAGCGAACCTCGCCGTAGACCACGCCGTCGGCGACGAGGTCCTCGACGAATTCGCCGGCAACGCGGCGGAGCGCGTCCTTGGTCTGCATCACGGCAATGGTGTGGTCAAAGGTTTCCAGGTAGCTCTCCAGCGAACCGGAGTCCGCCGAGGCCCGGAACCAGGCACCGAGTTCCTCGGCATTGGTGGAGGGAAGCTCGTGGCCCGCCGCGGCGGCCAGCTCGATGATGGTTTGCGGGCGCAATCCCCCGTCGAGGTGGTCGTGCAGGGATACCTTGGGCAGGGCCCGGAAGTCGAAGGAAGGGTCATATGCAATGTGGATCATCTCGTCAGTCACCCGCCCAGCCTAGCGGGGCGCGACGGGTTCCAACAGTGGGCCCAAGTGGTGTTGGGGCAAATGTTCATCCAACGCTTCCGCGGTGTTTCAGTTGCCGTCCGACACCATTGGCTCGGGCTCGGGGTCCTCTCCCGGAACGCGCACCGGGCGCGGCGACTGGACGGCGTGTGCGGCCCCGGCGGCGAGGCGGTCTTCCCGCTCGGAAATGCGGCGTCCGGTCCGCACCAGGACGGCGTGGGAAAGCTTGTCGATCAGGTAGCCCATGACGATGGCCAGGGCGACCGAGAGGACGATCCCCAGCAGCTGGTTGTCGTGGAACCAGGCGCCCGCCACCACGCCGATGGCCACCGAATAGCTGGACCAGGTCAGGCACCCCGCGACGTCCAGCACGGTGAAGCGCCGGTGCGAGAAGCCGGTGGCCCCGGAGCTGAGGTTCACCACCACCCGCCCGATGGGAACGTAGCGGGCGGTGAAGATCAGCATGGCGCCGCGCATGTTCAGCTCGCGGCGGGCAAAGGCGAAGAGCTTCTGCATGCGCGGGCGCCTCATCCAGCCGAAGCGCTCGGTGCCGATGCGCCTGCCCAGCAGGTACGCCATCTGGTCCCCGGTGATCGCCCCGACGGCACCGGCAAGGATCAGCAGATAGACGTTGGGGATCCCGGTCCCGGCCGCGACGACCCCGAGGGCGACGAGCAGCGTCTCCGAGGGCAGGATGGGGAGAAACCCGTCGATGAAGCAAAAGAGGCAAACGATCGGCAGGATCCACCACGCGTTGGCCGCGTGAACGATGGCCTCATTGATCAGGTCCACTTAAACCGGCTTTCCATTGCTTTGGCGCGCACCGCTGGAAGCCCCAAGGCGCGGCATGTAAATAAGTCCAAGAGCCACTTGGCTCTTATTCTCCCGCATTTCCCCCGCATCGTGCATCATTCCGCGGGTTGAATCCCGCGGGCCGCGCCTCGTCCTTTCGGACCATGTTCCGGCCCCGGGCGCCCGGGGCCGGGGAAGGGTCAGGAAGCGGTGATCCTGTCGATGACAAGGGCCATGTCCGGCCGGCTCCCGGCCGGTGCGATGGTCGCCGCCCCTTCGAGCAGTTCCCGCGCCCGCTCGAAGCGTTCGGGGGTGTCGGTGAGCATGGTGGCCAGCGGCGCACCGCGACGCACCACGTCCCCGGGCTTGGCATGCAGGCGCACCCCGGCCCCGGCCTGCACCGGGTCCTGCCGGCGGGCGCGTCCGGCACCCAGGCGCCAGGCGGCAACGCCCACGTCCATGGCGTCCAGGGAGGTGATGACCCCGTCGGCCTGCGCGTAGACGATGTCCGATTCCCTGGCCACCGGCAGCGGCGCGCCGTTGTCCCCGCCCTGAGCGGCGATCATGGCGCGCCACTTGTCCATGGCCCTGCCGTCCTTCAGCGCGGCCGCGACGTCCACGTCGGTGATCCCGGCGCCGGCGAGCATCTCGGTGGCCAGCGCGATGGTCAGTTCCACCACGTCGGCCGGGCCTCCGCCGGCGAGCACGTCGATGGATTCGGTGACCTCGATGGCGTTGCCGGCGGTGAACCCCAGCGGGGTGTCCATGTTGGTCAGCAGCGCCACGGTGTTCACCCCGGCGTCGGTGCCCAGGTTCACCATGGTGCGCGCCAGCTCGCGGGCGTCGGCAAGGTTCTTCATGAAGGCGCCGGAGCCGACCTTCACGTCCAGCACCAGTGCGCCGGTGCCCTCGGCGATTTTCTTGCTCATGATCGAGGAGGCGATCAGCGGGATCGATTCCACGGTGCCGGTGACATCGCGCAGCGCGTAGAGCTTTTTGTCCGCCGGGGCCAGGGAGGCGCCGGCGGCGCAGATGACGGCGCCGACCGAGGAAAGCTGCTTCATCATTTCCGCGTGGGTCAGCTCCGCCCGCCAGCCGGGGATGGCCTCGAGCTTGTCCAGCGTGCCGCCGGTGTGCCCCAGGCCGCGGCCCGAGAGCTGCGGGACGGCAACGCCGAAGACGGCGACCAGCGGCGCCAGCGGCAGGGTGATCTTGTCCCCCACCCCGCCGGTCGAGTGCTTGTCGGTGGTGCGCATCGCGATACCGGCGGGGGTCCGCAGCGTGGAGAAGTCCATGCGCTGCCCCGAGTCGATCATGGCGGTGGTCCAGCGGGAGATTTCGGCCCGGTCCATCCCGTTGAGCAGGATCGCCATGTTCAGCGCCGCCATCTGCTCCTCGGCGATCACCCCGCGGGTGTAGGCGTCGATGGTCCAGTCGATCTGCGCGGCGGTGAGGGTGCCGCGGTCGCGCTTGGTGCGGATGATGTCAACGGCGTCAAAGTTCTCGGTGCTCATCATTCTTCCTTGATCCGGACGCCTGCCCGCTGGCGCGGGGCTGCGGCCTAGAGGTTGTGCTGCCCGAACGCGTCGGGCAGCACCTGGTCCATGGTTTGGATGCCGCGCGGGGTCATCAGCTGCATCTGCTGCCCGCGGTGTTCGAAGAGCAGCTGCCGGCAACGCCCGCAGGGCATCAGCGGGGCGCCGGCGGCGTCCACGCAGTAGAAGGCGTGCAGCTTGCCGCCGCCGGTGGCAAAGAGCTCGCCGACCATGTTGCATTCGGCGCACAGGGTGACCCCGTAGGCGGCGTTTTCCACGTTGCAGCCAGAGACGATGCGCCCGTCCTCGGTCAGCGCCGCGGCGCCGACCCGGTAGTTCGAGTACGGCGCGTAGGCCCGCTCCATGGCCGCGACGGCAGCCAGGCGCAGGGCCTCCCATTGGGCCTCGCCCACGTGCGGCAGGGCCGGGTGCGAATCATCCATGGATTTCCCCCTAGCCCTTCACGTAGGGTTCGCCGTCGGCGGCCGGGGCCCGGGACTTGCCGACCAGCCCGGCCACGGCGAAGACGGTGACCACGTAGGGCAGCATCGCCATGAACTGGCTGGGCACCGGGGTGCCGATGATGGTCAGGATCGACTGCAGGTTGTCGGCAAAGCCGAAGAGCAGCGCGGCGAAGAACGCGCCGATCGGGTTCCAGCGCCCGAAGATCACCGCGGCCAGGGCGATGAAGCCGCGTCCGCCGGAGATTTCCTTGGTGAAGGAGTCGATGGCCACCAGGGTGAAGAAGGAGCCGCCGATGCCGGCGATCGCCCCGCCCAGGACCACGTTGACGAAGCGGGTGGTGTTGACCTTGATGCCCAGGGTGTCGGCGGCCTTGGGGTGCTCGCCCACGGCGCGCACGCGCAGGCCCCAGCGTGTCTTGAACAGCCCGATCCACACTGCCGCTACGGCGATGTACATCAGGTAGCCCACGATGGACTGGCGGAAGAGGATCGGCCCGATGACCGGGATGGCCGAGAGCACCGGGATCTCGATGACGCTCAGGCGGCCAGGGGAATTGTAGAGCTCCGGGTCCGACTGCATCACGGTGGTGAACAGGAATCCGGTGATGCCCGAGACCAGCACGTTGAGCACCACACCGACGATGATCTGGTTGACGACGTACTTGATGGAGAAGATCGCCAGCACCACCGAGACCAGCGCGCCGGCCACGGCGGCGGCGAGCAGGCCGAGCATCGGGCTGCCTGTCACCGAGGCGATGATCGCGGCGCTGAAGGCGCCGCCGAGCAGCTGGCCCTCGATGGCGATGTTGACCACGCCGGCGCGCTCGCACAACACCCCGGAGAGCGAGCCGAAGACCAGCGGCACGGCCAGGGTCACCGACCCGGCGATCAAGCCGGCCAGGGAAATCTGCGGGGTGCGGGCGCCGGAGACGACCCAGACGAGGAACGCGAAGATGAACAGTGCGGCGAAGACCACCGGCACCCAGCCGGGTGTCGGGCGGTGTTCGCGGGCCAGGAAGATCGAGTACCCGGCCAGCACGCACATCCCCAGGCCCAGCACGATTCCGGTGGCGATGCCCGGGACCACCAGGTCCGGCAACGTGAACACGTCGCCACCGGTGGAGATGCCGAAGGTCGCGCTCTGGTCCGAGCCGTTGAAGCCGAAGAACACCAGCGAGAGCAGCCCGATGGCCGAGAGCATGATGGGGGTCTTCCAGGCCACCGGCGCGAGCACCGGCGACGTGGCGGACAGAGTGGGGGCCGGAGCGCTCACGCGCCACCTCCTTGGCTTGCGGGTGCAGCGGGCGCAGGCGCCGCGTGCTTGGGTTTCGTCGGCGGCCTGGACTTCGCCTTGCGGTTCAGCCCGAACATGGCACGCACCAGGGGCGGCGCGGCGATGAAGAGCACAATCAGCGACTGGACGACCAGGACGATGTCGATGGGGGTGCCGGTGGAAATCTGCATGGTCACCGCGCCGGCGCGGAAGGCGCCGAAGAGCAGGCCGGCGAGGAAGGTACCCCACGGGGTGGAGCGGCCCAGCAGCGCCACGGTGATCGCGTCGAAGCCAAGCGAGGCGGCGATGCCAGCGGTTAGCACCTTTTCCGTGCCCGCCACCTGGGCCACGCCCGCGGCGCCGGCCAGGGCACCGGCCAGGGCCATGACCAGGATGGTGGAGCGGGCGACATTGACCCCGGCGGTGCGGGCCGCGGCGGGGTTGGCGCCCACGGCGCGGAACTCAAAGCCGATGGTGGAACGCTTCAGGATCCAGGAAACCAGCAGGGTCAGCGCGATGGCCATGACGAATCCCAGGTGCAGGCGGGATCCGGGCAGCGCCGGGAAGACGGCGCTGGGGTCCATGACCGGAGAGATCGGGTTGCTCTCGCCCGGGCGCTGGAAGGCCTCGGTGTTCAGCAGGAAGTCGAGGAAGTACAGCGCCACGTAGTTGAACATGATCGTGAGGATCACTTCGTGGGCACCGGTGCGGGCCTTGAGCAGGCCCACCAGCCCACCCCAGACGGCGCCGCCCACCACTCCCATGAGGATGACCAGCAGCAGGTGCAGGCCAATGGGCAGGTGCCAGGCGAACCCCGCGTAGGAGGCCATGACGGCGCCAATGATGATCTGGCCCTGGGCACCGATGTTGAACAGCCCGGCGCGGAAGGCCAGCGCGACGCCGAGGCCGGCGCAGATCAGCGGCGTGGAGACCGTGAGGGTCTCCAGGAACGGCTCGAAGCCCTGGCGCGAGTTGTAGATCGAGCCCTGGAAAAGCGAAACATAGGAGTCGGTCCCCGCCGCCCACAGGGCCTGGAAGAAGTCCGAGGGTCGAGAGAAGAGGTAGCCGGCGGTCGTGGCGACCTTGGGGTCGGTAGCGGCGATCAGCAGGCCGCCGAGCACCAGGGCCACGAACACGGCCAGGACCGAGACGAGGCCCGGACCCCGGGTGATCCGTTCCCAGGTGCCGTGCGGCTTCTCGTCGATGGTGTTGGCGTGTATCGGGGGCGGGCTGCCCGGGGATAGTTCGCTCTGGCTCACGCGATCTCTCCTTCCAAGTCGTCGGGGGTGTCCTGGTGTGCCTTTTCGGCCTCGGTCGGCGCGACGCCCGCCATCATCAGGCCCAGCACGTCGCGCGGGGTGCCGGCGTCCACGATGCCGATGAGCCGTCCCTTGTAGAGCACCGCGATGCGGTCCGCAAGCTGGAGCACCTCGTCGAGCTCGGTGGACACGATCATCACCGGGGTGCCGCCGTCGCGTTCGGCCAGGATGCGGCGGTGCAGGAACTCGATGGAGCCCACGTCGACGCCGCGGGTGGGCTGGGAGGCGATGAACAGGCGCAGCGGGCGGGAGAGCTCGCGGGCCATGACGACCTTCTGCTGGTTGCCGCCCGAGAGGGAGGAGGCCAGGTTGTCGGCCGAGGGGGTGCGCACGTCGAATTCGGCGACCCGCGCGGCGGCGTTCTTCGCCACCTCGGCCGGGCGCATGGAGATGCCCTTCGCGAAGGGTGCCTTGTCGTAGAGGTCAAGGACCAGGTTCTCGGCAATGCTGAAGTCGGAGACCAGCCCGTCGACGGTGCGGTCCTCGGGCACGAAGCCGATGCCGGCGCCCAGGATCTGCTTGACGCTCCGGCCCAGCAGTTCCCTGCCCTCCAGCGTGATGGACCCGGCGACGCGGTCCTGGATGCCCAGGATCGCCTCGGTGAGCTCGGTCTGCCCGTTGCCCTGGACCCCGGCGATGGCCAGGATCTCGCCACGGCGGATCTCGAAGCTCAGGTCATCGACCACGCGCTGGCCGGTGGCGGAGGTGACGGTGAGGTTCTTGACCTTGAAGGTCGCCTCCCCGGGGTTGGCCGGGTCCTTGTCCATGGTGAGTTTGACCGCGCGGCCCACCATCATGGAGGCCAGCTCGGTGGTCTCCGCATCGGGCGCGGCATCGCCCACGACGCGGCCGCGGCGAATCACGGTGATGACGTCGGAGACTGCCTTGACCTCGCGCAGCTTGTGCGAGATGAAGACGATGGAGGTGCCGTTGGCCTTGAGCTGGCGCATGATGTCCAGCAGCTCGTCGGTTTCCTGCGGCGTCAGCACGGCGGTGGGCTCGTCGAGGATCAGCACCTCGGCGTTGCGCACCAGTGCCTTGATGATCTCCACGCGCTGCTGCACGCCCACCGGCAGGTCCTCGACCAGGGCGTCGGGATCGACGTCGAAGCCGTACTTGTCGGAAATCTCGCGGATCTTCCGCCGAGTGACCTCCAGGTCAAGGAAGCCGCCGGCCTTGGTGGATTCGGCGCCCAGGGCGACGTTCTCGGCCACGGTGAAGACGGGGACCAGCATGAAGTGCTGGTGCACCATGCCGATGCCGGCGGCCATGGCGTCGCCCGGTCCGCGGAAGGCGACGGGCCTGCCGTCGACGAGGATGCGTCCGGCCGTCGGCTCGTAGAGTCCGTAGAGGACGTTCATCAGCGTTGATTTGCCGGCACCGTTCTCGCCGAGCAGGCAGTGGATCTGCCCCTCTTCGACGACGAGGTCAATGTCCTCGTTGGCGTAGAACGATCCAAACGCCTTGGAGATTCCTTGGAGTTCGAGTTTCACGACACCACCATTCTTGGTTGTCAGATACCGGCGGAACTCCCCTGGGGGGGCTTCCGCCGCATTGCCCGTGCCGGCTGGTTCCAAGACTATGCAGGCCAACGGCGCACCGCCAGCCCCCGCCCGTTCCCACCAGGGGTGGGGAGCAGGGGGCCGGCAGCGCGCCGTGTGGTGATGCTTGCCTTCAACCCGCCGGGTGTGCCGGTGCTAGGACTTGGGGCTGGCCTTCGATTCGACCTTGATCGAGCCGTCGATGATGCCTGCCTTCAGGGCCTCGAGCTCGGCCTTGGTCTCCGCGGAGACCTCGGAATCGAAGTCGTGGAACGGGGCCAGGGCGACACCGGTGTTCTCCAGCGTGCCGACGTAGGCGGTGTTGTCGAACTGGCCGTTCTTGTCCGCGGTGACGACGTCTTCGACGGCCTTGTCCATGGTCTTGATGACCGAGGTCAGCATGACGTCCTTGTAGTCGGGGGCGGTCAGGAAGCCGTCGGAGTCGACCCACACCAGTGCGGCGGACTTGCCCGCGGCGTTGGCGGCCTTCACGGCGGCGCCGGCACCCTTGCCGACCGGACCGGCGACGGGCATGATGACGTCCGCGCCCTGGTCCAGGAAGTTGTTGGTGACCTGCTTGCCCTTGTCCTGCTTCTCGAAGTCCCCGGTGAAGGTGCCGTCCTGCTTGTCCTTGTCCCAGCCCAGCAGCTTCACGTTCTTGTTCTTGTCGGCGTTGAACTTGTCCACGCCGTCGGCGAAGCCGTCCATGAAGATGGTGACAGTCGGGATCTTGATGCCGCCGAAGGTCGCGACCTTGCCGGTCTTGGACTGCGCGGCGGCGGCGTAGCCGGCCAGGTAGGCGGCCTGGGCCGTGTCGTAGACGATCGGCTTGACGTTCGCAATCGGCTTGTCGTAGTTGAAGTCGACGATCGCGAAGTGCTTTTCCGGGTTCGCCTCGGCCGCGGCCTTGGTGGCGTCGCCCAGCAGGAAGCCGATGGTGAGGGTCAGGTTGCAGTCCGCGACCATCATGCCATTGAGGTTGGTGGCGAAGTCGGAGTTGGCCTTGGACTCGGCGCTCTTGGGCGTGAATCCGAGGTCCTTGCCTGCCTGGGTCAGGCCGCGGAAGGAGGATTCGTTGAACGACTGGTCGTCGAATCCGCCGGAGTCGGAGACGATGCAGCCCAGGTAGTCCGAGGAGGCGTTCGGCCCCTCGCCTTCCTCGGGTGCGGCGCCGCAGGCGGTCAGGACGAGTGCAGAAATGCCGAGCACGGCAGCAGCCATACCGGTCTTGCGCTTGATGTTGCGCATAGGGATTTCCTCCATATAGTTACGAGCTACAAGTACCGTGGCCCGGACTCCCAGGGGCTCCCTGGCCGGAATCCATGCCCACGATCGGTGGTGCACTGCCGCCGGCCACATGTGGTGCCGGCATGAATCAGCAACTCCCCCGCATGCGCGCCCGGAACCAGGTATGTGGGACAGGGCACGTTCGGAAAGAACGGCTTCACAACCACATAGCCTAACCGGTAAAACGCTTAACGTAATGACGAAAAATGTTACAACCAGATAACTCTACGACCCGGGGCTACCCCTCGGTAGCCAGTTTCAGCTGGGCAATCGCCCGGACCGCCGCCGCGGCCATGACCGTCACGCCCACCTCGATGGCCGATTCGTCGGGAATGTAGTCCCCGCGGTGCAGGTCGTAGTCCTCCCCGCCCGGGGTGCGCGTGCCCAGGCGCATCATGGCGCCGGGCACCATGCTGGTCATCCAGGCAAAATCCTCGCCGCCCATGGACTGCGGGGTGAGCACAATGGCCGACGAGCCGATCTCGGCGCGCGCCGAATCCTCGATAAGGTCCGTCTCCTCCTCGGTGTTGATCACCGGGGGCACGCCGCGGATGTGCTCGAGCTTGACCTCGACGCCGTAGGGGCTTGCCACCTGGCGCACCACCTCGTCGAGCAGGTCCCCGGCACCCTTCCACGCCTCGCCGTCCAGGCAGCGCATGGTGCCGGCCAGGTAGCCGGTGGCGGGGATGGCATTGGGTGCGCTTCCGGCGTGGATCTGGCCCCAGACCACCGAGACGGCGCTGCGCACATCGATGCGCCGGCCCAGCACCGCGGGCACGTTGGTGGCGATCTGGCTCATGGCGAAGACCAGGTCCTCGGTCAGGTGCGGGCGGGAGGTGTGCCCGCCCCTGCCCGTCAGCTCGATCTTGATGGTGTCGCTCGCGCTGGTGATGGCGCCGATGCGGGTGCCGATCTTCCCGGCGTCGATGCGCGGCTCGCAGTGCAGGGCCAGGATGCGCGGGACCTCGTCCAGCACCCCGGCGGCGATGACCGTCAGGGCGCCGCCGGGCATCTTCTCCTCGGCGGGCTGGAAGATCACGCGGATCCGTGCGCCCAGGGGCGTCTCGTCGTCGATGGACTTGAGCACCTTGGCCACCCCGAGCATCACGGTGGTGTGGATGTCGTGTCCGCAGGAGTGCGCGACCCCGTCCACCACCGAGGCGTAGTCCAGCCCGGTTTCCTCCAGGATCGGCAGCGCATCGATGTCGGCGCGCAACCCCAGGGCGATGGGCCCCGACCCGATGTCCACGTAGGCGCCGGTGTCCTCCAGGGCCACGGGGTGCAGGCCCACGTCGCGCAGCCGAGTGAGGATGCGTTCGGTCGTCTTGTATTCGGCGAACGAGAGCTCCGGGTTCGCATGGACCTCTCGACGGAATGCCACCAGCTCGTCAACCAGGGGCTTGACCCAGGGCTTGACGGAGGGCAGTTTCAGGTCTTCATTCATACTCGTGCGCACCTAACCGACAATACGCGCTGGGACCTGAGCTTGTGCAGTCCGCTTCGAATTGTTGCCCCGCTCACGTGCACCTCTTTAATGCGCGCCCGTTCGCGCCGGAACAAAATGCCCCGCGGCGAACGCGGGACCGGCGCTGCCGGCGGGGCATCGGAAGGAGAGGGCGGAAAATTCCGGCCCCAGGCCTACAGGACGTCGACGACGCCTTCCTCCTTGAGCTTTTCCACCGTGCCCTTGACCGACTGGGCATGCTCCTTGGTGGTGACAAGCAGCGCATCGGGGGTGTCGACGACGACCACGTCGTGGATTCCGATCAGGGCGATCACGCGCTTGGAGTCGGTGACCACCACGCCGGTGGCGTTGTCCGAATACACGCGGGCATTGGCTCCGACCACGGTGACGCCGGTCTTCTCGCTGGCGGGGTTCAGCCGGCCGATGGCGGCGAAGTCCCCCACGTCGTCCCAGTTGAACACCCCGGGGATCACCGCCACGTCGCCGGCGGCGGCGGCGGGCTCGGCCACGGCGTAGTCTATGGCGATCTTGGGCAGCGTCGGCCAGATGCGGTCGATGGTTGCCACGCGGTCGCCGGTTTCCCAGGCCGCGGCGATTTCCATCAGGCCCGCGTGCAGTTCGGGCTGGCTGCGCTCCAGGTGCTCGAGCATCAACGACACCGGGGCGACGAACATGCCGGCGTTCCACAGGTAGCCGCCGTCGGCCAGGTAGCGGCGGGCCGTGTCCTCGTCGGGCTTCTCCACGAACTCGACCACGTCGCGTGCGGTGGGCGCGCCGGAAATGTCCATGCGCTCCCCTGCCCGGATGTAGCCGAAACCGGTGGACGGCAGGGTGGGGCGAATCCCGATGGTGACGATCTTGCCGGTTGCCGCGGTATGGATGGCCTCGCGCACGGCTTCCTGGAATACCTCGACCGGAACAATCACCTGGTCCGCCGCGAAGGAGCCCATGATGGTCTCGGGGTTGCGCAGGTAGAGGATCGCCGCGGCAAGGCCGATGGCGGCCGCGGAGTCCTTCGGGTCCGGCTCAAGAACCAGGTTCAGGTCCTCGATCTCGGGCAATTGCGCCAGCACCGCGGTGCGGTGAGCGCGCCCCGTGACCACCATGATGTTGTCACCGGCCAGCGGGATCAGCCGCTCGTAGGTGGCACGGATCAGCGTAGAGCCCGAGCCGGTCAGGTCGTGGAGGAATTTCGGGGCAGCGGCGCGCGAGAGCGGCCACAGGCGGGTGCCGACACCACCGGCAGGGATGACCCCGTGGAATCGTGCCAAGAGTTCAGCGTTCATCCGACTAAGGCTAGTGGATGAACCCGAAGAATGCGGTGTTGGCCGCCAACGAAATAGGGCATTGGAATCTATTGTATTTCGCGCATTTCCCGGATGTTTAGCCGATCCGCCCTTTCATCCGGTGAGCCTACTCACACGCCACACGGAAAGAATGGGCACCCCCGTCCAAGGTGGTCTAAGATCGGGCAAGGAACGCTCGCACCAAGGCGTCAATTTATTGTGTGGAAGATACACATGCGCCCTTGCGAGTCATGGAGGTTAATTCAGTGTCGAAGGCTTCGTCAGGCACCCTCTACCGCGGCCATGAAGGCATGTGGTCTTGGGTGGGGCACCGCGTAACAGGTGTCGTAATATTCTTATTCCTTTTGGTTCACGTGCTCGATACGTCCCTGGTCCGGGTTTCCCCCGGCGCCTACGACGCGGTCATGTCCACCTACAAGAACCCGCTGATGGCATTGGGCGAAACCGCCCTCGTCGCCGCCATCGTCTTCCACGCGTTCAACGGCTTGCGCCTGATCCTGGTCGACTTCTGGAAGTCGGGAACCAAGTACCACCGCCAGATGCTCTGGGGCGTTTTGGCCCTCTGGGTCATCACCATGGTGGCATTCTCCATCCGCCACCTGTCACTCGCCTTTGGAGGTCACTAACCCATGTCGGCAGATATCGCTGCACCCCGCAGCCAGCGCATTGATCCGAAGTACAACCGTGCACGCAAGTCGCGCGGCAGCTTCGAAATGGTCGCATGGCTCTTCATGCGCCTCTCCGGCGTCGCACTGGTCGTCCTGATCTTCGGGCACCTCTTCGCCAACCTCATGGTCGGCGACGGCATCAACGCCATCGACTTCGGCTTCGTGGCCGGCAAGTGGGCCGACCCGGTCTGGCAGTTCTGGGACCTGGCCATGCTCTGGCTGGCCATGCTGCACGGCACCAACGGCGTGCGCACCATCATCAACGACTACGCCGAGAAGCCTGCCACCCGCGTGTGGCTCAAGGGCATCCTCTACGTCGCGACCATCGTCATCGTCGTCCTGGGCACCCTGGTGATCTTCACCTTCGATCCTTGCATCGCCGGTAACTCCATCCCGGCTTGCCAGTAATCTTCGGCTCCCCGTTCGTTCGCCGAAGCAGAGAATTCAAGAAAAGAGAGCATCAGGTATGCAGGTACACAAGTACGACGTCGTGATCGTCGGAGCAGGCGGCGCAGGCATGCGCGCGGCCATCGAATCCGGCCAGCGCGCACGTACGGCCGTTCTCACCAAGCTTTACCCAACCCGCTCGCACACCGGTGCGGCGCAGGGTGGCATGTGTGCGGCCTTGGCCAACGTAGAAGAAGACAACTGGGAATGGCACACCTTTGACACCGTCAAGGGCGGGGACTACCTGGTTGACCAGGACGCCGCCGAGGTCATGGCCAAGGAAGCCATCGACGCGGTGCTCGACCTGGAAAAGATGGGCCTCCCGTTCAACCGCACCCCCGAGGGCAAGATCGACCAGCGCCGCTTCGGCGGCCACACCCGCGACCACGGCAAGGCCGCCGTGCGCCGCGCGTGCTACGCAGCGGACCGCACCGGCCACATGATCCTGCAGACGCTGTACCAAAACTGCGTCAAGCACAACGTCGAGTTCTACAACGAGTTCTACGTCCTGGACATGCTCATGGTTGAGGAGGATGCCTTCCGCGAGGACGGCACCGCCTACAAGCAGAAGCGCGTTGCAGGCGTGGTTTCCTACGACCTGGCCACCGGCGAACTCCACGTCTTCCAGGCCAAGTCCGTCATCTTCGCCACCGGCGGCGCCGGCAAGGTCTTCAAGACCACCTCCAACGCCCACACCCTCACCGGTGACGGCATGGGCATCGCCTTCCGCAAGGGCATCCCGCTCGAGGACATGGAATTCGTGCAGTTCCACCCGACCGGCCTGGCCGGCCTGGGCATCCTGCTCTCCGAGGCGGCACGTGGCGAAGGCGCCATCCTGCGCAACTCCGAGGGCGAGCGCTTCATGGAGCGCTACGCCCCCACCATCAAGGACCTCGCACCGCGTGACATCGTCGCCCGGTCGATGGCCAACGAGGTGCGCGAGGGCCGCGGCTGCGGCCCGAACAAGGACTACGTCCTGCTCGACTTGACCCACCTGGAGCCGGCGCACATCGACGCCAAGCTCCCGGACATCACCGAGTTCGCCCGCACCTACCTGGGTGTGGAGCCGTACACCGATCCGGTGCCGGTCTTCCCGACCGCGCACTACGTCATGGGCGGCATCCCGACCAACATCGACGCCGAGGTCCTCCAGGACAACGACACCGTCATCCCGGGCCTCTTCGCCGCCGGCGAGGTCGCCTGCGTTTCGGTGCACGGCTCCAACCGCCTGGGCACCAACTCGCTGCTGGACATCAACGTGTTCGGCAAGCGCGCCGGCATCTCCGCGGCCAAGTACGCCCTGGGCGCCGAGTACGTGGAGCTTCCCGAGGATCCGGAGAAGTTCACCACGGACCAGATCGATGCCATGATCAACTCCACCGGAACCGAGCGCGTGGCAGTGTTGCGCAAGGAACTGCAGGACATCATGGACGCCAACGTCCAGGTGTTCCGCGACAAGGACTCGCTGGACCGGGCACTGGTGGTCATCGAGGAACTGCGCGAGCGCTACAAGAACGTGGCGGTCCAGGACAAGGGCAAGCGCTTCAACCTCGACCTGCTTGAGGCCATCGAGCTTGGCTTCCTGCTGGACATGGCCGAGGTCATGACCGCGGCCGCCATGTACCGCAAGGAATCCCGCGGCGGTCACTACCGCGAGGACTTCCCGAACCGCGACGACGAGAACTTCATGAAGCACTCGATGTCCTACCGCGATGCAACGGCCACCACCGAGGGCATTTCCGGCATCCGCATGGAAACCAAGCCCGTTATCTTCACCCGTTACCAGCCGATGGAGCGTAAGTACTAATGAGCACGGAACTTCCGGAACCAGCATCGAAGATTGAGCTGAAGCCAGGTGTTGGCGGCGGCGGAGAAATCCCGCAGTTCAACATCACCTTGCGCGTCCGCCGGTACCTGCCGGAGACCACCGCAGACGCCTACTGGGAAGACTTTGAGCTGACCATGTACGGCACCGACCGCGTGCTGGACGCCCTGCACAAGGTCAAGTGGGACCACGACGGTTCACTGTCCTTCCGCCGATCCTGCGCCCACGGCGTCTGCGGCTCCGATGCCATGCGCATCAACGGCCGCAACCGCCTGGCCTGCAAGACCCTGCTCAAGGACCTGGACCACTCCAAGCCGATCACCGTTGAAGCCATCAAGGGCCTGCCCCTTGAAAAGGACCTCATCGTCGACATGGAGCCGTTCTTCCAGTCCTACCGCGAGATCATGCCGTTCCTCATCAACAAGGGCCACGAGCCCTCGGCGGAGCGCTACCAGTCGGCAGAGGACCACGCCAAGTTCGAGGACACCACCAAGTGCATCCTCTGCGCCGCGTGCACCTCTTCCTGCCCGGTCTTCTGGACCGATGGCCAGTACTTCGGCCCGGCGGCAATCGTCAACGCACACCGCTTCATCTTCGACTCGCGCGATGATGCAGGCGACATGCGCTTGGAGATCCTGAACGACAAGGAAGGCGTGTGGCGCTGCCGCACCACCTTCAACTGCACCGAAGCATGCCCGCGCGGCATCCAGGTGACCCAGGCCATCGCCGAGGTCAAGCAGGCAATCCTGGCCCGTTCCATCTAGGTTCGGCCAGACCCCCGGTGTGGTCCGGTTTCCCCTCGGGGGAAGCCGGGCCACACCGCTTTAAGCGGTGGCTGACTTTCCGCGGCGGGACCGGCCTCCTAGGGCAGCGCGGCCCGGGCCCGCGCCAGGTCGGCCGCGCGCACCGCGACCACCGCCGCCGCGAGCAGGTACACCTGGCTGAGCAGGTTGAACCAGACAAACAGCCCGAGGATCACCGCGAAGGGTGCCAGCAGCACGTTGCTGGTCAGCGAGGCCAGCAGCATGGCCGAAAGGAAGCGCAGGATCGCCGCCACCGAGCCGGCCAGCAGCACCCCGGCCCCCAGTCCCCCGTTGATCACCTTGGCCCGCGAGGCCACCCGCAACAGGATCCAGGCCGTGGCGCAATCGAGCGCGAACATGGCCACGAGGAAGGCCACCCGGGTCAGCGCGCTGCTCCACCAGCCGTTGAGGTGCAGCAGGTGGGCAAGGGAGTCGAGCAGCGACGAACTGGCAAGCGCCAGAATGCTGGAGGCGATCAGGGCCACGGCCAGGGCCACCAGCAACAGGGCATCGCGCAGCCGGGAGACCACCGGGTTGGATCTGTCCCGGTTCAGGCCGAAGATGGTGCGGATTCCCTCGCGCAAGCCCGAGAGCCACCCCAGCGATGTCAGGACCAGGGCAACCAGGGAAACCACCAGGGTGATCCCGAAGCTGCGCAGCCCCAGCAGCTGCTCGGGCTTGGCCAGTCCTCCGTGGCCCGTGTCGATCAGCCCGGGGGTGCTGGCGGCGACCATGTCGATCACGCCGCCGCGCAGCACCGGATTGTCGCTGGCAAACAGGCCCAGCATCGCAAATCCCGCCACGAGCATCGCGGCGATGGAGAAGAACATCCGGTAGGCGCTGCCGGCTGCAAGCAGCGGTCCCCGGCGGCGGACATACAGGTTCCACACGCGCATGGGATAGAACTCGTACAGCCTGGCGGCCAACAGGATGCAGTGGGCCCTGAAACGCAGCCAGGGCGTTCCGGTGGCCCGCACCGCATACAGTTCCTGGGTCTTGAGCCGGGCAAAGGCGCGAAGGGCCCGCGGGTCAAGGGGCGAGGGAGGAGCCACGGGAGGGGCGCCGACAAAGCGGCGCGCCACGACGCCCGGTGCCCGGGTTCCGGATTCCTCGGCCACGGGGTCAAAGGAGGCGGCCGGGGAATCTGCGGGTTCAACGTCCCCGGTCGCGTCCCACGCCGGGGCCTTGGCGTCCCTAGTGCGCCGGCCCGCCAAGGCCCAGCTCCTCACGAAGCGACCAGGCACCGGTGCCGTCAAGGCCGAAGAGGCCGATGGAATCCACCGTGAAGCTCATGGATTCGTCCTTGAGTTCTTCCTGGGCCAGGTCCATCGCGGCGTCGTCGGCCTCGTGGGCGATCGTCAGGTGCGGGTGGTAGCCATAGCTCACCTCGTGCTTCATCGGGCCCGCCAGCAGCTCGTCGTGCAGCTTCCCGCAGGCCTCGGCCCCCTCCTCGACGTTCAGGTACACCACCGGGGTGATGGGCCGGAAGGTCCCGGTGCCGTGCAGGCGCACCGTGAAGGAGGATGCGCGGGCCGCGACCCGGTGCACGTGCCGCACCGCAGCATCCCAGTCGGTGGTGGAGCCGGAGACCAGGGTGATGTGCGGTGCTATGTTCGCGGACCGGTCCCCGCCGTAGCGCTGGCGCCAGGCCCGCAGCGGGCCTTCAAGGGGGGACGGGATCTCAATGACAACCCCCAGCGCCGTCGCCTCCGCGACGTCGCTGCCGGTCGTCTCCCCCGCCGTGGTGCCCATCGCTAGCGGATCCCTCCCAGGGGAGCCATGAAGCCAACGCGCTCGTAGACATCCGCGAGCGTCCTGGAGGCGACCTCGCGGGCCTTGAGGGCGCCGGCGGCCAGGATCGAGTCCAGCTCGGCAGGGTCCTGGAGCAGTTCCAGCGTGCGGGTGCGGACCGGGGTCAGCGCCTCGACGACGGCGTCGGCCACCGCCACCTTGAGGTGGCCGTACATCTTGCCCTCGAACTCGTTGACCAGGGCCGGGATCGGGGTTCCGGACACGGCCGAGAGGATCTCCAGCAGGTTCGTCACCCCGGGCTTGTTGGCCCGGTCGTGGGCCACGACGGTGTCGGCGTCGGTGACTGCCGACTTGATGCGCTTGGCGACCGTCTTGGGCTCGTCCAGGACGTTGATCAGCCCGTTGGGGCTGGAGGCCGACTTCGACATCTTGGAGGTCGGGTTCTGCAGGTCGTAGATGCGGGCCCCTTCCTTCTTGATGAAGGCCTCCGGCACCACAAAGGTCTCGCCATAGCGGTGGTTGAAGCGGTTGGCAAGGTCGCGGGCCAGCTCCACGTGCTGGCGCTGGTCGTCTCCCACCGGAACGGCCTGGGGCTGGTAGAGCAGGATGTCGGCGGCCATGAGCACCGGGTAGGTGAACAGGCCCACGCTGGATACGTCGGCACCGCCCTTGGCGCTCTTGTCCTTGAACTGGGTCATGCGGCTGGCCTCGCCGAAGCCGGTCAGGCAGTTGAGCACCCAGGCCAGCTGCGCGTGCTCGGGCACCTGCGACTGGACGAAGAGCGTTGACTTCTCCAGGTCGATGCCGCCGGCAATGAACTGGGCTGCGGTGATCCGGGTGCGGTTGCGCAGCTCCGCGGGATCCTGCGGCACCGTGATGGCGTGCATGTCCGGGATGAAGAAGAACGCGTCGTAGTCGTCCTGGGACTTGACCCAGTTGACCAGGGCACCCAGGTAGTTGCCCAGGTGCAGCGAGTCTCCGGAAGGCTGCATTCCGGAGAGAACGCGGGGACGTGCGGGGGTGGCGAGTGTTTCGCTCATGCGTGGGGTTGGTCCTTTAGAACTGGTAGTCGACGACCAGCGGTGCGTGGTCGGAGAAGCGCAAATCGTAGGCCGAGGCTCGGTCCACGTGGGACTTGATGGCCTTCGCCGTGAGGTCCGCGGTGGCCATGTGGTAGTCGATGCGCCACCCGGCGTCGTTGTCGAATGCCTGCCCGCGGAAGGACCACCAGGTGTAGGGGCCCTGTGCGTCGGGGCCGGCCAGCTCCCGGGCCACGTCCTTATAGCCGATCTCGGCGCCAAAGAAGCCGTCGAAGTAGGCGATCTCCTCGTCCATGACACCGGCGCGCTTGTTGTGGTTCGGCTTCCAGTTCTTGATGTCCTTCTCGGTGTGCACGACGTTCAGGTCGCCCACCACCAGCACATGGTCCTTCTCGCTTTTCAGCTCGACCAGGCGCACATTCATGCGTTCGAGGAAACGGTATTTGTCTTCCTGCTTCTGGGTGCCCAGCTCGCCGGAATGCACGTAGGCGGAGACCACGCACAGCGTGCTGCCGTCCTGCATGGTGAAGTCCGCTTCCACCCAGCGCCCGGACTCGGCGAAGTATTCCTCGCCGATGTGCCCGCGCACAGCGGTCGGCTCGGCGCGCGACAGCACCGCGACCCCGGCGCGACCCTTGTCCTTGGCCTCGGCATGCAGAATGTGCCAGCCCTCGCCGACCAGCTCGCGCACGATCGCATCCGGCGCGCGCACCTCCTGCAGGCAGAGGATGTCAGTGTCGCGGGCGTCGATCCAGTCGGCCATGTTGCGCTTGTAGGCGGCACGGATGCCGTTGACGTTCACCGAGGCGACGCGCAGCGCGTTCTCGGACTTGGCCAGGATCTCTTCTGAGGTAGGTATCACGCCATCCACCTTATCGATATTTGTTCAAGGGTTCTCCCCGGCACCGCCGGGGGTGTCGCCGTGCCGCGGCGCCAGGGAAAAGCTAGTCGATGACCTCGCCCGTCATGGGCTCGCCGCGGCCCGAGGGCTTCATCATGTCGCGCGCGTTGGATGCGGTGATCTCGATGGTTTCCAGGGCACGGTCGACCATCCCCGCGGCCTCTTCGCCGTCCTGGACCCGGTATTCATTCACAACCTGCGTCTGCACCTGGATGATCTTGAAGGAGTGGTCAAGCTTCAGGTCGCGGTTGCGCGTTGCCTCGTCCATGACGACGGTGCCGGCGCTTGGCGCACCCTGTCCGCGCGTGGCGGCGGCAGCAGTGGCGGCCTTGAGCTGGCTGGTCATCTTCGCCGCGCCGCGCCTGAGCCCGAAGACCAGGAACGCCGAAAGCAGCAGCCAACCCAGCGAAATGACCACGACGAGCCAGCCAATGACGTCGTTCTGGTTGGCGGCAAAGACGACGGCCACCAGGAACACCGTGACCATGACGGCCAAGGAGAGGGTGGAGGCGTTAATGGTGATCTTTTTGCCCTGCGCGGGGGCCTGGTTACTACCGAGGGGTTCCATGTTCATATTCTCTCAAACACGTGGCGGCAGGACCGAATCCGAGTATGAATTACGCTTGTTAGCTTAATTGCCAAAATCCTACACTCAAGCCAGATACGTGGGACTGGGGACGTGGCGCGGCTAGGCCGCACGCGCGGATTCGTGGGGAAAAGTCATGGCATTGTCGTTTGGATTATTTGGGCCCAATCGGCGCAAGTACGCGCACCGGAACCACTCCAAGGGCACACCGCCTCCCCCGACCAGGAAATCCCGGCGATTCCTGGCGTTGGCCAGTGCACTGGCCATGGTCGCAGTCACCTTGACGGCCCCCAGCTCGGTGGCGGCAGATCCCTGCGCGCCCGGGGCCAACAAGATTGTCTGCGAAAACTCGAAGCCCGGAACAGATCCGGAAAACTGGGACATCAATGGAGCTGGGTCTGATTCGATTCAGGGATTCGCGACCGAGATCAGTGTCAACGTCGGCCAAAGGATCGACTTCAAGATCGACACGGATGCACGGGAATACACGGTCGATATCTTCCGCACCGGCTGGTATCAAGGAAAAGGCGCGCGCCAGGTGGCAACGGTGACGCCATCTGCACCATTACCCCAAAACCAGCCTTCGTGCCTCAACGACGTGGCCACGGAATTGGTGGACTGCGGCAACTGGGGGGTTTCGGCCAGCTGGAACGTTCCTGCCGATGCCGTGTCAGGCATCTACATCGCGAACATCTACCGCCCTGACATCAATGCCGCCAGCCACATCACCTTCATAGTGCGCGATGACTCGAGCCAATCCGATGTCGTATTCCAGACCTCCGATCCTACGTGGCACGCCTACAACACCTACGGCGGTTCAAGCTTCTATCAAGGCGCCGCGAATGGCCGCGCCTACAAGCTGAGCTACAACCGACCATTTGCCACCCGAGGTTCAAACCATCAGAGGGACTTCTACTTTGCCAATGAGTACCCCACGGTCAGGTTCCTGGAACGCAACGGCTACGACGTCAGCTATATCAGCGGGGTGGATACGGATCGACGAGGAAATCTTCTGACCAACCACAACGTCATGCTTTCGGTCGGGCACGATGAATATTGGTCCGGGAAACAACGGGAAAATATCGAGGCCGCCAGGGATGCCGGAGTCAATCTTCAGTTCCTGACCGGAAACGAAGGCTACTGGCGCACCCGGTACGAGGCCTCCACCGTTGACGGGAAGGCCTATAGAACCCTCGTGACCTACAAGGAGACCTGGAGCAACGCCAAGATCGACCCGAGCAGCGAATGGACCGGAACATATCGTGATCCACGGTTCGCGCCGGCGTCCCAAGGCGCCGGCGCACCGGAGAACAACCTGACTGGCACGCTCTACATGGTCAACGACGGCGATCTGCCAGTAACTGTCAGTTCGCAAGAGGGCAAAAACAGACTATGGCGCAACACGCCACTGACATCCTTGGCCGGAGGAACCAAAAGGGCACTTGCGCCGCACACCATCGGGTACGAGTCCAACGAGGCCCCGGACAATGGCTTCAGGCCGGCCGGGCAGGTTTTCCTGTCCACCACCACCGGAAACGTCCCGCAGTACCTGCAGGACTTCGGCAACACCGTGGCTCCGGGCACTACCACTCACCACCTGACCCTCTATAAGGCTCCCAGCGGTGCACTCGTGTTCTCTGCAGGGTCGATTCAATGGGCTTGGGGCCTGGATGCGGAACACGACGGTGAGGGCGCCCCCGCGGATCCGATCATGCAGCAGGCGCAGGTCAACCTTCTGGCAGACATGGGGGCCCAACCCTCTACCTTGATGACGGGGCTCGTGCCGGCCACCAAGTCCACCGATACGACCGCACCGAGCATCAGCATCACGACTCCGCCACCGGCTGCGGCCAAGAACGGGAAGAAGTACACGGTCACCGGAACCGCGGCGGATGCCGGCGGCGGCGTGGTGGCCGGTGTGGAATACTCCACCGATGCCGGGGCCCACTGGCACCCGGCCACCGGAACCACCAGTTGGTCCTTTAACTACGTCCAGCACGGCATCGACGGCGAGGCACTGTGGGTGCGTGGCATCGACGACAGTGGAAACTATCCGGCAACCGCCACGGTCGTTCCGCTCACCGTCACCGGCCCGTACAGCGTGTTTGGCGAGACGGCTCCCGACCAGCCCGATTCGGAAGATCCGTATGGCGTGGAGTTGGGGCTGCGTTTCACCCCGACCAGTGACGGCATCATCGCGGGTGTCCGCTACTACAAGAGCGCGGCCAATACCGGACCGCACACCGGCTCCGTGTGGTCCATGGACGGCCAACGCCTGGCCACGGTGTCGTTCTCGGGCGAAACCGCCAGTGGCTGGCAGGAAGCCAGGTTTGCTTCCCCAATTTCGGTCACGGCGGGAACCGAGTATGTCGTTTCCTACTCGACGACGACCGGGCACTATGCGGTCAAGAACTACCTGCTGGCCTATGCGGGAATCACCCTCGATCCACTCAACGTGGCCGGAGGCTTCGGGGCCAACCCCGCCGGCGTCTACGACACCAACGGGTCAATGCCCACCAGCACCTACCAGCAAAGCAACTACTACGTCGACGCGATCTTCGAGTCCCAGGATTCCTCCCCCTTGCGGGCCTTCAACCCCAGCCCCCTCGACACCGCCAGGAGCGTGCCCCTGGGCACGCCGATTGCCGTGACGTTCTCTCGCGCCGTGCAGCCGGGAACCGTAAACGTGTCCCTGAAGACCGCGGCCGGCGCATCCGTGGCCGGATCCACCAGTTATGACTCCACTGCGCGCCGGGCGACGTTCACCCCGACAAACGCCTTGGCCAGGGGAACCAGCTACACGGCCACGGTGTCCGCGCAGGACGCACTGGGCAATGCCGTCAGCAGCGGCTCGAGCTGGAGTTTCACTACCGTGCTGGCCGACACCGCCGCCGGGGATTGCCCGTGCGGGCTGTACCAAGACTCGGCGGTTCCAACCACCGGCCTGATTGACGACCGTACCTCGCTGACCCTGGGCATGCGCTTCACGCCGACCGAGAGCGGCAAGGTCTCGGGAGTCCAGTTCTACAAGGACGCGGGCAACATCGGCGCCCACACCGGCAAGTTGTTCTCCGCAAGCGGCGCACTGCTGGCAAGCGTCAGCTTCGCCAACAACAGCGCCTCAGGCTGGCAGTATGCAGCCTTCTCCACTCCGGTGGCAGTGAGCGCCAATACCGAATATGTGGTTGCCTACACGACGGAGGGTACCTACTCGGTGACGCCCAACGGCCTGATGGATGCCAAGAGCTATGGCCCGCTGCGCACCAACAACACGGCCGGCGTCTTCACGTACTCGCTGGGATACCCGAACAATGCCACCAGCACCGATTACCTGGTCGACGTGGCGTTCGTTCCCGACGGAGCACAGGCCATCAACGTGGTCTCGCAATCCCCGGCACCGGGGGCCACCGAAGTTCCCGTCGCAGCCAAGGTGGTCACCGTCCTGAACCAGGAAATTGCTTCCGGCTTCCAGTACACACTCAGCGGTCCGGCGGGTTCGGTTCCCGGCGCAGCGTCCAAGTCAAGTGACGGCAGGACCCTGACGTTTACGCCCACCCAGGCCCTGGCCAATGGCCAGACATATTCCGTGGCTTTGAAGAATGTCACCAGCACCTCCGGTGCGGTGCTAACCGACCAAGCCTGGTCGTTCTCCACGGAGAACGCAGGCGGTACGCCGGCGACGTTCCTGGGCACGCAGGTACCTGCCAACCTGGACCCGCAAGACAACGGTTCCGTTGAGTTGGGCGTGCGACTGCAGACCACAAAGGACATCGATGTTTCGGCGATCCGGTTCTACAAGGGAACCCCGAACACGGGTGTCCATACCGGTTCGGTGTGGAGCGAGGCCGGGACTCGTCTGGCCACCGCGACGTTCTCGAACGAAACCGCCTCGGGATGGCAAACGGTGCAGCTCAGCAACCCTGTGCGCATTGCGGCAAACCAAACGTTTATCATTTCCTATCATGCCCCCAATGGCGGCTATGCCTACACTTCGGGTGATTTTGCGCAGCCGCGCACCGTCGGTGCCCTGAGCACCATGGGAAGCAACGGACTCTTCGTCTACGGGGCAGGAGGCACCGTCCCGAGCAACTCCTGGAATGACACGAACTACTTC
This sequence comes from Paeniglutamicibacter sp. GQ140, assembly GCF_059759235.1. Classification (NCBI taxonomy): domain Bacteria; kingdom Bacillati; phylum Actinomycetota; class Actinomycetes; order Micrococcales; family Micrococcaceae; genus Paeniglutamicibacter; species Paeniglutamicibacter sp. GQ140. The sequence goes on from NZ_JCAXDW010000013.1 coordinate 134,533, forward strand.
GTGGATCTTGTCTACAGCACGGTGACCGCCCCGGCGCCTTCGCCGACACCGACGCCAAGCCCGACTCCCACACAGACGGTGACTCCGACTCCAACATTGACACCGACGCCCACTCCAACGCCGACTCCAACGCCCACGCCAACACCAACGCCGACTCCAACGCCCACGCCAACACCAACACCGACTCCAACACCGACGCCCACGCCCACGCCCACGCCGACGCCGACGCCGACAACGGTGAACCTGTTCGGGTCCACGCTTCCGTTGCTTTCGGATTCCATGGACTCCCGTTCGATTGAAGTCGGGCTGCGGTTCAGCACCACCGTTCCGATCACCGCCCACGGGGTGAGGTTCTACAAGGAGAGCACCAACACCGGAACGCACACCGGAAGCATCTGGAACAACTCCGGGCAGCGGCTGGCCACGGTGACGTTCACCGGGGAAAGCACCCGGGGCTGGCAAAGCGCCACCTTCGCCACGCCGGTGGCACTGCCAGCCGGAACCTACACGGTCTCGTATCTTGCACCCAGGGGCCACGTCTCTACCACGTCTCTGTACTTCGCCAAGAAGTTCACCGACGGGACCATCACGGCGGCCACCAGTAACGGCCGACACCGCTATGGAACAGGTGGTGTCATGCCGGCTTCCACCACGACATTGCGCAATAACTACTTCGTGGACCTGATCTACTCACGGCCGTAGGCACTGCGCCCGCAGCCGTTTCCCACCCGTGGTCGCCCTCGATCCATCTCCTCAACGCTGGATCGGGGGCGACCACGCACGTTCAATCACCAAGATCCCCGGTGCCGACCCGGGAAGCGCGGTGGCCACGGCGACGTCCTTTTGGACAAGCACCCGCGGATGGCACAGCGCCACCGTCGCATCAACGATGGCACTTCCGGCCGGAGCGTACACCGGCCCTTCACGGCTTCTAAGGGGCCCTGCCTCCACCCCGGCAGGCGTCTCCGCCCGTGAGGTCGCTGCCGGGCCCCACGACCCTCAGCGGGGCACGTGCGGTCGCGGCTGCCACCACGGTGGAGTCATGAGATCATCCACCGAGGCATTTCACAACGGCCACTTCCGGGACCTGGATTTCGCCTTGGCGTAGGCGCTGGGGACTGCAGCCGTTCCCGACACCTTGGCCGCCCGTTGCCCGTCGCTTCAACGCTGGATGGAGGGCGACCACGCATGTTCAATGAACAGCTTCGGGGAAGCACCGGGCACCAGGTCCAGGGAGAAGATGTCAGCATCCCCCGGGGTCTCCTCGCGGGGCTGGCCAAAGAGCAGGGTGTCCGGATCCAGCCACTCGAGCTGGTCGTCAAAGCCGGATTCCAGGGAGTAGAGCTGCTCGGTCCGTTTGGCAATGTCATACACGGCAATGTCCCAATGGGCCAGCACCGAATCCACGCGTCGCTTCTTGTAGGCAATGAACTTGCCATCCGGGGAGATCGACGGGCATTCCGCATTCTCGACCACCGCACGCATGGTTCTTTCCGTGAGGGATCCACGCATCAGCCACGTCTGCTTCCCCGACGCCGCCGTCGCGTAGAACGTCTTGGCATCCTTGGCGAAGGTCACGCCCCAGACATTCCGGTCTTCGGCAATCAACTTCTTGTCACCGACCAAGATCTCGAAATCCTGCAGGTTCCCGTAGTCGGTTCCACCGGGTGCGGCAATGGTCGTCTGCGTGGAGAATCCGACAAATTCATAGGACTCCCCGGTGATGAACGCCGTGGTACCCACCGTGCCGGTCGCGGAGACCCGAGTGCGGCTTGGTTCTCCGGGCAGGGGGCGTTGGGCAAGCAGGTGCCCCCCGATGCTGTAGACACTCGAGTTGTAGCTGGTGTTCATGCCGCGTTGGGCGCTCAGGCAGGAAAGCATCCCGCCGGTGCGGTACACCCGGTCGCAGGACAGCGACGTGGTCGTCCGTTCGCCATCCGGCGCGTCTAAGGGAAGCCACGCGACCCTGCCATAGTCGTTGCCGTCACGGGTGTCGCGGAATACCACCGTGTTCCCCAACGGGATCTGCGCAATGCCTTCGGGGTTTTCCTGGGCAGCGATGGCAGGGGTTTGCGTTCTTTCCCTGAACCCCATGAACGAGTTCACCGCGAATCCGGCGGCAGCAAGGACTGCAACCAGCACCATGGCGGCAACAATGAACTGTCGCTTGGGTTTCACCGAACTAACTTCCAACTTCGTAGGTGCCAAAGGCGGCAACGGTGGTGGCCCCCGTGGGAGCTGTCCGCACCGTGGCAGCCATCGTGTCATCGCCGAACCCCAGCGTGATGCTCTTGGCACCGTCGGCGGCCGTTCCCCGGGTGGCGACCCAACCGCGCTTGGCTGCCTCGGATTCGTAGAACTTCAGCACCGCCTCAACGCTCATGGAAGTGCGGTAGTTGACTGCGACCTGGACGTTTCGCTTTTGGGTGCTGACCGAGGAATCGATGATGCGTGCACCTTGCGGGATGGGCAGAGCCTTGGTTGGGAATCCAGAGGTGAGTTCCCCCTTGGCGGTTCCTTCCCTCGGCACGGTCCCCGAGAGCACCGGGGCCTTTTTCACCGATTTGGGCAAGGTCGTTGCCTTGGGCACGCTGGTGGCCGGAACCTCCAGCTTGGGTGATTCAACTTCCGTGGCAGGAGCCGAAGCGGGCGGCGATCCAGCTTCCTTCGTTCCCGTTGCACTGGATGCCGGCGGCATGGAGGATGGACGTTTTGCGGTGGACGCGGCAGCGGAGCTATTCTTGCTTGGCTCGTTCGCGCTTGAGCTGGCGGAACTCGTCGGAGCGATGGCCGGTTCCGTGGCACTCGGACTTGGACCACTGCTTGCTCCGCCGGCAGCCGGCGTCCGCGCAGCGGCGTTAAAAGCAATAGTTGCGCCGACGAGCACCACGATGACGGCGAGCGCCCATGCAAGCCATTTCTTGTTCTGCATCTGTCCCCACTAAATGCGATCGGCAGTCCGGGCTGCCGTGGCCCCAAGCCAATTGTTCCCTGGTGTCAGGGTACAACCAGACGCTGGACTACGCCATGGCTATACGAAACGATTGGTGCTATCGCAATGCGGCAATGTACCGAGTAATGGTCGAATCTCCCTGCTGATCCATCTGGCGATGGCGACTCCAGTAACCGCCGAATGCTCCGCATTTTGGAGCCCACCAAGCTCAGCGTCAGCCCTGCCGATCCGGTGGCCCTGCCGTCGGGGCCCAGAGCCCCGTCCGTGAATTGCTTGAATACCGCGTCCACTTAGAATTCTGGAACAGGCATCGACACCACCGACGGTCTTTGCTGGTCGGGTGAATTTTCAGGCGCTATGCATGGCGGCTGTTGGGCCAGAGATGTGTAACGCGCGAGGGGTGACCACAGCCAAGTCGCAGTGGAGTCTCAAGAAGGCGCCCAGTGTCTTGGATCCACAGCCCTTGTAACTGAGCTGCGGGTGCTCGCTGCGAAGATGTTGACCCAGAGCACCAGCATTGACTCGATTCGAGATCACGAGATCCGGGTTCTCCCTGATTATCGACAGAATCGCGCGGCGTAAGACTTTGATGTCTGCGGCCTTGGCCTGTTCCTCGGCCGTTGGTTTTGGAGCCTTCTCGGAAGCCTGTTTGGGCTTCGCCTTGTTTGGTGCCTGTTTGGGTTTCGGGTTCTTCGGCGACACCGCCGTGGGAACATTCCGATGCAGATTGGCCGGCGAAGCAATCAAGGGTTCGGGGACACGCACCGACTGCAATTGGATCGCTGCGTCCACTTGCGACATCTGAACTTGGTGATATTCGTCGGCCACGGCCTTCAGCAGGGCATTGACCACACCGGATTCCGGATCGTTGGTGGACACCACAACAACATATTTTTCCAGGGCGTGAAGCCGTCGGACCAGGGGAACGAAACCTCCATCGCCCGTGGCGATCACGAACACGTCGATCCAGGGCGACTCGTGGACCACTGCCAGGACGTCCACGCACAATTCGATGTCAGCAGCGTTCTTGACCTGCTTTTCGAAGGAAAAGATCTGTACAGGTTCAACGCCGAGCCCAAGCATCTCTCGCTGGAACCCGGCCATCACCTTACTGCCCCAATGCGCATAGGCACGGATCACGGCTGCTCTTGAACCCACGCCCGATTTCTGCACAATTGTTTCAATTGCGGTGACCAGCTCACCCAGGCGCAACCCGGTAGCTTCCGCCGTTTTTCCTCCCACAAGGTTTTCCATGTCCAGGAATACAGCGACATTGCGCCGCATCGATCTGGCATCCCCCATGCCCATGATTCCAATCCCCCAATTCATTCGCACATTGATCAGCGTCCCCAAGGTCCAGGATGTGCGGTCCTTCATTTCCTTCATCTTGACAGAGATTTCGACAAAATCGCCGTGCACAGTGCATGGATTTTGAATCGGAGCCGCTTCGCTCGCAGAGATGGTTGATACGAGCGCCCTTGTCTTCACCTCCACATGCTGTCCACCGTGGGGACATTGAGGTCCGACACCACGGTTCAACACAACCGGTCGGGCCCGAGCTGTCGCGACTGCCTGGCCGGCAGTATTCGCACAATCGTTGTCGGACTCACTCAACTGCCTAGCGCTGGGTCAGGTTCACGAGCCGCAGGTTGACCACCAAACTGCTCACCTTGTGCCGGTTGGTCCCACATACGTGCTGGCAGCTCACTGCCGGACCTCGCCACCGCCGGAGGACGTCATGGCTAGATAGATCGCGGGAATAGCTGTCCTAAGCTCTTGGTGCCTTCAAGGGTCAAGACAGCGTCGATGACTCAATTGGCGTTCGGTTGGACGCCGCTACACCCTTCATTCAGGAAATGCTGCGCGACACCAGTTGTTACCAGCTCACCAAGCAGAACGGATGCTTCTGCGGATCGAGATAGACACGGTAAGTCTTAGAACCTGCACCCATTGCAGTTGCACCCATGGACAGGACTTCGGCTTCGGCCAGATCGAGGTCTTTGACCTTGACATCGATGTGGGCCTGCTGCGGATGAACGTGCCCTGGCCATTCAGGGGCGACGTAAGGCTCCACGCGCTGAAAGGCTATGGCCGGGCGATCCGGGGCATCGCCAATCCCTACCCAATCATCATCGTTTTCCACGCGCACCATACCCAACAGTTCCTCGTAGAAACTTGCCAGTGCATCGGGGTCTTCGCAGTCAATAACCAATGCTTGCCATGAGCCAACCATGTCCGCACGCCCTTCCAAGGTCTGGTGTGTGTAGGTTTTCCTGCCCCATCAGTATGCGCCGTTGGTACATTCGCGGCCAGAGTCAGTTCAGCGAAAGTTTGATGATCGAGAAGAACGGATTCGGCTTCAAAGATCCAAAACCCCTGTTTGAATCGATTCGCAGACTGCGCACTTTGCTGAGCATTGAGTTGAACCCGTGATTCTCTGCTGCTTTGGGTAGAGGTAGCGTCTGCAGGCAGCGGTCGTTGGGCCGCCTATGTACCCCCAAGTGCGATGGGATAATGAATCACCCCGAACAGCAGCAGAGATTGGTACTGCCGACATGAAAATGGGGTCACGCAGTGTTCATCCACTCAAACCTGGTCTCCAAATGACGAGGCCACCTGTGTCTTCTCCGCTGATCGCTCCGTTTCAAGCGCAGGAGCACGATCG